>JACNKI010000148.1 GCA_014382125.1 Bacteroidota bacterium | reverse complement strand
TGGACAGATATTGAAGGCACAGAAATAAAGAATAACGATACATACAGAAATATTATCGATTTCAAGCCTGTGAATACACGATACTACCGCCTGGTTATCTATTCACAAAATGCGTTACAGGCTCAATTGAATACGATCATCCCATATACACATGGTGAACCGCGAACTCCTAAAGTTCCAATGAGTAATTATGTGCTTCTTATTGGGAATCAAATGAATGGATATACATACACGGATCTGGCTAAATTTGTTAAAGAGAGAGGTTATCAGTCTGTTACCATCCCTCATTATGAAATGTCACTGAAGGTTTTACGCAATCTGAAAAACCGGCCGATGGCGATTATTTTCAGCGGTAACAATGCAGACTGGCAGTATCTGCCTATGTTTGAATATTACGGGGAATTTGAGATCTACCGGGAGGTATTTGATATCCCTATGATGGGAATTTGTGCAGGAAATGAGTTTTATGCGATGGCATACGGTATGAGCTTTGCGCACTGGATGGGTTGGTTTGATGATACGATGTTCAGATTGACTGAAGGGCAAATCCCTGAGGAGATTCAAATCCTGCCGGAATATGTCAACGATCCGATATTTAAGGATGTTCCAAATCCATTCAGAGCGGTGGAGATCCACAGTTGGGCGATCAGTCCTTTGAGTGCTCTTTTTATGAAGGATGAGAGATACAGCGAATTTCATGTCACATCAAAATCATCATATATTCAGACCCTGAAAAGTTCCGAAAGGCCAGCATACAGCGAGCAATTTCACGGAGGGGTAATCAATGAATACAACCAGGGGAATATTTACCTGGCTAATTTCCTTGCAATAGCAGAGAAATATGGGCAAAAAAAGTAATTGTTCGCCAGTCACTATTTTATCCACACAACAGTTACCCCGCCTCTGGTAATCCTGATCTTTTTTTTCCATGGCGAGGCACCTTTCAGTTCCAGCCTTTGCTTGCCGGTAGGCACATTGAACAGCATCACCGTTGAGTTACCTACAATCGTGCGGTAGAAGATATCGTTGATATAGAGATCACCGGTAAGTTTGGTGACTACTTTCAATTCACCGGAATTGTCGGTATATGGTTTGGGAGAGAGGGAAGTGGTTTCAGGTGGTGAAGTAGTGATGTGGGGAGGTGGTGAGGTAGTTTCAGGTGGTGAGGTGGTGGTAACAAGTGGTGAGGTGGTGGGAGTAGTAGAAGTAGTGCGAGTGGTGGTACGGTGAGGTGGTGAGGTAGTGGGGGTAGTGGGGGTAGTGAGGGTAGTGAGGTATGGCGTGGTGGTTGTGATGAAGATGATCTCTCCTTTATCGAGTCTCGGATTTCGGATTTTCCCGTATTGTGGATGCTGGGTATCGCGGGAGTAGTTGATCACGCTCTTCTGAAGGAATTCACCCAATTCAGTGCCTGTGATATAGCCATCCTGATCATAATCTCCTTCAGCACTGGTCAGGGCGTGAATAAACTGCCGGCAAAAGATGCTTTTATCAGGTACCTGCTCATCCGCTGATCCACTGGTAATAAACTGGCGAACAGGTTCCATCATCTCTTTTGAGAGCGGTTTGGGTAATACTTTACTT
Organism: Bacteroidota bacterium; assembly: GCA_014382125.1. GTDB lineage: Bacteria > Bacteroidota > Bacteroidia > Bacteroidales > FEN-979 > QYOJ01. The sequence goes on along the minus strand of JACNKI010000148.1, from coordinate 26,194 downwards.
GTAAAGAGGGATCCGGAGAAGCAGGCATCGAATAGAAAGAGGGCATGGTTTGACTGGATCCGTTTTGAATAAAGGTCAAACTGGGCCATTTCCATAGCCCGGGCCTGAAACTTACCGTATCCCAATTGCGGCCGTGGTGCATCTACCGGCACCAGGTATCCGATCGACTCTCCATAACTCGATTTGGCTGTATACCCATGACCGGCAAAATATATCAACAGTCGTGTATCTTGTTGTTGGCCGAAGTTTCTGATAAACTCAGTGATGGCATCATCCATCTGATCCTTATCAGGATCCCAGATTGCCATCACAGCAAACCCATTTTTTTCCAGGGCATTCCTGACCTTGTAGAGATCCTCCTTCACACCTGGGAGAACCGGCCAGCCATTGGAGTAATTACTGATGCCGATCAGCAGTGCATAGCTATCTTTATATAAAAGAAATTTCTCCCCGTTAATAGAAATGTCAATTTCACCCGTATTCTTCTGGGAAAAGACAGGAGGAAGAATCAGCCAGGAAAGAAAAAAAAAAGCGAAAATGATCTTCATATCACTTTTCTGTCAAAACCAGCCGGAATCCGACATCTGGATATCTGGACTTTTCCCGCAGGTCAAGCCGGGCTGCCGCGCGAATCAGGCTTGCGTCGTATTTATAGCTCCCTCCCCGAACAACCCGTTCGACTCCCTTCCGTGGGCCAGTTGGATTGTGGTGTGTTCCTTTGATCCTATAATATGACTTCCCGAACCAGTCACTGCACCACTCCAGCACATTGCCGCTCATGTCATAGATCCCCAGTTCGTTAGGTTGCTTCGTCCCAACCGGATGTGTCCGGGCCCTGGAGTTCGATTTCATCCAGGCAACTGTTTTCGGGTCATTGCTGCCGGCATATTTCTGATCCAGGCTCTTATTTCCACCGCGGGCAGCATACTCCCATTCGGCTTCTGTCGGCAACCTGTAATTCAATCCTGTTTTCTCATTCAATCTGGTAACAAACGTCTGAACATCTTTCCAGCTCACCCGGTCGACCGGACAATCCTCACATCCTTTAAAGGCACTGGGGTTTGCTCCCATGATCTCATACCACTCTTTCTGGGTGATCTCATGGCTGGAAATATAGAAATCATCCAGTTTAACATAGTGCAACGGCCGTTCATATCGTTTGCCACGCTATGCTCCCATCAGATAGGTACCTCCCTCTACAAATGCCATCGGGGTAAACTCATTAATTTCTCTGTTCATTTCATCAATTTCTCTTTGGGATTTTATGTCAGTGGGTCTGGGGGTAGTGACAGTGGCCCTGGGGTGAGTGACAGTGGTCCTGGGGGGAGTGGCAATGGTAGTTGAGACAGTTGTGCCAGGAGATACTGCAGTTTCCTCACTTGATACCGGAAAGACAAAATCACCTTTATCTAGGTTTGGATTACGGATCTTTCCGTATTGAGGATGCTGCCTGCTCATGGTATAATTGACGACATTCGATTGCAGGTAATCACCCAATTCGCTTCCGGTGATATAATCATTCCTGTCCAGGTCAGCTTCTCCATCCAATGCCCTGACAAATAGTTCTGCAAAAATGCTTTTGTCGGGTACCGTTTCTTCAGCACTGCCGCTGGTAATAAACTGCCTTACGGGCAGAGTAGTCTTATAGGTGATAATCTCCGGTATGGAACGTGTGTTTGAAAAGAGGCTTCCGGAGAAACAGGCGTCGAAGATAAAGAGCGCATGCTTCGCCTGCAGGCGACGGGCATAGATCTCCACCTGGGCCATCTCCATCGCCTGGTTCTGAAATTCGCCAGGGTCATAGTTTGGATTGGGTGCGTTCACTGGCACAAGATAGCCGAGCTCCTCACCCCATGCTGTTTTTAAGGTATATCCGTGTCCGGCAAAAAAGAAGAGGAGACGGTTGTCGAGATCCTGGCCATATAAGTTAATGAAATCGGTAAAGGCCCGATAGAGTTGATCTGAAGTGGGGTTCATCACCACTTCGACAGCGAAACCATTACGTTCCAGCGCGCTCTTCAGCATGGTTACTTCATCACGAACTCCCGGAAGTTGCGGCCAGCCCGACTGGTAATCCACCGCACCGATAAGCAGGGCATGACTACTGTTATAAAGCGTGGTAGTCTTCCCATCGACAGGCACCTGGACCGGTTTCATCCCCCGATCCTGTCCGGATAAAAAAGATGTGAACAGGAATACCGATACCAGCAAAATAGTAAATCTTGCTTTCATAATTTCAGGTTGAATTGAATATTCTTCTCAAAGATAACAAAAAACTGATGAAACCGTTCTTTCAAAGAGGGAATTTATTAAGTTTGATAACTAATTTCCAGACGAGATGACACGGAAAGAGATAGAGAATAAATGTAACGAACTGACCAGAGATGTGTTCGATGGAAGGCTTTTCTTTGCCCTTGAAAATATGAAAGAGTTGATCAGACAGAGTACCCGCTCTGAATACTTCTACGAGCTGGAATCCATTGAAGAGAATTATAAAAACCTGTTGAGATATGCCTATGAGGGCGTTGCCGACCCTCAACGGAATGAGATACTGCTCTCGATATCCGCTTCGATACTTAACCTGGCAGATGAATTGAAAAATCACCTTCTGGAAGACACCTACCCTGTAAAACGGCAAACCCGGATTCGCCTGGAAGGGGAGTTTGGAACCGATTCGTCAGCGATCTCTGCAAAGATCGATGAAATCTTCTTCTCTCACGAAGTATCTGAATTGCTTGATAGCGAGAAAGTGCCCACCCCGGTCTCCGACTCTATCTTCAAGCTGATCTGGTTATCACGGGAGTTGACAGATTCCCATATCAAACTTATTAAATATATCAACCAGGACAAGGATGTTGAATGGCACGAAAAGTGCCTGATTGTAAGCGCACTGACCCTGAGTCTTCTCAACTTTTTTGATCCGCAAAAGCTGCAGCTCCTATCTGAATTCATTCTGAAACGGGACCAACAAGTCTACCACAGAGCGCTAACCGGATTGATACTGGCCTTGATCCGTTACGACGACAGGATTCCTTATTATCCGCACATCATAAAACTGATCGATGACCTGAGTAAGGATGATGAGATCCGGAAGGATGTGGAGGCGATCATTCTGCAACTCCTCATGGCTGGTGAGACAGAACGGATTACCAAAGAGTTTCAGGAGGAGGTGATGCCTGATATGCAAAAGATGATGCCAAAGATCGGTGACAAGCTTCAGCTCGATGAAGTAGTTGAAGAGGACGATCCTGAAGAGGAAAATCCTGTGTGGAAAGAGATCATCGATGAGGTTCCCGGTCTCTTCGAAAAGATCGAGAAGTTTAGCAAGATGCAGATGGAGGGCGCGGATGTTTTCATGAGTACGTTTGCGATGCTGAAACGGTTCGATTTTTTCAACACCCTGAACAATTGGTTTGTCCCGTTTTATCACAACCATCCGGCCCTTCAGGCAGCAGGCCAGGAGGATGAAGATATCCGGCACCGGCTGATGGAGGGGCTTGAAAAAGCGTTCTACATCTGCAATTCCGACAAGTACTCTTTTGCCCTGAACTTCCAGGCTATCCCGCCTCAACAACGTTCAATGATCGTTACTCATTTCGAAGCTGAGCTGGAGCAGATGAAAGAGATGGCATCGGAAGAGGAGATCGTCGATCCCGCCATGATCTCTAACGCTATCTTCACCCAGTATATCCAGGACCTCTATCGCTTTTACAAACTCTATCCCAGTAAAGCCGAATTTGATGATATCTTCCAATGGAAATTGAAATTTAACCAGCTTGAATTTTACCGGAAATTCGCTGACGAGAAAACCTTTACAGAACAACTTGCAGCATTCTATTTCTCTAAAGACCATTGGAAGGAGGCTATTGCCATGTATCGTTTCATGGAGACACTTGGACTCTCCAGCAGTCAGCTCTATCAGAAATTAGGGTATGCCTGGCAGAAGACGGGTCACTGGCAGGAGGCGATGGAAGCTTACCAGAAAGCGGAGTTATTCGATACCGACAGGCTCTGGATCCTGAAGAAGCTGGCCTGGTGTTCGATCAAACTGAACGATTTCAGTCAAGCGCTTGAATATATTGACCAAGCGCTGAAACTACAGCCCGAAGACCTGAACCTTCATTCGCAGGCCGGAAAGTGTCACCTCAACTTAAAAGCGTACGAAGAGGCGATCAAGAACTATAACCAGGTCCGCTTTTTCTCTCCGGGTAACCTTAAAGCACTACGCCCTATCGGCTACAGTCATTTCATCCTCGGAAATATGGAGCAGGCAGCTGAAGCTTACCATGAGATCCTGGAATCAACAAAAGAACCCGGCCCATACGACCTGATGAATGCCGGGCATGTAGCCCTTTGCCAGGGTGAGCGGGAAAAAGCATTGAGCTTTTACAGATCGGCATTGGCCACAACCGGGTTTGATAAAAAACTATTCGTGGAAGCATTCCGGGAAGACAGCCCATACCTCGAACAACACGGTGTCAAACCAGAAGAGATCCCGCTGATCATTGATTACCTGATCCTGGAATAACAAATCAAAGCATGAAGTTACCTGCCCTGTTCGGATTCTTCGTTATCCTGCCGGTGATCGTTCTCCTGGCTACCGGATGCAAAAAAGATAAACCAACAGATGAACCATCGCAACAGACGCTCATCCTGCAATTTGACTTCCTGGTTGACGGAGAGGGGCTGCAGGCAGATACAATGATCTACGTCAATGAAGCAGGAAATCATTACATGGTCAACGAAATCCAGTTCTTCATCTCTGATGTGAAGTTGAATCATTCCGAAGGAAACATTTATCAAATCCAGGATTCGAAAACTATTCACTACATTGACTCGGATCTTCCGGAAACACAGAGCTGGCATGTATCTGACAACATCCCGGCAGGAACCTACTCGTCTATCTCTTTTATTTTCGGGATCAATGAAGAGAAGAACCAGTCGCTAATATTTCCCAACCCACCTGAATCTTTCATGTTCTGGCCTGAACACCTGGGAGGGGGTTACCATTACATGAAGCTGAACGGAAAATGGCTCGATGAAAATCAGCAGGTACGTCCGTTTAATTTCCACCTTGGGATCGGACAGATCTATTACAGTTTTCCGGATTCAATTTCCGGGTTTGTCCAGAATTATTTCCAGGTCGCACTTCCCAATTCATCATTTACCCTTGAAAAGAACCAGACCAGGAAGATCCTGATAACGATGAACATTGAGAACTGGTTCAGGTCACCACATACCTACGATCACGATGTGTGGGGCGGGATGATCATGCAGAATCAGGAGGCGATGAAGATGGCGTGTGAGAATGGAGCTGATGTGTTTACAGTCATTATCGAATAGAAATGTTAAATATCCGTAAACATAAAGTAATCATAGTATTAATAATTGTTTTATTGCTATTAAGCGTAATTCTGCTTTTCTCATGTAAAAAGGAAGATCCAACTCCCCCACCCTATCAGACAACACCATATCACATTGAAATTCCTTTTGGATTTCCGACAGATCTGAATATCCCGGCCGACAATCCGATGACCGTCGAAGGCATTGAGCTTGGGAGGTATCTCTTTTACGACGGCCGGCTTTCGGGACGCACTCATCCCGACTCACTCATGAGTTGCAGCACCTGCCACCTCCAGGCAAACTCGTTTGAATGCGGTATCGATCACCCGGTATTCACCGGCGGGTTCCCTCATGGCATCACCGGCAAACCTACGCCTCATGTCATGTTACCGATGGTAAACCTGCTCTGGAACCACACGGGGTACCTGTGGAACGGGGCAGTGCAGAACATCGAAGATATCGTATGGATGGGCATTGTTGCTGTGCATGAGATGAATGGAGATACCAATCGTGTCAAAGAGTTGTTCCAAAATATCCCGGGATATCCCGAACTCTTCCACACCGCTTTCGGATCCGAAACCATTACCATGAAGAACATAGGCCGCGCCATTGCTCAGTTCATCCGAACCTTCATCTCGGCCAATTCGAAATTTGATAACTACCTTCAGGGCAAAGTCCAGCTAAGCCCATCGGAACTCAGTGGATTCATTCTCTTCACCACGGAGGAGGGAGCCGATTGTTTTCACTGCCACGGAGGATCCGGAAATCCCCTGTTCACCACACACCTCTTTTATAACAACGGCAAGGATTCGATCTTCACCGGACCGTTTGAAGATCCCCGGGACCGGTATCATGTGACCGGCGATCCGATGGACTACGGTGCTTACAAAGCAACCACCCTGCGGAATATTGCAGTCACGGGGCCTTACATGCATGACGGACGGTTTGCTACCCTCGATGAGGTGATCGAGTTCTACTCCCATCACCTGGTCTGGTCGCCATATATCAACCCGCTGATGCACCACATCAATAACGGAGGGATTCAGTTAACGCCATCCGAGAAAAACGACCTGAAAGCCTTCCTTGCCACCCTTCATGATGAGGTGTTTCTTACCAACCCGGCATTCGGTCCGCCAGAGAAATTCCCTGATGATAAATGAAATCCCACCCCTGCTGTACATCCTTGAAGCTGGTGTGTGTTTGAGCCGCAACGAAGCGAAGGACTACCTTGCCATCCAACGTTGTTTGTGTTAAAAACACCTTCCCGCTCCGGTTAACCTGATCCAGGATTTCTGTGTTCAACAGATCAATCTCCTCTTCAGATGGTAAATTACCCGGGTTGAAACGAAAACAGACCAGGTTAAGGGGAGCGGGCGCCATGATCTCGACTCCTTCTAAACGGATTATCTCCTCTTTCAGCCATTGACCGAAGCGAATGTGATCCCGTATCTTCTCCTGCAATCCTTTTATCCCGTAAGTCCGGATTACAAACCACAATTTCAATGCACGGAATCTCCTTCCCAGGGGGATCCCCCAGTCGCGATAATTGTTCACCCGTTTGTCCTCCGGAGTCTTCAGGTAATCGGGAAGGATGCTGAAGGTGCTAATCAGAGCCTGCTTATCCTTCACAAAGTAGGCTGAACAGTCAAAATTAGTGAACATCCATTTGTGCGGATTGAAGACAAACGAATCGGCCATGTCAACTCCTTCTGCCATCCAGCGCATTTCGGGTAAAAGCAGAGCTGTTCCGGCATAGGATGCATCGATGTGGTGCCAGAGGTTATATTTCCTGCAGATTTCTCCGATCTCACCTATCGGATCAATGGCTGTCGAACTGGTGGTCCCAATCGTGGAGACAACGCACAATGGGATATAGCCTGCAGCGATATCCTTTTCGATGGCCGCTTCCAGTGCGGAAGCAACCATGGCATAGGTGTCATCTACCTCCACTTTCACCAGGTTTTCAATCCCGATACCGGCGATCTTTACATCCTTATCAATAGAGGAATGCCCTTGTGTGGATGTATACAGGCGAAAACGGTGCAACGTTGTGAATCCTCTTCTGTTGATCTCATACTCTGTTCGCTGTTCACGTGCAGTCAGGATCGCTACAAGAGTGGAAGAGGATGCGGTATCCTGTATCACTCCGATAAAATCAGAGGGCAATCCGAGCATATCTCTAAGCCACTCCATCATCCGCTCTTCCAGCTCCTCGGCAGCGGGTGAAGTTAGCCACAGCATGCATTGCGATCCCATGGTTGCGGTCAGCATTTCAGCGAGGATTGAGGGTTCACTGTTGTTTGCCGGGAAATAGGCAAAAAAACCGGGGTGTTGCCAGTGGGTCATCCCTGGCAGGATGATCGATTTGAAATCTGCAAAGATCTCTTCAAACGATTCACTATTGAGGGGTGCAGAGCCGGGAAGTTGTTTTTTAATGTCTCCCGGACTGATCTGCGGTGTAACCGGGTACTCTCCTATTTGCTCAAGGTAATCGGCCATCCAATCCACTATCTGATGGGCATGCTCTCTGAAATCCTTTGTGTCCATGAAAAAAAGTTATGTTCTTAAAAAAGAAAGTATTAATGGTTCCCGCTGATAGGGATCCTTAATCCAAACGAATAAAGAAAGCCATTGATATTGGTCTCTTCGGTCGTAAAGGGAATGAAGATATTGTAAGCAATATCTAGGGTTAACAACAATCCTGTTTTCAGTCCATATCTAAGTCCGCCAGAAACCTGAAAGCCATAAGTCATCCCATAATGGGTTTTCTGCAGGAAGGCATTTTTATCGATTTTCTGCATCAGGCAAAATCCTCCTCCGATCACCGGGAAGAGGCGGGCAAGGGGATTGGGCAGGTGGTAGTCGGCAGTCAGGAAAAGCGGGATCATGTATAGAAAGTGCCGATCGTTGTTGTATTTACTGGTATTAAATGAAAGCCCTGATGTAACCTGGAATGAAAGCCGTGAGATGGTCCAAACATCGTATCCGACCAACAATGTGGGTGCAACCACATAGAATTCCCGGGTAGTAAGGTTGGTGAAGTCGTATAGCCCGGATCGGACGGAAAGCTCTTGCCCATTAACCGGACTGGTCAATCCGAAGCCCAACAGCAGGCAGTTAAATATCAAAATCTTCCACGATTTCATTGAATATGTCGATTGTTTTTATATTGATCCGGTTCTCCTGCCGGTATATTGACACTTTGACGAAATGGTGATAATCCCCTCCGTACCCATGATGGAGGTATGCCCCTCCTCCTCCGGTTATGATATAGTTGATATTGTCTTTGATGAACCTGTTGTAGAGATGATCATGTCCCGAAAAAACAACCTTCACCTTCCGGTTTGCTTGAAACAGGGAATCTATTTCCGTCGCATTCCACAAACCACCTCTTTGATGGAAGCCCTTCGGAAACAGGGGGTGATGCATGCATATAAAGAGATGACGTACAGTGGTATCCCTTTCAACACGCGTGAGTTGCTCATGTAACCAGGATTTTTGGTCATCAAGGATGATGTTCCCTTCTCCTTCCTCATGCGTATCGAGGATCAGGAAAACGATCTCTTGAATACGGATCGAGCGATAAAAAGGACCGTCGGGGAACTTGCCATACTGTCGAAGTGCATAATTATCTTCCTGGGTGTTCCCTTCATGATTCCCTCGGGCCAGGAATACCGGCATCTTTGCAGTGATGGGTTCAGCATAGTTCCAGAAATTCAGCCACTCGATCTCCAGACCGGATTCCGCCATGTAATCTCCCAGAAAAAAAGTGGCAGAGGGAGCCGGTTCCAGGTTACTGATATGGATAGCTAATTGGCTGAAGATGCCCAACCCCTGTTGCATATCTCCGACCACCACAAACGAGAGATCCTCATCCGAAGAAGGAATCATCTCCGGGAGGGTGGAGCAGGATATCACAATACCAACCAGCAGGGTGATACAGATGCTATTCCGGTATCGGCTGAAATTTTTCATTGAATCAAAAATAACTATTTTAGCCGGAAGATCAATAGCATTCATATGACACGGCCACGAAAAAGAGCTTTCCCGAACACCTATGTCATTGTCTTTTTTGTTATCATCTTTGCCGCGATCCTCACCTGGTTCGTGCCGGGTGGGACGTTTGACAGGCAGACTATCGTTGTCAATGGTGTGGAACGGCAGGTGATCAACCCGGAGAGTTTTAATTTCACCGGCAACGAACCACAAACATGGGAGATCTTCTCCGCCCTCTTCGACGGCTTCGTGGATAAAGCCGATATCATCGTCTTCATCCTGCTGATCGGAGGCGCTTTCTGGATCATGAACCGGACCAAAGCGATCGACATGGGGATCTATGCTTTCCTGCGGTTCACCAAACGGATGGAACACAACCGGTTTCTCCGATCCCTGGGTGTCGATAATGTTATCATCGTTATGATCATGTTGATGTTCAGCATCTTCGGCGCTGTGTTCGGGATGAGTGAAGAGACCATTGCGTTTACGATCATCTTTGTCCCGCTGGCAATCAAAATGGGATACGATTCGATTGTTGGCGTCAGCCTCTGTTTTGTGGCTGCCGCATTGGGTTTCACCGGCGCGATCCTTAATCCATTTACCATCGGGATCGCCCAGGGATTGTCAGATCTTCCCCTTTTCTCCGGGATAGAATACCGGTTTATCTGTTTCATCATCATCAATGTAATCGGGATCGGATATATCCTCTGGTATGTTAAAAAGATCCGCAAGGACCCGACAAAATCTCTCGTATATGACGATGATGAATACTGGCGGAAAGCTGCCGATGAGCAGAAAGAGAAGATCGAGTTCCATACTCCCCGGTCTGCCTGGTTTGTCTTCGGCGCTATCCAGATTAGCCTGGTCATCTATTCGGTGATCTACCCTCAATCGACCATCCAGGTCGGAAACTTTTCATGGACCTTCCCTATCCTGCCGATCCTGGCCGGGCTGTTTCTGATAACAGGGATTCTGGCCCTCCGAAAAACTGTTCAGTTCTTCATTCTCAACCTCCTCTTCTTCACAATCGCCTTCCTGATTGTAGGTGTGATGGGTTATGGCTGGTATGTGATGGAGATCGCCACCCTCTTCTTTGTCATGGGACTGGCTTCAGGGCTGGCTATGAATTACAGCCTGAATGAGATCACAAAATTTTTCCTCGACGGGGTGAAGGATATCCTCTCTGCCGCCCTGATTGTTGGCCTCGCCGGAGGGATCATCATCATCCTCAAGAACGGGAAAGTGATCGACACACTTCTCTATTATGTTTCAAGCGGCATGGCTGATTGGGGGCGGTTCACCTCTGTCAGCATGATGTATGTCATCCAGACCTTCATCAACCTCTTCATGCCTTCCGGCTCGGCCAAAGCGGCGCTGACCATGCCGATCATGTCGCAGTTCTCGGACCTGATCCATGTCTCGCGCCAGGCTACTGTAATGGCTTTCCAGTTTGGTGATGGCTTCACGAATATGATCACTCCCACCTCCGGTGTTCTGATGGGAGTTCTTGGCATCGCCCGTATCCCCTATTCCAAATGGGTCAAGTGGGTCTTTCCCTTGATCTTGATCCTCTTTATCCTGGGATTGCTATTATTGATTCCAACGGTGACATTAGAGTTGAGCGGATTTTAATTTGCACATAAAAAAGTGTATCTTTATCAAAAAAAACCATGAAAAAAATCGTCTTTCTCATTTTATTCATTCTCGCAGGTTGCTTTTGTGCAACCGCACAGTGGGCACCCACGAATTATGCCGAACCAATGACCGTTTATGGCATCCACTTCCTCAATGAATCGGTTGGTTATGTATGTGGTTATCACCAGGTTTACAAAACCTCAGACGGGGGACAAAACTGGAGTGAGGTATGCCGGGATGTTTTTGTAAATGGACCTAACGGGGTATGGTTCATGAACGAAAGCATCGGCTTCATTGTTGGAGCAAGTAGTTCATCAGAGCCCAAGGTCGGCAAAACCATCAATGGGGGCAGTTCCTGGACAACCGCTACGCTTCCCACAACTGGGGGTGGCTTTGCAACTCCCAGCAGAATCTATTTCTTCGATGAAACTACCGGTTATATTGTATGCAGGGATGGGCTTATGTACAAAACAATCAACCAGGGTGCTACATGGGACAAACTTACATTGGGAACAACGGAAGATCTGAGTTCTGTTCACTTCCCAACGGCTCTTGTCGGTTATGTTTCTATCGAATGGTCTTCTACCACGATCCTAAAAACCATCAACGGAGGGAACAGCTGGACACCTAAAAACCTGGGGCAAACAATTGGAGTTAAAGACGTTTTCTTTACCACTCGTGATACGGGTTACCTGGCATGCTCCAATTCAACGATAATGAAAACCACAAATGGAGGAAATTCCTGGACGGAATTTAACCTTGGAACAAGTGATATTTTCTACACAATTGTGTTCACCAGCCGGAACATCGGATATGCTGCAGGTTCAGCCGGCACCCTGGTTACCACCACCAATCATGGAGCCACCTGGGTCCCACGTGTGAGTGGCGCCAGTGACATCCTGTTTCGCATGGATTTCCCCTCGAAGGAGGTAGGATATATCGGAACTTATGGCCCTCCCGCATCGGTTATCAAAACCACCAATGGAGGTGGCATCCTCGCTGTTCCCGAAGAGCGAACTGAACAAGGTATTCGTATCAGCCCAAATCCTACATCAGAATTCATCATCATTACAATGGATACTAAATTTACAAACACCCAATTGGAACTCCTGGATATGACAGGAAAAACAGTTCTGCAACAACCCGTTTCAATTAACAAGCGTATCTCTATTCAACTACTGCCAAATGGAGTTTATATCTATAAGGTCACGGGAGATGGCACCATCGTATCTACCGGAAAGTTGGTGAAACAGTAATTCTTCTAAATATTTCGCAAATGCCTTCATGATCTCATACGGAAGGCTCAAGGGATGATCACTGGCTCTTTGTCCCCCCAGCATCTTTCTCTGCCAAGTCCAATAACTTCCCCAGGGATTCTCTACAGATTACATCCTATTTAAGGGTGAAGGGATGCGTGTTTTTTGGAAAAATATTTTCATCAGGCAGAATGGTGCGCTGCTTTTCTATAACTTAGCATTAATTAAATTTAAGTGATTATGCGAAGTCTTGTTTTGGTAATTTGCTTTAGCTGTATAATATCCGGAACATTTTCACAAGCATTCGAAACTGTTGTTGCTGGTGTCATCGATTTTTTGGCGTCACATCCAACAACAGCTAATAAAATGAACTCAACTGAAAAAGCCGGCTTGAGTGTAGTAGGTAATTTACTGAAGATAGCAGGGCAAAGAAGGGATATAAATGTTGCTAATGCCGGCAACCATCAAATTATTATCCAAGAGGCAACATCAGGGAAAAAAGCAGAGGTTTTCTTAGACCCTGATGGGAATGCGTATCTTAAATACAATCATATGATTTATCCTATAAATCAGTGTTTTGTAAAACAAGCTAAAGAGGAGTTCGCCCCTGAGAATGTGGTTAAGAATGAATATTTACCTCCATATGATCTTGAAAAACTTGAGGCGACTTTTGGTTTTAACCTTCCAGCGGAATATGGAAAAAAAACACCATCTTATTATTCTGTCAAGGATCCAGATGGGTTGTTTTTGTCCGAGATTGCTATGAAGCTGGGAGTTCCGGTAAATGACATTTGGATAGAAAGCCACCCCAGCGGTCGCTTATCTAACCGAAAGATAAGAGATATGATGGATAATGTTATTAAGGTTCGGGAAATGACCACAATAGGATATAGATCAACAAACCTCTATTTGCCATCAGAAGTGCCGTTTCTTTTTACATGCAGATCGGCGAAAGATCTTGAAAATAATGGCTTTGACTTTGATGATTTCCAGGAAGTAAAAAATTCTTTCCTCAAAGATGAAGAGATTCTTATTGTCTCAGGATATCAAACTGATAAAGATAGCTGTGAATATTTAATCGAGGTATATCAGGGTAAGACGGGACGGCTTCTATTCAGAAGAATAGGGGAAGCAAATCCACCCCATGAAATCATACAGGAACAAATAAATGCTGAGGTATTAAAACCCGGAAACTACTTATATGTTTGTATACTTCGTAGAAATAAAGAATTTTTAGCTACAAATCAGGAGAGATTTGAAATTAGAGATGAGATAGATCAATAAACATTTTGTTAATGGATTATCAGGAACAACCACGTGAGGTGATGCAGGACAGGCATATGACCATTAAAATCAAAATTATTAACAGATGAAACCGATTGTATTATTTGTTTTTTTCTTGACATATACATTGCAAACAAATGCTCAGGCGAAATTTCCAAAACACATAGATAAACGTCTTCGGGAAGCCAGCGTTGATTATGCAATCAAAAACGGATTGCCTCTTTGTTTTATAGATGCAGATATTGTATACGATACAGCCGGGACACCCTTGTTAAAGTTGTTTTCACAAAATGTCACAAAAAAGAATATTGATACATATACAATTGAGGTTTATTGCTATGGAGAGGATAATGAACCTGTAAATCATGATTCAAAAGGGACCAATGTATATGTGGGAATTTCACAAGAGATCAAACCATCTCTTTCGGATGTTTACTTTCCTGACATTTGGGCCTTAGATGGTTATGATAAAACTTCAAAAGTTGACGTATATTTAATCAAGGTTCACTTTTGGGATGGAACCAGTTGGACTCCAAAAGATAAGAGGATCACCTTGATAGAGTCAGACAGGTAGCTTTCAGTTGTGTGTGCCCAGAACAGGACTCGAACCTGCACATCCGTAAGGACACTAGTCCCTGAAACTAGCGCGTCTACCAATTTCGCCATCTGGGCATAAGCCAATTACGAATTACGATTTTCGATTTTCGATTTTCGAATTGGGAGGGCAAAAATAAGGGTTTTCCGGCAATCTCCAAAATAATTATGTCATGAAGGGTTCTGGATCTTTTCTTACATTCGTTCTATCGAACACGACCTGTTATGTCAGATGCTGATCCATACAGGGAAATGTGGACAAAAACCCTGTAAAGTTCTTACAAGATGTGGAAGTGATCCTGGGAAATCTGTTTTCAGCTGCTTAATAAATATTCGAAGCGTTCCGGTAGCCTGGATTATCCTGGTACCAGCCGGGAAAGAGAGCGCCATTGCTTTCGGCCCACTGTACAAAGTGATTGTAAGCATCAATAATCTGAATCTCTTCCTTCGGATAGGCAAAACTTTCATATATTTTGATCGCCCAGGGGAGATTGGTCGAGGTTTTATAATAGCGGTCGGTAGCTGGATTACTATCGTCTTTCCCGCTTCCAAACAGGGTCTGGTCGGCCAGGCTCGTTGGCGGGTAATCCGGCAGATGGATCTCGACATCCCGGTTCAGATCTGCAATGAGGAACGGATTGAATTGAGATATGGCAACCTGTGCAATCGTATAGGTTTGCGATGTAAATTCGATAAAGATCTTAACGGTGTCAGGTGTTAAGTACGGGGCAGTTTGAACCGTGTTGACTCCTGTGCCGATACCAGGGTGTTGCATCAGGCGGTAGGTATCGTCGAAGACGATTACGGTCGGTTTTGTCTGCCCTGATTCCAGGCCGTTCCCGCTAAGAGTGATATAACTTCCTGCGTCGATGTCATAGCCTGACACATTCAGGTGGGCCTGGCTAACATTGTCGTTGGGAAACTGGAATCCAAAGCCATTGTGAAGTGAAGCTCCGAATGCTTTGATGATGAATGTACCAAATATCTCCACCATTTTGTTGGAAGCGTTAGTTACCATCTGAAAACGATGATCGCAAACCAGGTCATTAAAATCATAATCCCCCAATCCGGGCCAAAGGTCTTCAAAGCCCAATGTTCCATATCCTGCAGCAGGATAAAAGTTATCAAAGGCGCGTTCCGGGTCGGTTGGGTAGTCATCATCGACATCCGGCACACCGTCTCCATCGGTATCGACCGGAGCAGGTGATGATTCATACGGACCCATATCCACTGTACCATCCTGGATCCGGGTGTTTCCGTCCAGATCGGGTGTGGTGGCCATCCAACCCGCATTCAACCCGGAATCGATACAGGGTGATCCTGTCTGAAGGTGATAATCCTCCGAGCCGGGTGTAATGCTGACAAACATCGGAGGACCAGTGATGCAGTTGGTGCTGTAGGCTCCGGGTATTGCCGGGGTGGAACAGCAGTTGTAATAGTGATAACCGCCTCCGCTGACAGTGTAGTTTGCACTGCCTGTATTGTAATAGATAATCGTATTGTATATCTGGCTGTTATTCCGGGTTCTGATCCCTGCTCCATTCGGGCAGGAGTTGTTCGCAATTACGCAGTTGTATACCGTACCTGCATTCCAGATGTTCACCCCCCCACCATATTTTACTGAGGTGTTGCCGGTAATCTCACAATTCCGGATCTCACCACTATTAAGTAACCGGACGCCACCACCGTATCCGCTGCTACCATTATCACTGGCCAGATTGTCTTTGATGATGCAATTGACGATAAGTCCTCCATAGTCAAGAGCAGCTCCGCCACCGTCGCGTGCCTGGTTATCCTTCAATACACAGTTTTGTACAGTCCCTCCATTTTTAATATTCACACCACCACCAAAACTGGATGGATTATATCCATTCATAATGGTAAAACCATCCACCACGGCACTGGCATGATTGATCTCAAAACATTTCGTGGCGTTGTTTCCATCAACGATGGCTGTGGCAGAGCCATTGATGCTTCGCACAGTGATTCCAATGGTGATGTTGATCTTGGTTGTAAGTATATATGTCCCATCATCTACCAGGATCAGGTCGCCTGAACTGCAGGCAGTGATTGCCGTTTGAAAGGTGTTGGCTGCTGTCGCTAAACTGGTATAGGGAGCAGTATTGCTACCGGTTGGAGAAACATACCGTGTGGTTGCAAACAGTGATCCTGAAATAGCCAACCAAAGAATGAGAGTGGAAATTATTGGCTTTATGGTAGATCGTTCCATCTTTTGATTTGATGTATAACACACCTTTGACATTGCTCTTCACATCAACCTGGATATTCTTTTCGGTATTCCAGACGAAATCAGCGTTCACTTTCATGTCTGCCATCTTGGTCACCTGAGAAGGCGAAGGAGTCGGTTCCATGACCTCCATCTTCTTTTTACATCCTGCGAAGATTAGAAGCGAAGCTACGAATATAATGGCTAACTTTTTCATTTTGTTGATTTTTAACATGTTCGAAATCAAAAATATACCATATTATATATACAAATCAAGCTGAAATTAGTATGTGTGGAGGGAAACTTAGTAAGTGTCAGGAATTTTCCATTAAATGCACCCTTATGTTATATGCACATATATCGATTTAACAGGGGCATTTCATATTATTCTGATATAAAAAAAGGGCCGTCTCTTTCGAAACGGCCCTGCGCATTTGACATATTCCTATCAATAAAACTCAACAAAGAATCGTGGAGTTATCCCCTATCATGCATTATCTTGATACCAGTCTGGATAATCTATACCAATTCCTAGTTGAAAAGCATAAAATCAATCACTTCTGAGAAGGAAGAGATGGCCTGGAAGAAGCAGCATAAAACAGGTTGTAATATTGAATCCATGCACTCAATGCATGCTGAATGTAATCAATCCTGATCTCGGGTACTCGCTTATCACCATAGATGAATACTCCGGAAGCTAGTTCAGAGGCAGGAATAAAACCGCGGGTTATTGCTCCTGCATGCGGTCCATCTTTCAACTGGGCATGAAGCAGGAACTCAGTTCCATCATTGATGGTAGCAAGGATAAATTCAATAGCTGCCGTATCATTTAACGGAATATAGGTGAGAGCACTGAGCAATCCTTCAAGCCTCGTAGATGTTGGTGTGGTTCTGCCATCCGGGGTAAGACATCCGTGGAAGTCAGAGATTTTTGAAAAATCAGCCTTTGCATGGATCATGCTGCGACAAACTATCATCGCGTGGTTGATGATTTTTTCTTTCTCTTCAGAATTCTCTTTCATATCGAAGTTTCGTAATAGCAGTTCACTGGCCATCAACGCCCAGTGATCAGCCTCAATGGCCTCCCTGCCTCTGCGGATCCGATCGAGGTAGTCGATCCCCTTTGATGCAGCCTCCAGCCATTTTTTCTGCGGATCCAGCTCGTACAGCATCAACAGGCCAAGGGATGCTTCACCAGGGTAGTAGAGCGAAGTCCAGGAGTCGTCTCTTCCATTCTTATAAGGATAGAATTTGGAATAAAAACTACCATCTCTCTTTTGCATATAGAGGATGAAATTTCCCATTTTTTTTAATGTGTCAAGCGAAACAACACCGGGATCGAGCTTTTTCAAACTGCAGAGAGCGACCAATCCCAGGTCTGTACCTCCCAGCTTTAACTCAGGGGGAGATTTGTCACGGAGGATCCCGGGAAGAGACCAGACACCAAGAAGATCCTGCTTACCACCCACCGGTTTGATGGTTGCTTTAGTCAGGAATTTGCCGGCTTTTTGGGCTGTTTCAAAAGCCAGCGTATCTCCGGTCAGGTCATGATACATACATAGGGCATAGATGGCGCCAGCATGCCTTAGTATATTATACCCTGGTTTCACTGTAACCGTGGTATCCAGGTTTATCCTGTATACAAACTGTCCGTTATCAAGCATGATGTCACTCAAATATGAGCCTGCGAGATTGATTGCCCTGGTTAACGTTAGCGAATCGACCTGTTCAACATGGGCAACTTCAATAAACTCCCGGATATCATTTGCTGGCATGACTTTTCTATCAGGCAACCAGTCAATGACGAAGATCACAATAAATAAGACAATGATTATAGTTACCACGATAGTGATGGTAAATCCGGTCTTTTTTGCTGCTCTTTCCATATAGGATTAATTAAGCATGAACTTCCGGTAAAAATAACAAAAACCTGGATAAAAAAAAGGCTGGCTCACATCTATGAACCAGCCTAAACATGGTAGTAATCAAAACTCAATTAGTATATGTAGTTATCGTCGCGGTAGCCGGGTTTATCCATGTACCAGTCATCATTGACTGCGCCTCCGCTCTCAGCCCAGGAGGCAAAATTTAAGTATGCCCAGAGAACCTGATCCATTTCAATAGGATATTCGAATACATCAGGAATGTTAATTCCCCATGGTAAGTTGTTTTCTGTCACATAATACCTGTTACTTGTCGGATCGCTGTCATCATTAGCCGTTCCAAAATAGCTGGGATCAACCAGACTGGTTGGTACATAATCTGGCAGATGCACTTCATGGCCTCTTGTCTGGTCTACTACGATGAACGGATTAAAATTACCGATATCAAGCTCGCTGTAAGTGACCGCTCCATCAACAAATACAATTTCCATAACAATGGTTACAGGAGTAACATAGGGTGAACCTACGGTGGTATTGACTCCAATCCCAGAACCCGGGTGTGGCATCAGCCTGTAGCTATCATCCCATCCAATGAAGGTAGCAGCTGACTGACCGCTTTCGGTACCATTGGGTGAAAGATTGAAAATACTGCCTGAGGCGATATTATAACCCGTTACGCTGGTAATTGAGCTTGGTGATACATTCGGGAAGGTAAATCCGAAGCCGTTGTGAAAGCTTGCTCCAAAAGCATAGATAATGAATGTGGCGGTAACTTGTTCGATTTCCTCTGATACATTCTTTTGAATGGCGAAAGTGTAATCGACAACCAGGTCGTTGAAGTCATAATCGCCTTTACCCGGCCATAAGTCTTCAAAAGCAAGAGTCCCTTCGAAGTCATCGTCATCGTCATCGTCATCGTCATCTCCTCCTCCTGGCCATGGGCATAATGGACCAGCACCATGACTTGTTCCATCTTCAACATAAAAATTGTCAAATGTCATCCCGGTATAAATATCCTGTGAACAACTGGTATGGATCTCTGTCGTAAACGTACCGTTCTCGTACATTTTAATCTTTGCGCCCATCTTGTTGCTTTTAGTTGGATCTCCGACAAATTCAAAAAGTTCATTTGGCTGAACAAATTCTTCAAAAAATATATCTGTGCTCTTTTTTCCTACGACCTTAATTGTCTTCCCAGTAGTGCCCAGGTATTTAAGTTTCAGCCAGGTTACCTGCCCTTCGCAACATTCCGCAGGCATTCCTCCACCACCGCCTTTCAGGAGGTTATTTAAATCATAGTTCAGGAAATTGCCCTGTATCATTACGTTTACTATTGGGTATTCCGAACCGTCTCCGTACTGGAGTAATACATTGTCAACATGAGTTGGCAGGGTAACTTTGGTCCGAACGGTATTTGAACCATCTTCAGGATACCCGGAAAAATAGATCTTGTCTGACGTTGCCGACTTGATCCTAAGTTTTTCGGGATTTGCTTCCTGGTTAGGCAGAATAATGGTCACATCAAGCGTTTTGAAGAGTTTCCAGTCAAAACCCGCATTGACAACCAAGTCTGACATTTTAATCAACTGAGCAGGTGAAGGGGTCGGTTCCATGACCTCCAGGTTCTTTTTACATCCTGCGAAGATTAAAAGCAAAGCTACGAATACAATTACTAACTTTTTCATTTTGATGATTTTTAACATGTTCGAAATCAAAGATATACTATATCATATGTACATATCAAGTTGAAATAAGTATGTGTGTGGGGAATCTTAGTAAGCGTCAAGAATTTTCTGTGAAATGTACCCTTATGTCATATGTGCATATATCGATTTAACCAGTGCATTTCAGGATGTTCTGATATAAAAAAAGGGCCGTTTCTTTCGAAACGGCCCTGCACATTCAACATGTTTTAACCAGTAAAAAAACTCAACTAATAAATCTTTGTGTTATCCCTGTATCCTGCATTATCTTGATACCAGTCCGGATAATCTATACCACCGCTAACTGCCCACTCCACGAAATGATGATATACTGTGATGATATCTATTTTCTCCTGAGGATAATCGAAGCTTTCATAGATGTTGATCGCCCATGGAAGATTACTCTCTGTCTTGTAGTATTTTCCCTGAGAGGGGATACTATTATCCTGTGCTGAACCGAAAATTGACGGATCAACAAGACTCGTTGGCGCATAGTCGGGCAAGTGGATCTCATGTCCCCGGGTCTGACTTACAAACATGAAAGGATTGAAATCGGCGATATCAAGTTGTGCCAGCGTATAGGTTCCTCCTGTAAATCCAATATAGATATTAACTGTATGAGGAGTAACATAAGGTGATCCCGGGGTGGTATTAATACCAATTCCCGATCCCGGATGCTGCATCAGGTCAAAGTAATCATCAAACAGGATGATGGTTGGGATGGTTTGTCCATTCTCCAATCCGTTGGCCCCGTTGCTGATGATCCCGGCTGTCAGATCATGTCCGGTCACATTCAGGTGAGACTGACTTATGTTGCTGTTAGCGAACTGGAAACCAAACCCGTTGTGAAGGGTGGCGCCAAACGCTTTGATGATGAATGTACCAAATATTTCTACCAGGTTGTTGGATGCATTGGTCACCATCTGGAACCTGTAATCGGTAATCAGGTCGTTGAAGTCATAATCGCCCTGTCCAGGCCAGAGATCTTCATAGGCCAGTGTTCCGAATCCTGTAGCCGGATAGAAGTGATCGAAGGCTCTGTCGGGATCGGTCGGATAATCGTCATCCGGATCCGGTACGCCATCACCATCGGTATCATTCACTGGATTAACCGTAACTGTAATGGTAGCCACATCACACAAGCTATTTACATCACACACCTGGTAATCTACCGTAGTTACACCAGTGAAGGCAGCTACAGGAGTAAATGTAACAAGGCCTGTGGTAGGATGCACAGTAAATATCCCTACCGTTGTTGGATTAGGGGTGGTACCTGAGACGAACGTCACGGATGTCGGATCAAGGGCACCATCACCTTCAATATCATTAGTTAACACATCGATATCAACAGGCACGCCCTGATTGGTCGTGGCATCATTGTCAACCGCTGTCGGACCTGTCAGGCCTCCACCAGGAGTACAATTTCCAGGGAAATACGTGTTGGTTAAATCCGTATGTGTCTGGGTGCCGGAAACCATTCTATTGGGTTCATACGTGTTTGCCCAATAGGCATCAAGTACTAACGAAGGAGAATTGTTGATGCTTGATGAAACCTGAATAGCTCCATTTCCCATCCCATTCGTAACATGGTTCTTCATAGTGATGAAAGTGATATCCCCAAATGCATGGCCGGAACTTAACTGAAAATTGCCTGATGTTCCTGCGAGTTGAACCTGCATATCGGTGAAATCCATCGTACCATCGGAAAGCTGAAAGTTACCACTTCCATGCCAGCCAAGTGAAAGATTGACAGATATGTAGGTGTCGTCAGAGCTACCTCCTGAAACCGAATAGTTTTGTCCGGTTAATATACAACAGTTTTCGAAATACCGTTCTCCCCCACTTTCAGATGTAAAATCCTGGGAAACTTCCATTACGCTGTTCTGAACTTTTACGTATCCACCGATATTCTTAAAGTTCCCATCCTGTTGTGTCCCGGAATTACCACCACCAATAAAACGATACTGTAGAAAATATCCATTTATCACATATAATTCCCCACTGGACAGGATTTCAACATTCACTCCATGCGGAATGATCAACTTAGCTGTTGTACCAGTGGTTGGTTCAATCCGTATGGTCCCTTCGTTCTTCAAATCATTCCCCGAATTATAATCGACTGCATGTCTGATAAAGATATTGACACTTGAAGGGATATCCCCGGTTGGGGGTACACTCCCGCCCTGCCAGGTAGAGGAACTGGTCCAATTTCCATCGGCGATAGTTGTATAGTCGGTAGCAAGCAACTGTGTACTTGTTAAGAACAGGATAACAGTAACCGCCAGGATACCTGTGATGAACTTCCTGAAACTGTTTCCAGAAATTCTTTTAACGAATTTGTTTTGTATTTTCATAATTCAACGCTTTAATCGTTCAGCATTAACTCCTAGTCAAACATATAATTGATTTTTCCATTCTCAACCGGCACCGTAGCATGTTGCCCGGCCAGTTCCAGTGTGACGTCCTTTGCATGAGATGGTATTGTAATTTCAACATAGTAGATTTTCCCTGAAGGGATTAATGCTTTGTAATATGCACTTCCGTCCGACGCTTTGATATACAACACGGCATTTGCATTGCTTAAAATAGAAACCTGTACTGTTTTGACAGTTTTCCAGTCGAATTCGGGATTCACCTGCATATTAGCCATTTCTGTAACCTGAGCTGGTGAAGGTGTCGGCTCCATGACCTCCAGGTTCTTTTTACATCCTGCGAAGATTAGAAGCGACGCCACAAATACAATTGCTAGCTTTTTCATTTTGATGATTTTTAACATGTTTGTCCACAAAACTATACCAATACATATATACATATCAACCTGAAATAAGTATGTGTGAAGCTTCAATCAGTAAATGTCATCGAAATAGAAAGAAATGTGTCTTGTTTTCATATGTATTATTCGGTTATATTACCTTCTTTCAATAACTTTTAATACTTTTGAAATGAAATCAGAACACTGAGCAACATGCGAGCTTTATCATCAACTAATACCCCTTCTTTCTTCATGCTGATTTGTCTGTTTCTTCTCGTGGGATGCCTGGAATACGATGAGGCTTACCATCAGGAAGTGAATGTTTTCCAGGATGAATGGAATGAATTTTTCTCTGATTCGGTGAAATCACCGTTGTTAGAAGAAGATCGAAAAGTCTTTGAAGGGCTCGATTTCTTTCCTGCGAATAAGGAATACCGGGTAGACGCAGCGTTTACCCGGACACCGGATGAAGAACCATTCGAGATGCCTACTACCAAGGAGCGGCGACCGATCTATGTGAAATTCGGGGAAGCACAATTTGAGATGCAGGGTAAAGAGATACTCCTGCACCTTTTTCAGAATCAAAAATATGCGCTATCGGAGGAGTATGACGGCCATCTCTTTCTCCCTTTCACTGATCTGACAAGCGGGAAAGAGACCTATGGTGGCGGAAGGTACATTGACCTTACGATCCCTCAGGGGGACACCATCGTGATCGATTTCAACAAGGCGTACAATCCCTATTGCTCCTACAACCCTAAATATTCCTGTCCGATTCCACCTCCTGAAAACCGCATCGACATTGAGATCAGGGCAGGCGTAAAAGCATATCATTAAAAGATCCTATCACTATGAACAACAATCCGTTATCATCAAAAGAGACCTCCCCTTTTGTGATCCTGGCAGCGATCATTATTATCCTTGCAGGGATGATGTATGCATCCTCCATTGTAGCGCCATTCTTCCTGGCACTTTTCGTCAGCATCATCCTTTCACAGCCTGTTCAGTGGCTGGTCAGGAAGCGAGTGCCGTTATGGCTTTCGATTGTCATGGTGTTGCTGGGAGGCATTGGGATCTTCATCGGCATGGGTCAGATCATCGGAAGCTCACTCTCCTCCTTCACCAACGACGCGCCAAGGTATGCTGAAAGTCTGAATGCCATGGCAACCTCCTTTCTTCAGTTTCTGCAGGAGCAGGGATTTGATATCTCTGAAGAACAGCTTGGCGACCTGCTTGATCCGGGGAAGATCATGAGTGTAACTGCCGGGATTCTGGGTAAATTAGGCAGTGTGATGGGAAATACATTTATTGTCTTATTCATCGTCCTTTTTCTCCTCCTGGAAGATCAGAGTTTTGCTTATAAAGCAAAAGTCCTGACAAGAGGGCCAGGTGAATCGGTTGACTTTTTGAACCAGATCGGAAAAAACATTCGTCACTACCTCTCCATCAAGACAGTGATCAGCCTGATTACCGGTGTGCTGATCTGGATCTGCCTGGTAATCATCGGTGTAGAGTACGCAATCATCTGGGCGTTGATCGCTTTCCTGCTGAACTACATCCCCACCATCGGCTCGATCCTGGCAGGTATCCCTGTCGTACTCTTTGCCCTGGTTCAGTTGGGATTCGGGGGTGCACTCTGGACATTGGGTGTCTATATTGCTGTGAACACGGTGATTGGCAATATTGTGGAGCCCAAGATGATGGGCAAGGGGCTGGGGCTCTCTGCCCTGGTGGTATTTCTGGCACTTGTCTTCTGGGGGTTTATCCTGGGTACCATCGGAATGTTCCTTTCCGTTCCCCTCACTATGGCTCTCAAGATCACACTCGAACAAAGCGAAAAAACCCGCTGGATTGCGGTACTTCTGGGCACACAACAGGAAGCAAAGATGCTGATGAAAGAGAAGGAAGGTAACGAGGTTTAATTTATATCCGTTTCTGTTAAAACGTTGCAGCAATGAAATATTCGATTAAATTGATAATTCCTTTGTCAGTATTTTTTTATTGTGCTTGTTCATCCGGAGTAAAAAAAGTAGGCCCGGCTGAGAACGCCCGGGGAGTATAACACCTATTCTACTGTGGATTATCCCGCTGGAACTTCTGATGGGAATACAGTTGTTTTTCATTTACAGAGTCCCCCATAGAGTCTGCTGTAATAAAAAAAACTCTTCTAACAACTTGTGAAAGAAGAGTTTAACTTTATTGTCTGTGCCCAGAACAAGACTCGAACTTGCACGCCCTAACGGGCACTACCCCCTCAAAGTAGCGTGTCTACCAATTCCACCACCTGGGCTGTTCCATTTACGATTTTCGATTTACGATTTACGAATTACGAAATGGGGTGCAAATTTAAACTATTTTTAAATCGCTACAAATTATTTTAATGCCCATGGCCGAGGAGAGCGATGCCGAAAGCCACAGCGATGCCAAGAATGACGGTCAGGAACTTTTTGTAGTTATAGTGATGAGTTTCATCAGTTTCAAAGAGGATCGAAGTAGAGACGTGCAGGAAAATCCCGACTACCACCGCCATTATGTAATTAAAGTAATGTGAGATGTCCTGAACAAATGCTCCCTGCAACAGGCGGCTGGTGATTGAGCCCAATGGCGTCATCAGGGAAAAGATAAACAGCAGCAAAAAAGCTTTCCGGGCAGTCATACCATAATGGAGGAAAAGGGTCAGAAGTGCGATCGCGATCGGGACCTTGTGAACAACGATTCCCAGGACAAAGATGTGCCTGAGCTGGGTATCAAACGCTTCCACAATTGGCATTCCCTCAAGGAACGTATGTATGGAGAGACCGATCATGAGCAGCCATGGGGAGACATGATCTTCCTGATTGCAATTTTCATCATCATGCTCATGGCCATGTTCCGCTCCCCGGGTCAAGACTTCCAGAAAGAGCTGTAGCAGAAAACCCAGCAGGACAAATAACCCGATATAGATTGTATGTTCCTCATAAATCTCCGGCAGGAGATTCAAAAAACTGATCCCGATCAGGAAGGCGGCACTAAACGCCAGCAGCAACTTCAACGCCTGCCGGCTCTTCAACTTCAGGAGGTAAACCAGAAGTCCGGAAACCATGACAGAAGCGACGAGTATTATATATATCCAGATCATTGGTCAGGTTCAAGACTCAAAGTTCAAGATTCAAGGATCCAGCATCGAGCATCGAGCACCGAGCATCGATCACCGAGCACCGTGCACCGAGCACCGAGCACCGAGCATCTAGAATGCCTTTAATCCCTTTTCTTCGTTATCGTAAATCTCGAAAATATTTGTAAAGCCGGATATCTCAAAGATCTCTTTGATATTCGGTTGTAAACTGCAAAGTGCAAACTTCCCTTTGGCAACCGTGATCCGTTTCAGTGCCATCAGGAGAATACGTAATCCGCTGCTGCTCACATAATCCATCCCCGACAGGTTCACCAGCAATTTCGATTGTCCGGTATCGATCAACTCCATCAGCTTCTTCTCCAGAACAGAATAGTTGGTGGTATCCAATCGTCCGTCAATTCCGATC
>JACNKI010000144.1 GCA_014382125.1 Bacteroidota bacterium | reverse complement strand
CTGTATATCAGAAATTCAGTGTTTAAACTAACCCCTGAATGGCTCCTTTCGCCACGAACCAGCCGCCCCCTACATTCTGTAGGGAATGACAGGTTAGGGTCGATTCTTGACGGTTGCAACTGAAAAATGAATGTCCGAAATTGCTGTTTAGTACTGCCCTGCTCTCAAACTAAGTCGAAGTTTATATAGAATATGCCAGACAGTAGTTTCAGCTAACACGTTGACATTTGACATCGAATAGCAATAATTAAATTCAATAAGCCCCGTCAGAGGTTCTCTGGCAACCAGGCAGTCCATGACAATTTAAGGCTGCGAACCGGTTTTTCCGGTTTTGTTCTTTTTCACCCATCGGGAAACATATTCCTGATCGGGTCTATCGTTTCTCATTCAACTTTTGGAGATAACGATGATCCCTGTAGTAGCCCCTCTTTCTGATCAGTTTGATCAGCTCCTGGAAAATTTAGCGCATGCTCAAGTGTCCGATTGGGAGATGAGAGACATGATTAATTATTGTGCCGATAAGCTTAAACAAGAAAAATCAGATCACTATGATCTGGATGATCTTGTGGAGGACTATGAGGATTTTCATGGTCATTCTATTGTTAAAGCGATTACGGATGGCTGGAATTTTAAAAATCTAAGCTGGTCTGACTTTGTTCGTGTTGAGTATCTTGCAGTCATACGTATGAGTGCAGGAAAACCTGAAGGTATCCCACCGGATGCAGTTGATGAGCACACTCATGTTTTATCCTGGGGTATCTATCTCTGGAACAAAGGTGGCCTCTGTCTCTGTGTACTCAATGTTGCCAATCAGGACGAAGCCAGATTGATTGCAGAATCCATTAAAACGCATTACTACCATTCGTAAAATAACGATCAGTTAGCTTTACATTTTTTTTAACCCCCTGGGAATATCAATCCCACGGGGCTGGTGTTCCCTTTTTTTTGAGGAACCCCCCGATGTCGTTACTTCAGGCAAGGGCCAATGTTAAAAAAGGCCAGTCTATCCATGAAAAAATGATCGCTCAGGCAATACAAAATCCTGATCGGATTATTGCCTATATTGAATCTTTACTTGAAAAAGTGCCCTGTCATGTCTTTGAAGATGGACATTTACTCGGTCACCTGTATCGAGTTGCGATGCAGGAACGATCCAGGACGTTGATGAAGTCAGTGTAAATCTCCATGTTAGACGACAATTAACCGGCTAAAACTTTTAACCCAATGGGAACAACCCCCATTGGGGCAAGTTCCCTCTTTTTTAACGAGAGGAAAACAATGAGTATTCTTGAAGGTGTGATCAACAATAAAGTAATCCATGGTGCAAATGGAGATTTTTCTGTTGGTAGTTTTACCACGTTTGATCCTGTTGCAGATTTGAAAATAAAATCGAATTTACTGGATCAGTACGATGAAGGCGAATATCGAGTGAAGGTCAATGTGACTCGAATCCGCTTAAACAGTTACCAGGTTAGTAAAAATGGTTTCATGGTCACTGAAATATTGGCAGAGATCGATGCACTTGAGGTGCTTGACGAATCGATTAAACCGATTGAACAGGCTCCCTTTGAACCAGATGCATCGATAGATACTGAAGAATCAAAAAGTACCGGGCAAAAGCAGGAAAGGTCAAAAGACAGTACCAATGAAAAGCCTGCCGGTGGAAAAATTATTCTCAGCAATAAAAAGCAGACTTCGCCTGATGTTACCGATGGCCAGCTTTCTGTTGCCGAGTTAAAAAGTCTGTTTGGGCATTTATGGCCGTTGGCAGATGTCGTGAAGCTGGATGGCACGACACCCAGACCGATCTTTATCCGGCAGGGTAATTATTTGAGAAAAGACTATCAGTTTAATAGTCGTTCACAAACCTGGCATAAGAAGTAGCTCTTTTTTTTACAACCCCTTCAGGGAGACAATCCCTGGCGGGATTGTTTTCTCTGAGCTAACGGAGAAAATTATGGATATCAATATCTTATCCACTCAGGAATCGGCCATTGATCATAAAGCGATGATTTTCGGCGCTAAAGAGATGATCAGGCAGGAAATGATACGCCTGCTGATTAAGCTTGACCCTTTAGGTTGCTACAGCGATGCCGACAGCCTGGATAATGGGGTTCCCATCATGACGCTGGATGAGTCCATTCAACATGTAGTGGAAGCGATCCTGCTCTATGAGAAATTCATGAACTCACACTGATTGTTGTTGAGTCCCCTACCCCTTCATTTTATGAGGGGTCTTTCCTATCTTGTGACCGATTCAGCACTGTGAATGCAGTTGGGCTTAGCGCGACACGAAATAGTAAAGGCAGATCTTGAATTACTCCCCGTAGAGAGGTTATCTCTACACCCTAAACTGGACATGAACAATGAAAGCCAGTGCATCGAATTTAACCGGTGTTGTTCATCTTTTCTTTAACCCATGCGGAAAGATCCCGCTGGGACATCTCCGCCGATAAACGCTTTGGAGATTGATCATGGCTTTAATTTTTCAACGGTTAGCCCGCAATTTTATTAAGAATGGCTACTATCCGACCGATTCAGAAACGCTGAATCGCATTTTGCAGGCACTCTATTTTTCAGGCCGGCAATGCAAAATACTGGATCCCTGTTGCGGAGAAGGAACCGCACTGGCTGAGATGAAGCACTTTTTGAATGGCGGTGATTTACCGACCGTCAGAGTTTCAGCTTATGGCGTGGAATATGAGAAAGAACGCGCATGGCATGCCAAGCAAATTCTCGATCATTGTATCCATGGTGACTTGCGTGACTGCATGATCGGCGCCAGACAATTTGGTCTGTTATTCCTGAACCCTCCCTATGGGGATGCGGTTTCGGATAAGGCTCAGTTGTCCAGTCCGGCTGCTGGTAAGTTACGACTTGAGAAGGAGTTTTATCGACGCACTCACGGACTTTTACAGTTTGGTGGGGTGATGGTGTTAATCATTCCCTTTTACGTGCTGGATAAAGAATATAGCACCTGGATTGCCCGTCATTTCCATGATGTGAAAGTGTTCATGGCTCCGGAGCAACAATTCAAACAAGCTGTCATTTTTGGTGTTCGACATAAGATTACCGATCAGTGGTCAAGCACCGAAGAGTATCTGCAATCGCGTGATCATTTGATCGCAGTGGGCAATGGAGACCATAAAGCGCAAGAGCTTCCTGAGTTTTGGGATCAACAAACTTTCAGCGGCGATGGTGATGGCCTCTACCATATCCCTGAAACGATTGAGCAGGGACGATTTGAGCTGATTCGACTGGATGGAAAGCAGTTAGCCGATACCTTGAAAATGAAACCGGGGTTGTGGAAACAATATGACCTGCATTTCACCCAACAGCGCAGCTGGGATCATAAACGCCCCCTGTGTGAGGTTACTGACTGGCATCTGGCGTTATTACTGGCGGCAGGCCAGGTTCAAGGCGTAGTGAAAAGCGCTGATGGCCGTACTTATATTGTTCGTGGCGACACTTACAAGGATAAACAGGTGAATGTAAAAGAGGAACTCGACAGTAAAGGGAATTTGAATACGACACGAGTTCATACCGATATTTTTGTACCGGCTATCAGGGCATTGGATATGACGCCTGGCAGCCAAACTTTTGGAGACGTATTTACGATCAAGTAAATGCTTTATCTGTAACCCCAACGGGAAATTATTTTCCGTTGGGGAAGTGGTTTCCTTTTTTTATCTGGAGACCACGATGGAAATTTGGAAAATACATAAATTCTGTGAAGGCGCGAGTCTTCGTGAATTATTTCAGCGTAAACTGGAAATAGTTGCGCTGATGGAGAAACACAATCTGGCAAACACCAATGCCCAGCAGGTATTGAATGTGCTGCAAGAGTATATTGAATTGAAGAGTCTGTTTGATCAGGATTAATCCCAACCGGGTAAGCCTGTGAGTACTTTATCCAGTTCGCTATTTTGACCTTTCGTTGTTGCGGCCAGTTTTTGCATTTCATACGCAAAGCTGGCATCAACAGCCCTTTCAAATTCTGACAGGGTTCTGATTTTTCTGATATCAAAACCCACCTGCCCGAATTTTTCACCATACTGTTCAATGCCCGATTGTGTAAACCGAATGGTTTTGCTGATGGGGTCTTGCATATAGAGCTGTCTTGCGTTCATGCCGTGAATTTTAGCACAGCCATCATTTTGTTTAACACGCCCCTGGGGAAACTTATCCCTGAGGGACAGGTTTCTTCAACTTTTAACCTTTGGAGTAACCGATAATGAACAATTTAGCCGTAAATACACAGATCAGTCCGGATCAAGAACCGGAATTAGTTGAAGATGATTCCGCAGAAACCCAGCCGGAAATCATCCCTTTATCCACTTTCATTCAGGACTTTGGGCCTGATTTACTCAACGCTGTGAAGCGTCAGAATCCACCCGTCTATAATGAGGTTCCCTGCCCGATCAGGGCTTCGGTGATGGACGCCATGCTGCGTAGACCTTTTGATGCGCAGCAACGTGTTGTGCAGGCGGTAACCCGCCTGCTCATTGATGAAAATGAAAAGGCGAGTGTCATTAATGCAGAAATGGGGACGGGCAAGACCATGATGTCAATTGCTGCTTCTGCAGTGATGCATACTGAAGGTTTTAAACGTATCTTAGTCCTCTCCCCTCCTCATCTCGTTTACAAATGGAGACGAGAGATTCTGGAATCCGTCGCTAATGCCAAAGTGTGGGTGTTAAACGGGCCGGATACATTGGCAAAGCTGCTTCAGATGCGTAAGCAACTGGGTGTGACTGAACACGATGGTCCGGAATACTTTATCCTGGGTCGGGTGCGAATGAGGCTGGGGTTCCACTGGAAAACAGTGATCCGTAAGCGCAAGGTTCATGTTCGCCAACTGGTCAATGAGATGGAGGCGAGTTCAAAATCATTTTTCATGACGCACGACTATGCAGCCTGTAGTGACTGCCATTCTATCCAGCTGGATGAAGAAGGTGAGAAAATCCACTTCCATGAATTCACTCATGATAAACGAAAGTTCTGTCAGCAATGCAAAAGCCCATTATGGACTTTGCAGCGACCATCAAAGAGAACCAGATCAAGAACAGAGCTGGTGATTGAATCGATGTGTCAGATACCGACGATTGGCCCTCAAACCGCCAAACAACTGGTACAGGCATTCGGTGAAGACATGATGGAGCAGATGCTGGCGGATAATGTGTATGACTTCATTAACCTGATGGATGAAAACGGTGAGCTGGTTTTTAATGACCGACGTGCCAACCGGATGGAGCGCTCCTTGGCCAACCTGGAGTTTGGTTTTGGTCAGGGCGGTTATCAACCCACTGAGTACATCAAACGCTATCTACCCCGAGGTTACTTTTCTCTGATGGTTGTGGACGAATGCCATGAGTACAAAAATGATGGCACGGCTCAGGGACAGGCCATGGGCGTTCTGGCCAACAAGGTGAATA
>JACNKI010000065.1 GCA_014382125.1 Bacteroidota bacterium | reverse complement strand
AAGCAATCTCGTTGATAAACTTCTCAACTTCGTTAGTTGTCATTCCGATCCCCCGATCGATCACCGAGATGGTCTTTTTCTTTTTATTGACTTTCACCTGGATGGTCAAGTCGCCTAATTTGCCCTTAAATTTACTGAGTGAAGCCAGGGTCTTTAGTTTCTGTGTGGCATCTACCGCATTGGAGATTAATTCGCGAAGGAAAATTTCATGTTCGGAGTATAAAAATTTCTTGATGATGGGAAAAATATTCTCTGTCTGGACGTTGATCTTTCCTGTTTGCATAATGATTCAGTTTTGGTTTTCTTCCCGGGATTGACAAAGACAATGCCATCGGGGTGTAGCTGACATTTTGGCGGGAAAGATGAATCATATTTATGTTAACATGAAGGGTTTGGAAATGTGAAAATAATTCTAACTTTACAACATTAATTTACTCAACAACCTAAATCGCTATATCTATGACTCAAATTGATTGGAAAAACCTGCCTTTCGGGTATTTTAAAACGGATTATAATGTACGTTCCTATTACAGAAATGGTCATTGGGGAGAGCTTGAGGTCTCCTCATCCGAACTAATCACAATGCACATGGCCGCCACCTGTCTTCATTATGGCCAGGAGGCTTTTGAGGGATTGAAAGCTTTTCGTGGAAAGGATGGGAAGATCCGCATCTTCCGGATGGATGAAAACTGGAAACGGATGAATAACTCTGCCCGCGGTATCTTGATGGAAGAGGTTCCATGGGAATTATTTCATGACGCGGTACTGAAAGCAGTCGAACTAAATGAAAAATATGTACCACCGTTTGGTGAAGGGGCTGCTCTCTATATCCGGCCCTTGTTGATCGGAACTGGTCCACAGGTGGGCGTGAAGCCAGCCGAGGAATACCTCTTCATGGTCTTTGTCGGACCGGTTGGGCCCTATTTTAAAGAGGGATTCAGTCCGGTCAAAATGGAGATCGTTCGGGATTATCATCGTGCAGCTCCAAGAGGTACAGGCCACATCAAAGTAGGTGGAAATTATGCGGCTAGTCTTGTTCCTGCTCACCGGGCACACCAGGATGGTTATGCTTCCGTGTTATTTCTGGATTCTGCCGAAGAGAAATACATCGATGAAGCAGGACCGGCTAACTTCTTTGCCATCAAAGGGAATACCTATATCACCCCGGCTTCGAGCTCTATTCTGCCCTCAATAACTAATAAATCGCTCCAGACGATTGCTGAGGATGAGGGGATGGAGGTAGATGTTCGGCCAATTCTTGTTGAAGAGCTGACAGATTTTGATGAAGTGGGAGCCTGTGGGACTGCAGCTGTTATTTCGCCCATCAGCACTATAATAGATCGGGATACAACTCATGGCTATCATTTTTGCAAAGATGGCAAGGTAGGGCCTGTTTCAGAGATGCTCTATACCAAATTACGGGCCATCCAGGAGGGAGAAGCTCCGGATAAATTCGGCTGGATTACATTTGTGGAGTAGCGAGGTAGCGAAATGCGAAAATAGCCTTTAACAGTTGCTTAGATAAACTGCCATTTCTTCCTGAATTTTTTTTGACTCTTCCCGGGCCTTGTCGGCGAAATCTTTTCCGTGTGATGCATAGATAATTCCCCGCGAGGAGTTGACAAGCAGACCGCAATCCTGGTTCATGCCATATTTCGCTACCTCCTTTAAACTTCCTCCCTGGGCGCCTACACCAGGAACCAACAGAAAATGATCAGGGATCATGTTTCGGATCTTTTCCAGTTTCTCTGCTTTGGTAGCCCCAATCACATACATCATATCGGATTCAGTGCCCCATTCCAACGATTTGATTATCACCTCCTCATAAAGGTTGAATCCGGATTTACCAAGAGTCAGCATCTGGAAGTCGTCAGATCCTTTGTTGGATGTCAGGGCAAGCAGAATCACCCATTTGCCTTCAAAGTCGAGGAATGGTTTTACCGAGTCCTCTCCCATATATGGAGCTGCGGTTACCGCGTCGAAGTCAAAACCGGAATCGGGATCGAACATCGCTTTTGCATACTGTTTTGAGGTATTACCAATATCGCCCCGTTTGGCGTCGGCGATGGTGAACACATTAAACTGCCGCAGGTATTGTTCTGTCTTAGCGAGGCTTGTCCATCCCTTGATGCCCATCGATTCGTAAAACGCCAGGTTGGGTTTGTAGGCTACAGCTAACTCGTTTGTTGCATCGATGATTGCTTTATTGAACTCAAAAACCGGGTCTTCTGTTTCCAAAAGATGTGGTGGGATTTTGTTCAGGTCTGTATCCAGTCCGATACAGAGAAAGGATTGTTTTTCCCGGATCAGGTTAATTAATTCATTGCGAGTCATTTCAATTTATGATTTACGATTTACGATTGAATTGCGAATTTACGATTTCCGATTGACGAAATAAAATAATGGCAATAATGCGCAATAATGCGCAATCATGTGCAATCAATTGGATGCTTTCAGCCGCTCCGCATTCTCTGCCAGTTGAAGTGCATCGATCAATTGTTGCACATCTCCGTCAACGATAGCCGGAAGATTATAGAGTGTAAGGTTGATCCGGTGGTCGGTCACCCGGCTTTGGGGCCAGTTATAGGTCCGGATTTTGGCTGAACGATCACCGGTCGAGACCATCGTCTTACGCTTTGCCGCTATTTCGTTCAGGTATTTGCTGTATTCCCGTTCAAACAGGCGTGTTCGTAATACCTTCATGGCTTTGTCGAGATTCTTGATCTGCGATTTCTCGTCCTGACACGAAACCACGATACCGGATGGGACATGGGTGAGGCGAACTGCTGAATATGTGGTGTTGACTGATTGTCCGCCAGGGCCGGAGGAACAGAAAGTCTCTTTCTTAATATCCGATTGTTTGATTTGCACGTCAAATTCATCTGCTTCCGGGAGGACAGCAACCGTAGCGGCAGAAGTGTGTACCCGCCCCTGAGTCTCAGTATTTGGCACACGCTGAACCCTGTGTACGCCTGACTCATATTTCATCTGGCCATAAGCGCCCTCTCCGATCACATCGAAAATGATCTCTTTAAATCCTCCGACGGTACCTTCGGTAAATGAGATCGGCTCCAATTTCCATTTGCGATTCTCGCAGAAGCGCGTATACATACGGTAAAGGTCGCCGGCGAAGAGACTGGCTTCGTCTCCGCCAGTACCGGCACGGATTTCCATCACTGCGTTTTTAATGTCCTGGGGGTCAGAAGGAATCAGCATTACACGGATCTCCTCTTCCAACTCACCCTTTTTTATAGTCAGGCTCTCCAGTTCCTCCTTCGCCATTTCCCGCATCTCCTCATCCTTCTCATGGTAGAGAATAGTCTTTGCATGATCCAGGTTTGCCAACAGGTTCTTGTAGGTTGTATATGCTTCAATGATCGGAGTCAGTTGTTTGAAATCGCGGTTCAGCTTGATGTACCGCTTCATGTCACCAGTAATTTTCGGGTCATTCATCTGCTCCGTCAGATCGTTGTATCGCTCCTGAATTGCTTCCAGTTTTTCAAGCATAATTATGCTGCTTATGGATTAGTTGAATTGTATATTGTAACAAGGTCATCAACTAACCAGTTCACTAATTCACCAGTTCACCATTTTGGGGTGCAAAGATACAAAAATGAATGCTACCAGTCGTTGGAATAATCCCGACATCGGTTGATGAACGTCCTGACCAATGGTCCGGAGAGTGGGTTGTTTATATCCATTCGTTCCGGATGCCATTGAACACCCAGCAGAAATGAATATCCCTGATGATTTTTAAGTTCAATTCCTTCAATCAGGCCATCACCCGAAAATGAGTTTGCTTTAAGATCGGAATCCAACACCTTGATAGCCTGGTGGTGATTGGTGGTCACCAGGGAAGAATCGCAACCACAAATGGTATTAAGGAGGGAGTTTGGTTCTACGTACACCATATGAAAACAATTACGATAATCTTCACATCGATGAATAACAGAGGTATCATAATCGTCCGGTACATCAATAAATAGCTCTCCCCCGAATACAACACCCAGTATTTGCTCCCCCCGGCAGACACCGAGAATCGGCATCTCCAGTTCGAGCGCCCGGATAATTAGAATGATCTCAAGCGTATCCCGGCGATGGTTGACCTTTCCGCAACGGGATGTGTCGATATCATCGCTATAGATTCCAGGATAGACATCTTCACCACCTGTAAGCAACAAACCGGAACAACTATCGAGTGCTGCCAGGGCGGAATCCAATGACAAGTGATAGAGGTTGATGTACCGGACAGTTGAATCAGCAGTTTTCAGCCAGTTGACGTAGTTGCCTGACGCTTTTGAGATACCTATAACCGGGGAGGGGGCATGATAATTACACCCTGATAAGGCGAGCAAGATAACGATTAAAGGAAGACCGGGTAGAATCTTTCGTACGATTATCATTGGGTCAGGATTAGTTAATGTCGAAATGGTCCGGGTTGTTCATGTTGTATGTTTGGCCCGGGAGCAATTTCAATTCCCCTGACAAAATACTTCGTTTTCCCACGCCATGGAAACACGGCATACCGCTTAATATAGCGTAAACTGACTCGGTTACCTGAAAGAGCAACTGCTTCGAGTTGTTTGACAATTGAATCTCTGTCCCGTTCAACAGAGAAGTCAAATGTTTCGGCGAGGGGGCTGACCCGCTTCAGCGCGCCAAACGATTCCAGGTCCAGTTGTCCTTCATAGGTTTTCCAGATCACACCTTTTTTACTGATCCGTAAAACTGTACCGGCCCGTACGCCTTCGTCGTAGATGCCAAAATAGAGGAAACTCAGGATTCCAAGGCCAACCACAATAATCACAGCCAGGATGATTCTCAATACTTTTTTCATCTGTTTGCATATTAAAATGTGAACGTTCCGTACTCTCCGTCAATCGTCAGCAACCTCTTTTCAGAGGCTTCGCAATGCCCAATGATCTGTGCATCGATGTTAAACTTTTTTGCGATCTCGATGATCTTTCCCGCAACTTGGTCAGGAAGATAGATTTCCATCCTGTGGCCCATATTGAAGACCCGGTACATCTCCTCCCAGGGGGTTTTCGATTGCTTCTGGATCAGGGTGAATACGGGTGGAAGAGGGAAGAGGTTGTGTTTATTTACGTGAAGCTGATCAATGAAGTGAAGGATCTTGGTTTGTCCGCCTCCTGAACAATGAATAATGCCATGGATATCCTGACTGTGGTGTTCCATGATTGCTTTGATTACCGGTGCATATGTTCGTGTGGGAGAGAGGATCAGTTTGCCGATATCCATGTTAGCAATCTCGCAAGGGTCTGTAAGGTACTTTCTCCCGGCATATATCAGATTGCCGGGAATTCGTTCATCGTAACTCTCTGGATAGCGGGAAGCATATGTTTTGTTCAGGATGTCGTGCCGGGCAGAAGTAAGCCCGTTGCTTCCCATCCCACTGTTGTACTCTTTTTCATAAGTAGCCTGACCAGAGGAGGCCAGTCCAACGATCACATCACCAGCCTGGATCCTTGCGTTGTCGATCACCTGTGAACGTGGCATTCTGCAAAAGACGGTAGAGTCGACAATGATGCTGCGTACAAGATCGCCAACGTCGGCAGTTTCACCTCCTGTTGACCAAATTCCGACTCCGAGTTGTTGCATCTCAGCCAGAAACTCCTCTGTTCCCTCGATGATCGCAGCGATCACTTCTCCGGGGATTAAATTTTTATTCCGACCTATAGTGCTGGATAGCAGGATATTGCTGAGGGCTCCAATGCAGGCCAGATCATCCAGATTCATCACAATGGCATCCCGGGCAATCCCTTTCCAGACAGAGAGGTCTCCTGTCTCTTTCCAGTAGAGATAGGCCAGGGATGATTTCGTTCCGGCCCCATCGGCATGCATGATGTTACACCATGCAGGATCTCCACCGGAGATGTCGGGAACAACCTTACAAAAAGCGTTTGGGAAAAGTCCTTTATCGAGGTTTTTTATAGCCGCGTGAACATCTTCTTTTCCGGAAGATACTCCCCGCTGACTATATTTTGACGATTGACTCAACTATTCAAAGATAATTTTTTTATCGGCGGTATCAACACTGTACTCTCCAAATTTTCTTAAGGTATTAGGACCAAAGAAGAGTGGATTTTGCAATTTTCGGTTGACAGTCACCTTGAGGTCTCTGGCGATATTTCTTCCGATCCGCATCTCCCGGATGTTGAAAACCGCTTTATCGGCAATAGTTCCTTCACCGATTAGCTGAGTGGCGTCGCCTTCAAAATCGTTCCGGTCGATGACTCCATCCCGTAACAATCTGAGAGCTTCAGATGTTTTGATATAAAATTCTCTCTCCCGAGGATCGTACTGGAACGACATGGTTATACCATTAACGTAGCAGGGAGCTTCCATGTAATCATTCTTCGTGAGGGTGTAGTCGATACTGTTCTCATCCGGTTCGACAACAATCTCGATTTTAGGTCCTGGCCTTCTGGTCACCCTTTTCTTGGGAATGAAATCGTTTCGCAGGATTGAGAATTCAGTCCGCCTGTTTAACTGGTGGGCAGCTTCTTTTACAGTTGTGTTGGGAAGGCTGTTAACAAGGGTGTCATCCAAAACCATGCCTGTGACGAAGGCATATCCCTCTTTGGTCATATCATGGTTGAGAGTCCTGGGGACCCGTTCTCCATATCCTTTTGCAACGAGCCTGTCGGGATCGATCCCACGGGAGATAAGGTATTCAACGACCGACTGGGCACGTCGCTGAGAGAGGATATCATTTCGTTCATCTGAATCGCGCGAGTCGGTGTGCGAGGCCAACTCGATGACGATCGTTTCGTTCGCATCCAGTGTTGCTATGAGCCCCTGCAATGAATCTTTGAACTGGGGTTTCAGGTCCCATTTCGCCAGGTCATACAGAATATCAGGTAGCACAACCGGTTTTTTGGGAATTGGCATCAGTACAAAATCCCGGATAAAATCTTTACTTGCTTCAATGCCGACAGTGGTTTCCGTAGCTTTATCGTTGAAATAATCTTCTTTAGAGATAAGGATTTCGTATGTTGTGTGGGGCAGGATCTGGTTTTTATTAAAAGAGTAATGCCCGCGTTCGTCGGTATTGAACGTGGCGGTCTTTCCATTTGTTCCCACGATCTCTATGTGGGCCCCTTGGATTGGCTGAAGCGTCAGGTCGTCGGTTACATATCCTTCCAGGGTAAAGTAAACAGGTGGAATAATAAAAGAGTAGATGTCGTCTTTACCTCTTCCACCGGGGCGATTGGATGAAAAGAAACCTTCCTCTGGTTCAAGCATGTTAAAAACGATTCCTAAATCGTCGGCATGTGAATTAATAGGGTATTTCATATTAACCGGTTCTCCCCATTTTTCATCTGCCTCGACACTCACAAAAATATCGAGCCCTCCCATGCCGGGATGCCCGTCAGATGCGAAGTACACGGTGGAATCGTTTCGCAGGAAGGGAAACATCTCGTCTCCGGCTGTATTGATGACCGGGCCCAGATTGATCGGACGCGTAAATCCACCTCCTTTACTCTTTTTCATAATCTTCCAGAGGTCTTTGCCGCCCATACCTCCCGGGCGATCTGATGAGAAAACAATCAACTTCTCATCAGAAGAGACAGCAGGGTGTCCGTTTACAGCGCTGCTATCTTTGGTGATTTCGATCATCATGGGATCTCCCCATGTACTTCCACCAATACGGTTAGTCTTATAAATGGCACAACCGTTTTTTTTCCTCTCCTCACTCCAGCAACGTGTAAAATACAAATATGTAAAACGTTTGTTAAAATCACTGACGCCCTCGTTAGCTTCCGTGTTAACCGTTTTATCCTGGTCGATCAGGATCGGATTGTTCCAGTCTCCTTTCCTGTCTTTGCGTGCATAGAAGAGGTCGGTGAACTTCATTCCTGTCCATTGGTCCGTGTATTTGCCGGTAACTGCATCCCGGTTGGAGGTAAAGATGATGGAATTGTAATTTTTATCGGCATAAGAGGGAGAATAATCATCGTCACGGGATGAGACCTTCTTCTGAAATTCCACAGTGTAATTCGATGGATTCTCCATCCATTCCAGTGCCATGGAGCACTGCTCTATCCGGATGTCAGCCATGGTATCTGCGGGTTCCAGTTCTTTATACGCATTGTACTGTTCGACCGCTTCTTCATATTTTCCGTTTCTTCTCAGGGCATCGGCGTAATAGAGTACAATCTTTGGGTTTTTATCTTTGTATCGCTTGTTGGTCATGCGTTTGTAATGGATCTCTGCCCGTTTTGAGTTATTCATCAATCGATAACACTCTGCCATTTGAAATGAGATCCTGTCACGTTCCTCTCTGTTGCTTTTTACTTTAGAATAGGCTTTCTTGTATTTCTCCAGCGCTAACGCGTATTGCTGGTCGGCAAACGAGTTGTCAGCGATTTTTGTATGCTTATTCTGGGCTGAAAGTTGGCTGAAGGATATCGTAAGAATGAAAATAATCAGGAAGGTAAGTATCTGTCTCATAGTAAGTGGAGTGTATCGCACATGAATAACGTACAAAGATACTAAAAAGTACAAGTAACTGGATAACTGGATGCTCGATGCTCGATACTCGATACTCGATGCTCGATGCTCGATGCTCGATACTTGATGCTCGATACTCGTGACCAGCCTTGGACCTTGAATCTTGAACCTGAAATCTATCTTCTTCTCTTCGTCTTGACCTTGGCTTTCTCTTTCTCTTTCTTCTCTTTGAGTCGTTTACTCCAGGAGAAGACGTCGTAGGAGATAGGTGTCGCAACGTAAATGGAGGAGTAGGTTCCCACGAGTACCCCGATCAGCATAGCGAACGTAAATCCTCTAAGCACTTCACCACCGAAGATGAAGATTACCATCAGGGTGAGGATGGTAGTTCCGGATGTATTTACCGTACGGCCTAACGTGCTGTTGATAGCGCCGTTAATGTTCACGGCCAGGTCACGTTTCGGATAGAGTGTTGTATACTCCCTGATCCGGTCAAAGATGATTACTGTGTCCATGATCGAATACCCGATCACCGTGAGGATGGCCGCGATAAACGACTGGTCCACCTCCATGTTGAAGGGGAGGACGCCGTGGAAGATAGCGAACATGCCCATGATGATGAGTGTATCGTGGAACAAGGCCATGACACCACCGAGGCCATACTGCCATTTTTTAAACCGCACGGCAATATAAATAAAGATAATGATTAGTGATAAACCTACGGCAAACACCGCCTGCCATATCAAGGCGTATGAGATGGCCGGGTCAATCCGTTGAGAACTCAACTCACCGATAATTTTGCCTGGGTCGTTCGATTTGAACTCTTTGTAGCTGATCTTGGTGTTATTAAAATCTTTGATTCCTTCAAAGAGTGTTATGCTGACAATGGAGTCGGCTGAAATGGAGCGGTCATCGATAAGGAATTTCGTTGTGATCTTTACCTGGTTCATCGGTCCGTAAGTTTTCACCTCAGGAGATTCGCCAAATTGCTGACGAAGTGATTCACGCAGGGCGTTGGTAGAGACGTTTTTATCGAACCTGACGATATAACTCCGGCCACCAGTGAAGTCGATTCCCGGGTCGAGTCCGCGAATGCCAATGAATACAAGTCCGATGGCAATGATCACGGCTGAAACAATGTACATCTTCTTTCTCGGTTTCACGAAATCGAAGTTCAGATTGGTGAACGCGTTGATGGTATATTTGTTTCCCACGGTGATCTTCATGTTGTGGTCGAGCATTGACTCGAAGAGCAACCTGGCAAGGAATACCGCTGTAAACAAGGATAACAGGAGGCCGATCACCAGTGTGGTAGCGAAACCTTGTACCGGGCCGGAACCAAAAACGTAAAGGACGATACCAGTGAGGATGGTGGTGACGTGGCTGTCGATGATTGCCGAATAGGCATGCCTGAAACCATCTTTGACAACCAGTCGCATGCCTTTTCCTGCACGGATTTCTTCCCGCATTCGCTCGTAGATGATCACGTTAGAGTCGACCGCCATAGCGAGGGTTAGAACAATACCGGCGATACCCGGAAGTGTTAAGACGGCACCGATAGAGGCCATCACGCCAAAGAGGAAGAAGATATTTGCAAAGAGAGCGATGTCGGCTACGTTACCTGCCCGGTTGTAGTAGACTGCCATATAGAGGAGGACAATCACAAATGCGATGATGAAAGATAATAATCCTGACCGGATCGATTCACGACCCAGGGATGGTCCTACGACCTCTTCCTGGACGATGCGTGCAGGAGCCGGCAGTTTACCGGCTTTCAAGATGTTAGCAAGGTCAAGTGCCTCTTCAACTGTCATTTCACCACCACTGATGGATGACATCCCGTTCGGGATCTCCGTGTTCACATTCGGGTAGGAGCGGACATATCCGTCGAGGACAATAGCAATCTGTTTCCCGATGTTATCACCGGTAATCCGTTTCCAAATTCGAGCACCTTCAGCGTTCATATTCATCGTAACCTCAACACGTCCGTTCTCATCGTAATCCTGACGGGCATTGGTGACCACTTCACCTCCCAGAGCCGGTGAGCCGTCACGTGAGGAAACTTTCAATGCAACCAGTTCCAGTACATCTGGTGTGTCAGCACGGGATTTGATTGTCCAGGCAAGCTTCATATCTCTTGGGAATAGGTTCAGGTTAAATGCCTGGCGTAACAAATGGTTGATGCGGGCTGTATCTTTAATGAATGCTCTACCGACCATTGCTGATTGACCGGGTACATATTGTCCCTCTTCATTCTGGTAGATTGCCGGATTCAGGTAAGCAAACAATGGATTGGTTTTGGCGTAGTCTTCAAATGATTGCTGGTCTTGTGTTACTTGCTGAGAAGCGCTGGTATCTTGTCCCAGTTGTTGCAGCAAAACGTTCTCCTGGATTGTGTCAATGACCTCTTCTCCGGATGGTTCAGTAGCCTCAGCAGCTTCTGTAATGGTTGGTAGCTGGTCGGGTTCTTCTCCGATCGTAGTTGCTTCAACAATCGTTTCTGTTTCTAATGTATCGGTCTCCTGGCTTGCATTCAGGGATGCAAGTCTCCGGTTTGCTTCAGCGAAATATGGATAGAGTTCGGGGTATTGATATGTCTCCCAGAACTCAAGTTGTGCGGTCCCCTGCAGTAACTTCCGGACACGATCCGGATCTTTGATGCCCGGAAGTTCAATCAGAATCCGTCGCGCTGTTTGCAGCCTGTTGATATTAGGCTGAGTAACACCAAACCGGTCTATACGGGTACGCAGAATGTTGAAAGTCCTGTCAATGGCGTCGTTAACCTCGTCGCGAATGACTTGGATCACCTCTTCATTGGAGGAATTATAGTTGATCCGGTCTTTCAGTTCCATCGTACTGAAGATCGAAGCGAGCTTAGCGCTGGGATCGGTCTCCCGGAAAGATTCGGCGAAAATATCGACGAAATCGGCTGTGCTGGTCTTCTCTTTCTCCAGAGCCAGGTTCAGAGCCTGGTTGAAAATGGGATCCTGGCTATTGCCGGATAGCGCCCGGATGATTTCCGGTACGGAAACCTCCATGGTCACGTTCATTCCACCTTTCAGGTCGAGTCCCAGGTTGATCTCCCGTTCCTTGACATCTTTCAGAGTATATTGTTTCAACAGGATATTGAAGACATCGGAATTGGCCATCGAATCGTTGAAATACTCCATTCTGGCATTGGCAATTGAGTCGTAGAGATAATCCTGCAGGATGAGGTCACCATTGGCCATGCGGCTGGCCTCCTCCATAACCTGTGCCTGATGAGCATAACTTTCAGCTTTCAGAGAGTATCTGTAACTGATGACTGTAAAAGATAACTGGAAAATGCAAACAAGTGCAAATATTATCGCAAAGAACTTTACAACGCCTTTATTCTGCATGAAACTTCAATTTTAAAGAGATGGTATGATAGAAAAAGCTTCTTTTTTTGAGCGTGCAAAGATAGAAGTTTCTTTTGAATTATCTATGGCAATCATGCGCAATAATGGCAATAATGTGCAATAATGTGCAATCCTTCCTCAGTGTCTCAGCCATTTCCACAACTCCTTGTAGCTGATTTTCTTTCCGTACATGAGGATCCCGGTCCGGTATATCTTTGCTGCTACCCATGTAGTGCCCAGGAATCCCAGGAGCAAGAGAGCCATCGAGATTGCTACTTCAAAATAGGGAACGCCGAACGGGATTCGTACCATCATCACTACGGGTGATGTGAATGGGATCATGGAGAG
This sequence comes from Bacteroidota bacterium, assembly GCA_014382125.1. Taxonomy (GTDB): domain Bacteria; phylum Bacteroidota; class Bacteroidia; order Bacteroidales; family FEN-979; genus QYOJ01. The sequence continues at coordinate 15,793 of JACNKI010000065.1, read as the reverse complement.
CCAAGTGGCGAGTGTCCCATTCGGTGCCTGGATAATGAACTGCGCCAGTACGATCGCCAGAATCAATGGAGCCGTTAGTGGTAGGATAAACTGCTGAGTGTCGGATTCGCTGTCGACTGCCCCTCCGATAGCTGCAAAAAGGGCTGCATACATCAGGTAACCAAAGAGGAAAAAGAAAAGAAATGATCCGATCATAACCGGGAAGTTAATCGTATTGATCGCCTCCAAAACATGATTCACACCCTCTCTCTTTTCACTCTCTTGTCCTGAGGTGATCAGTTGACCAGGATTAAGCACCTGATTTTGCTGGTATGTTACTTGTTGCTGCGCAGTATCTGAGATGGTTTTGGTAGAGAAGGTGGAGGTCACACCGATGATAATAATGAATGTAAGGACTACCCATAAAAGAAATTGTGTGAGTCCTACCAGCGCGACTCCGATGATCTTTCCCATCATTAACTGGAACGGTTTCACTGATGAGATGATCACTTCAACGATCCGGTTGGTCTTCTCTTCAATCACTCCACGCATCACCTGGGAACCAAACATAAAGATGAAGAAATAAATGAGGATGGCTCCAAAGAGTGCCAGAATCATACTCACTTCCGGGTAACTCTCTTCCTCTTCTCCGTCAGCTCCGATCTTGATTGTACTGATGTTGACCGAAGTTTTGATTGACTGGAGCAGGTCATCAACATGGATTGGTTTGGTTTTATCGGTGGAGAGATCACGTAACTGAGCTTCCAACTTCAGGTTTTCGATCCGCCTGGACATCACATTTCGGATGTAGCTCCGCACATTGATATTCACTTGTGTGCCGGCGTAAAGGATGGCATTGGTGGGGAGGGTTACATCTGTTCTGGGAATATAAAGCAGGGCATAGTCTTCACCATGACTAAACATCTCTTTTGCACTCCGGATATCGGTTTTGAGGTAATGGAACTTGATGTTGTCGGAATCGTTGAATTTTTCACGGAAGAAGCCTGTCTCATCGATCACTGCTACCCGCTTCATTTCATTGGTAGTGGTGGCAATATATATGGGGACAATCACGATGGCTGCCATCAGCAGAGGCCCGAGGATCGTCATCACAATGAAAGACTTTTTCTTGACCCGGGTCAGGTATTCACGCTGGATGATGAGGAAAATCTTTCTCATGATTCAGGTTTCTGTTCGGTGACGACACGGATGAATATATCATTCATGCTGGGGATGATCTCGTTCAGTGAGTGGATAGTGACATGCGGGATCAGCTGTGTAAGGAGGTCATTGGGGCCTGCTGCCCGGGGAAGCCGGATCCGGGCTATCCGCAATTCGTCATCTATGGCCGATTCAAGGATCTCGAATGAGGCGGGCAGAATCGTTCGAAGCTCTACTTCGAAGGTGTTGAACCGGATCTCGAATGTGTTGGTGGCAAATTGCCGTTTGATCTCTTTAACGTTTCCATCCAGCACTTTTTTTGCTTTATCGATCAACGCGATATGATCGCAAAGTTCTTCGACGGAAGACATGTTATGGGTGGAAAAGATGATGGTTGACCCACTCTCTTTCAGGCTGAGAATTTCCTCTTTCAGGAGATTGACGTTAATGGGATCAAAACCACTGAATGGTTCGTCGAAGATAAGCAGTTTGGGTTGATGGATGATGGTGACAATGAACTGCACTTTCTGCTGCATCCCCTTGGAGAGCTCTTCCACTTTCCGGTTCCACCAGCCCATAATCTCAAAGTTTGAGAACCAGAACATCAGCCGCTTCTCCGCTTCCGATTTCGATAATCCTTTAAGCTGAGCCAGGTAGAGTGCTTGTTCGCCTACTTTCATCTTCTTGTAAAGCCCTCGTTCTTCTGGCAGGTAGCCGATCTTCTCTACATCTTGAGGCAAGAGTTTCCTTCCCTGAAAAAGGAGTTCCCCTTCATCCGGAGCAATGATCTGATTGATGATCCGGATCAGGGTTGTCTTTCCGGCACCGTTTGGGCCCAGCAATCCGAAAATAGTCCCTTCCTGTACACTGATGGAGACTCTTTCGAGGGCTTTATGAGCCGCATACTGTTTGGTTACATTTGAGGCGGTAAAGAGATCCATACATTATTCAAAGTAGTCTTTTACCCGGGAAAAGAAGCTTCGATCTTTGGAACTGGGATCCGGTTGAAAATTAGGGGATTCGCTTAGTTTTTCCAGAATCGATTTCTCCTCTTTGGAGATGTTTTTTGGGGTCCATATCTGAAGGGTAACCAGCATATCGCCTTTTCCTTCGTATCCATTTACACTGGGAAGTCCTTTATTCCTGAGTCTGAGAATTTTACCGCTTTGTGTTCCTTCTTCCACCTTCACTTTGGCTTTGCTGTCAATTGTCGGAATCTCAATGGTAGTACCCAGAACAGCATCCGAAAAAGTCATGTGATGTTCGTAAAGCAGGTTATTGCCATCCCTTTCAAAGTAATCGTGTATGAGTTCTTCAATTTGGACATAGAGATCGCCTGGAATTCCTCCACGAGCCGCTGCGTTCCCTTTTCCTCCCATGGAGAGTTGCATCCCTTCTGCAACTCCGGCCGGGATCTTAATTGTGATGATCTCTTCTCCTTTGATGACACCATTCCCGGCGCAATCATAGCATTTGTCAGTTATGACCTGGCCTTCGCCGCCGCATTGAGGACAGGTCGATGATGTTTGCATCTGCCCGAGAAACGTAGAGGCTACACGTGTTACATGCCCGCTTCCGTTACAGGTTGAACAGGATTGAAAAGAGCTTCCACCTTTAGCTCCAGTACCGGTGCACGTTTTGCATACGACATACTTGTTGACCTTGATCTTTTTCTCAACACCATGGGCAATTTCTTCCAGAGTCAATTTGACTTTCACCCGGAGGTTTGATCCTTTATGAACAGTACGTCCCGAGCGACTTCTTCCTCCTCCAAAAAAGGAACTGAAGGGGTCCTCGAAACCGCCACCGCTGCCAAAAATGTCACCAAAGTGCCGAAAGATCTCATCCATACTCATTCCGCCACTGAAACCTCCGAAACCGGATGCTCCACCCAGTCCGGCATGTCCGAATTGATCGTAGCGCTGCCTTTTGTTAGAGTCACTCAGGACTTCATAAGCCTCGGCTGACTCCTTGAATTTCTCCTCCGCTTCAGCATCACCTGAGTTTTTATCAGGATGGTATTTCAGCGCCTGCTTCCGATATGCTGTCTTGATCTCCTCAATGGAAGCACTCTTGTCAATCTCCAGAATCTCGTAATAATCTCTCTTCGTTGTCATAGTTCTCGATGCTCGTCTCTTGTCCCTCGTCCCTAGCTTCCGACCACAACCTTGGCGTAGCGGATCACTTTACCGTTCAGCAGATACCCCTTTTCAACCTCATCCACCACTTTCCCTTTCATATCGGGAGTGGGGGCAGGGATATTGGTAATGGCTTCATGAAAATCGGTATCAAACGGCTCTCCTATGGTTTTCATGTGTCCGAGTCCTTTTTGCGTCAGAGCGTTCAGGAATTTATTATATATCAGGATAACGCCATCTTTTAAGGCTTGATCTGTATCTGGTGTATCAGAAAATGCTTGTATGGCACGTTCGAAGTCATCCAGCACTGGCAAAAGGTCAGTAATCACTTCAGAGGAGGCTGTTTTCGTCAGGTCGATCTTCTCTTTCAGGGTACGTTTCCTGTAGTTATCAAATTCAGAGTAAAGTCGCAGGTACCTGTCGTTGAGTTCAGCACACTTTTCCTCAACACTCATGGTGTGCCCAGGATCCGCTTCCTCTACAGCTGGGGCATCTTCATCAGGAACAACCTCTTCATCGGTATCGTAGAATCCGCTATCGGGAATCAACTCTTCCTGATCTGGCTCAATCTCTATTTTTTTCTTTGTTCTCTTTGGAGTCATTTCAATTCATCTAATAAATGTCAACTACATACTAATGTCTGCGGATTGACAAAAAATTTGCCATAGAATGTTGCCCGACAAAATGTCAGCTATTTTTTCGTTGGATATCAGCTCCCAGGTTTCTGAGTCTGGTATCGATTTGTTTGTAGCCCCTGTCGATTTGTTCGATGTTATCAATCACACTTTTTCCTTCAGCGGAGAGCGCGGCGATGAGCAGTGCTACGCCAGCCCGGATATCGGGTGATGACATTCGGATGCCCCGTAAGGGATATTGATGATCAAGGCCGATTACTGTTGCTCGGTGAGGATCACAGAGAATGATTTTGGCCCCCATATCAATCAGTTTATCGACGAAGAAAAGCCGACTTTCAAACATCTTCTGATGGATCAGTACATACCCTTTCGCCTGGGTAGCAACTACCAGCACAATACTGATCAGGTCGGGGGTAAATCCAGGCCATGGAGCATCGGCAATGGTCATGATCGACCCATCCATAAAGGTCTCTACTTCATAGTGTTCTTGTGCCGGGATATGAATGTCGTCACCCTTTTTCTCGATCTTGATCCCAAGTCGTTGAAAGACATCTGGGGTGATACCAAGTTGCTGATAATTGACATGCTTAATCGTGATCTCCGATCCGGTCATGGCAGCCAATCCGATAAAGCTTCCCACTTCGATCATATCTGGAAGCAGAGTATGCCGGCAACCATGTAAAGAGGTGACACCATCAATGGTAAGCAGGTTGGATCCAACTCCCTCTATTTTGGCACCCATCCGATTCAGCATCTCACATAGCTGCACCAGGTAGGGCTCACAGGCGGCATTGAAAATTGTGGTTTTACCTTTGGCCAGAACAGCCGTCATGATGATGTTAGCGGTTCCTGTTACCGATGCTTCATCCAGCAGCATATAGTTTCCCTGAAGCTCATTCGCCAGGAACTCATAATATTGTTTTTCATTATCATACTTGTATTGTGCACCAAGTTTCTGGAGAGCGACAAAGTGTGTATCAAGCCTTCTGCGTCCGATCTTATCTCCTCCCGGAAGATAGATATACCCTTTTCCGAACCTGCCTAGTAAGGGCCCGAGGATCATGATCGATCCACGGAAGGTCCCCACCTTCTCTTTGAATTCCTTTGTTTGCAGGTATTCGAAATGGATATCTTTCGCTTGAAATGAGTAAGTAGTAGAATCCTCTTTGGTTATCCTAACCCCAAGGCTTTTTAACAGCTCAATCAGCTGGTTGACATCGTGAATGTTCGGGATGTTGTGGATGGTGATGATATCGGAAGTCAGCAGGGTAGCAGAGATAACCTGAAGCGCTTCGTTTTTCGCGCCTTGCGGGACGATCTCTCCCGAAAGCTTTTTGCCGCCGGTAATCTCAAAGGAACTCACGATTATTTCTTGCGACCGCGGTGCATCTGGTTTTTATCGTCTTTCTGCCTGAAAGGACGTCGCTTTTTGTTTCGGGCGAGGATGTCGCTGGTAGGGGTAAGCTTGGCATCCTTATGAAGTTTGAGTTTGTCTTTGGATAGCACATGCAGTTGCTCCTCGATCAGATCATCGCTAACCGATTCGCGATTCCACGCGAGATATGATTTCTTCATATGGTTAGCAATCGCTTTCGCAAGGGCGTCTTTTTCCGGTCCTTCTTCATATTCAGCTGCCTTTTCAATCATCAACGTGATGTTTTTGCCATAATGCCTGTATCCTATCTCCATGTTGTGATAGGAGATCGACTCTGGTTTCGAACTGAGCGTTTGAGGAGGAGGCGGTTGAAAAGGGGAATCTACATCCAGTTTGAACTCAGAAATAATGTACAGATGGTCCCACAGTTTGTGTTTGAAATCTCCGGATTCTTTGACCTGGGGATGCATCTGTGCCATGACGTTCACGATGAAATGAGCTGCTTTGGTACGTTTCTCACGATCCTCGATGGTGGTGATGTACTCGATCATCTTCTGAATGTTCCTGCCATACTCTGCAATGACCAAAGGACCGCGTGTTGTATTGTATTCCATTGTTTCGAAAATTTTTGCAAAGATAGACATAATTGTATAATTTCTCAGGATTCAATTATTCTCAACCTGGCAAATCGAAGGAGGAGCTGTTTTTGTCCGATTTCCGGGAAAAAGACGGTTGCCTTCTTATTGGGGCCCTGGCCTTCAATATGCACTACTTTCCCTTTTCCGAACCGGTCGTGCATCACCTCAATCCCCGTTACGATGGAATTGATAACTGCCGGATTGTAATCATCCGGGATCTTACTTTTAGAAGCCCGCTTCATATTCGTTGGCTGCGGAGCGGTCCTTTTCTGTCTTTTCAAGCCAGGGAGAGTAGCCGAGAAGTTCTCCTCAGAGAGAAACCCACCTGGATGGACGTTGGTTTTCCTGGGGATGTCCATTTGCTTTTCCGGGATCTCAGAGATGAATCGACTCGGTTCACAGATAGTCAGGTTCCCCCATCTGTACCTGTTTTCAGCATAACTAAGTGAAAGACATTGCTGAGCTCTTGTGATCGCCACATAAAATAGCCGGCGTTCTTCTTCCAGATCTGAGCGGGAGCTCAGGCTCTGGATAGAGGGGAAAAGATTCTCCTCTAGGCCTACGATATAGACATGTGGAAACTCCAGCCCTTTAGCAGAATGAACGGTCATCAGGGTGACCCGGTCTTTCCCTTGATCATCTTTGTAGTCAACATCTGTCAACAGGGCTACATCCTGCATAAATTCGTCCAGGATTCGGATAGAAGTATCAATTTCACCGGTCGATTCATCCGGGGAGCGGTCTGTCTCAGTGAACTCCTTGATGGCATTCAACAACTCCTCAATGTTCTCATAGTGACTGACTCCTTCAGGTGTTTTATCCTCATAAAGTTCTTTCAGAAGCCCACTTGAGCTGGCGATGTGTTTCGCCAGATCGAATGCGTTCCGGGTTTTCAGCATTGCACCAAAGCTGCGGATCATTGTCAGAAAGCCACTGATCTTTTGTGTCGTACCACCCGGAAGTTTGAGGTTGCAATCATCCGGGTTTTCGATCACTTCAAAAACCGATTTTTTATTCTCATCAGCAGCTACGATCAGCTTCTCCAGCGTTGTTTTCCCAATACCACGTGTAGGGAAGTTAATGACCCGTAACAGTGCCTCTTCATCTTTCGGATTTACTGCCAGCCGGAAATAGGCCAGCATATCTTTGATCTCTTTTCGCTGGTAAAATGAGATTCCTCCGTAGATCCGGCATGGGATATTGAGTTTACGCAAAGCCTCTTCGTGTGATCTTGACTGGGCGTTGGTTCGGTATAAAATGGCGAAAGCTTCGTTGGGGAGTTGGTGATTCATTTTCTGCTCAAAGATTGACTGGGCAACCAGGTTCCCCTCTTCTGTATCGGTGGAAGCATGGATCATCCGGATCAATCCTCCTTTACTATTTTCAGTCCATATCTCCTTGAATATCTGCTGCTTGTTTTTTTCGATGACCTTATTGGCTGCGCTGACAATGTTTTTCGTGGAGCGGTAGTTCTGTTCAAGTTTAAATGTCTTCAGATCGGGATAGTCATCACGGAAGTTCAGTATATTCTGGATATTGGCGCCACGGAAGGCATATATACTCTGGGCATCGTCTCCCACCACACAGATGTTCTCGTTGTTGGCTGCCAGCTTTTTAATGATCAGGTATTGGGCATAATTGGTATCCTGGTATTCATCTACGAGGATGTACTGAAACTTGTTCTGGTATTTGTAAAGTACTTCCGGATATTCACGAAGCAGGATATTCATGTTAAAAAGAAGGTCATCAAAGTCCATCGCCGCTGCCCGCTTCAGACGATGCTGGTATTGCGTGTAGATCTGGCCGGTCAACGGTTTCCCTGAAGAGGAGTCATACTCCTGGATTTCCGCGTTTACATTGTACTCTTCAGCAGAGATTAGAGATGTCTTAGCTGCAGAGATCCTGTGCAGGACATAGCCATGCTGGTAGATTTTATCATCGAGGTTATTCTCTCTGATCAGGTTCCGGATCACCCGTTTCGAATCATCGGTATCGTAGATAGTATAATTTGGGGGAAACCCAAGCAGGTGTCCTTCAATCCTCAACACCCTGGCAAAGATCGAATGGAATGTACCCATCCATACGTTATGCGCGTCTGTACCTCCAACCAGGCTGATGATCCGCTCCTTCATTTCCCGGGCCGCTTTGTTGGTAAAGGTGAGTGCCAGGATATGGAAAGGATCGATCCCATTTTCCAGCAGGTAAGCTACCCGGTATGTGAGTACACGCGTCTTCCCCGAGCCGGCTCCGGCAATAACCAATACGGGACCCTCAGTGGCTACAACGGCCGCTTGCTGAGCCTCGTTTAACTGATCAAGTATCTGTTTCGACATGGGAGAAATTTGGGAACGCAAAAATACAAGTTATCACTGAAGAAATCTGGAAAATGTCCAGGATAAGGACTAAACTTATCAACACGGCAAGTACTAGTCGATGATTTTTTTACTGGGCAGTTTTGGTTTCTGAAAGTCGTAAATGAACCGGCACTCTGTAGGAATGGGCTTCCCGTTCCTGAAGCAGGGAGTGAGCATCATTTTCGAGAACGCCCGTTCCACCTCTTTTCCCGGATTGGTCCCTTCTTTTACATAGACCTTACAACAGATTGGCTGTCCTTTGCGATCAATGATCAACCTGGCCAGGATACTTCCCGACGGAATCTCCAGAATCGCTTCATCAAATGAGGCTTTGATATAGGTCAGGCTATCGTTACCACACCGGTAACCAGGGATCGGATTAATCCCTGTGAGTTGGAATACTCTTTCGTTAATGCTGTCGGCAATATGAAAATAACGGGCGCAATCGAGCGGCGTTTTTGGATCAATGCTGGAGGGGAGAAAGACATCGGAGATCATCTCACCAAATGTAGGCTGCTGGGAAATCCCTGGTTTGGAAAAAATCAGAGTAAGTGTGAAAATGAGGAGAATATATCTGATTTTCATTCAGAGCGAATTGTAATACAAAATCCTCACAAAAGTATTTATAATAATATATACATCCAAACACCATGATGAAGGTCGTGGAATTATTCATTAATTTTACAAAAAAATCCCTCATGGAGTTCTCTCTCTTTCAGTTGGCCAATATTTTTCTGGTTGTTTTTCTTGCGATCCTGCTGTTTCGTTTTCTCTGGATGACATTTCTCAACACCTTTAATCAACCTGCGGTTTGGAAGGAGGCAAGGAAAGAAAAACAGGTATCGAAAAGGTTGTTGAAGTCTGAGCGTTTCTATCCGGATAAGGTACGATTTTATACCTGGTGGATCCAGGTTGAGAGGTTGAAAACTGAAAAGATTGAGGGCGATTTTGCCGAATTGGGTGTCTATAAAGGGAATAGCGCCAGAATCCTGCACCAGATGGATCCATCCAGGAAATTTCACCTGTTAGATACCTTTGAGGGATTTGCCGAGAGGGATCTTGAAGAGGAAGAGGGAAAGGGAAAGGCGGCCACCTATACATCCCGGGACTTTGCTGACACCAGCCTTCAAAAGGTCATCCGAAAGATTGGAGGCAATAACAATATCCGGGTTCATCAGGGTTATTTCCCTGACTCTGTTACCGGGATCAAAGAGGAACGGTTTGCCCTTGTAAATATCGATGCCGATCTTTATAATCCGACAAAGGCGGGGCTCGAATTTTTCTATCCCCGGATGAATCCGGGTGGTGTCATTTTTATCCACGATTACAACAAAAAATGGCCGGGTGTTGTCAAGGCTGTAGATGATTTCATGAATGGCATTTTTGAGGTTCCACATCTCATTCCCGACAGAGATGGCACGGTACTTGTCATTAAGAGACAAAAAAAATCGCTAAAACCCTTGTAGTTATTAAAATTAGTTGTAGTTTTGCACCCTCAAAAATCGAAAAGGATTTTTGAGTGGATTACAAGCTGAAAAATAGCTAGGAAACCTGAAAAAGCGAGACGTTTATAGGTTTTCAGCCAGTTTCAAAAGAGAACGCTGGCTTAGGTCTCTAACTCTTATCACTTTCCTTTCTTTATTCCTGCAAATAATCCGTTTATAACAAAGCCAATCTCAGACAAATTATTATTGCTGTATGTTGGTAGAGTTGAAATAATATGTACCTTTGCACGCCCATTTTTGGGGTTTTGAAGCAAAAAAAGTTTAAACAGATTGATATGCCTACGATTTCACAACTGGTTCGTAAAGGAAGAAAGAAACTGACCGAAAAGAGTAAAGCGCCGGCTTTGGATGCTTGTCCGCAACGAAGAGGAGTTTGTGTGAGAGTTTATACAACCACACCCAAGAAACCGAATTCGGCGATGCGGAAAGTAGCCAGAGTTAGACTCACCAATGGAAAAGAGGTGAATGCCTATATCCCAGGTGAAGGCCATAACCTGCAGGAACACTCTATAGTGATGATCCGCGGAGGTCGGGTGAAAGACCTTCCTGGGGTACGTTATCACATCATCCGGGGAGCCCTGGATACATCTGGTGTTGAAGGCCGGATGCAACGCAGATCAAAGTATGGCGCTAAACGACCAAAGGTTAAAAAATAGACTATGAGAAAATCAAAACCAAAGAAACGGACCCTCATTCCTGATCCACGGTTCAATGATACCATGGTATCAAAGTTTGTGAACAACATCATGCTCCGTGGGAAAAAGAATATCGCATACGATATTTTTTATGAAGCAATTGATATTGTCTGTGAGAAGACCGATGAAGACGGACTTGACGTGTTCAAGAAGGCGCTTGCAAATGTAACTCCTGCAGTAGAAGTACGAAGTCGCCGGATTGGTGGAGCTACCTTTCAGATCCCTTCCGAGATCCGTCCGGGCAGAAAAATGTCGATCGGCATGAAGTCGTTGGTCAACTTCTCCCGCAAACGGCACGAAAAAACGATGGGACAGAAACTGGCAGCAGAGATCATTGCAGCATATAAAGAGGAGGGCGCGGCATTTAAGAAAAAGGAAGATACACACCGTATGGCCGAAGCAAATAAAGCGTTTTCGCATTTTAGATTCTAAGTGTCCGACAAGATCGAAAATATCAGGAACATTGGCATTATGGCTCACATCGACGCGGGAAAGACCACGACGACAGAGCGTATATTGTATTATACCGGTATCAATTATAAACTTGGAGAGGTTCATGATGGTACAGCCACAATGGATTGGATGGCACAGGAACAGGAACGTGGCATTACCATCACATCTGCAGCTACAACCGTATACTGGACCTATGAAGATGAGGAATACAGATTGAATATAATTGATACTCCGGGGCATGTTGATTTTACTGTTGAAGTAGAGCGCTCCCTCCGGGTGCTGGATGGCGCAATTGCAATCTTCTGTGCTGTAGGTGGCGTAGAACCGCAATCGGAAACGGTTTGGAATCAAGCCAATCGTTATCACGTACCCCGGATTTGTTATGTGAATAAGATGGACAGAATAGGGGCTGATTTCTTCCAGGTCGTACAACAGATCGAAGATAAACTGGGTGCAAACCCGGTCCCGATCCAGATTCCGATTGGATCTGAAGAGGATTTTACTGGCATTGTGGACCTGATCTCAGGGAAAGCATATGCGTGGGATGAAGAGAACTTTGGCATGACCTTTAACGAAATCCCTGTACCATCTGATATGCAGGATACCATAATAGAGTATCGAGCTAAATTGATCGAGGGAACAGCTGAAGAGAGCGACGAGCTACTAACTAAATTCATCAACGATCCCGGCTCGATCTCCGAGGAGGACATTATTGTCTCGCTGCGCAGAGCCACAATTGACAATAGAATCACACCTGTATTATGTGGCGCTTCCTTTAAGAATAAAGGAGTCCAGTTGTTGATCAACAATATTGTTCGATTTCTTCCTTCCCCATACGATATGCCAGCGATGAAGGGGATAAATCCCTTTACCGGCAAAGAGGAGGAGAGACATCCGGATCCGAAAGAACCTTTTTTAGCTCTTGCTTTCAAGATCGCCACAGATCCATTTGTTGGACGAATCACATTTTTCCGTGTCTACTCCGGTAAGCTGGAAGCCGGTCAACAGGTGCTAAATACCACAACCGAAAAGAAGGACCGCGTCATGCGACTGATTTTGATGCATGCCAACAAGCAGAACCCTATCAATCAGATCGAAGCCGGGGAGATTGGTGTTGCCGTCGGCCTGAAAAAGGTCTATACCGGAGATACTCTCTGCGACCCCAAGCATCCGCTGGTTCTCGAGACAATGCTCTTTCCTGAGCCGGTGATCAACATGGCGGTTGAACCGAAGACGCAGGAGGATGTTGACAAATTGAGCCTGGCTTTTGCCAAAATGGCTGAAGAGGATCCAACATTCCAGATTCAGGTGAATGATGAGACGGGTCAAACCCTGATCAGTGGAATGGGAGAGCTTCACCTGGAAATCATCTGCGACCGGCTAAAAAGAGAGTTCAATATTGAGTGTAACAGGGGAACACCCCAGGTTGCCTATAAAGAAGCTATCCTGGATACTGTTGAGTACCGGAAAGTTTATAAAAAACAGAGTGGCGGTAAAGGTCGTTTTGCCGACCTTCTCATTGAGATCTCTCCTGCCGAGACGGGTATCAAAGGGCTTGAGTTTATCAACAATATTAGTAGTGGGAACATCCCCAAAGAGTTTATTCCAGGTATTGAGAAAGGGCTGAAAATGGCAATGATGAATGGCCCACTGGTTGGATTTCCTATGGAGAGTATCCGTGTTCGATTGCTGGATGGCTCATATCATTCCGTTGATTCGGATGCCCTCTCGTTTGAAGTGGCTGCCAGCCTGGCTTTCCGGGAAGCATGTAAGAAAGCGAAGATTGTTATGCTGGAACCCATCATGCGGTTTGAGATTGTGACACCAATTGAATATATGGGAGAGGTAACAGGTGATCTGACTAAGCGGCGCGGACAGGTAGAGGAGGTTGACTCCCGTATCGGAAACCAGGTAATCCACGGAAAGGTGCCGCTGGCAGAGATGTTTGGTTATGTGACTACGCTTCGTAGCTTGACATCAGGCAGAGCTACCTCCATGCTGGAGTTTTCAGAGTATCGATCCACACCTCCCGAGGTGATGAATGATATTTTATTTAAATTAAGAGGATACGTTCCAATAGACAATTGATTAAAAGAAAAAAACGTGAGCCAGAGAATTAGAATTAAGTTGAAGTCATACGATTACAATCTGGTAGACAAGTCTGCCGAGAAGATTGTTAAAACCGTCAAGGCTACCGGTGCTGTGGTTAGCGGCCCGATCCCCTTACCCACGGATAAGAAAATCTTCACTGTGTTGCGTTCGACTTTCGTTAACAAGAAGTCCAGGGAGCAGTTCCAGCTTTGTTCCTACAAGCGGCTGCTGGATATTTACAGTACGACATCCAAAACCATCGATGCGCTTATGAAACTCGAATTACCCAGTGGTGTGGAAGTTGAAATCAAGGTGTGATCGAAAACTAATTTGAAAAACCAAGGAAAATGTCTGGATTAATTGGAAAAAAAATCGGAATGACCAGCGTCTATGACGAGAACGGGAAGAATATTCCTTGCACGGTTATTGAAGCTGGACCCTGTATTGTGACACAGATCCGTTCCAAGGAGAAAGAGGGATATGATGCCATCCAAATTGCATTTGAGGATAAGAAGGAGAAACATACGACCAAAGCGGAAAGAGGCCATTTTAGCAAAGCTGGCGTTACACCAAAAAAGATATTAGCTGAGTTTACCCGTTTCGAGACCGGACATCAGAAGACATTTGGCGATGTCCTTAAGGTTGACATCTTTGAAGAGGGAGAGTATATCGACGTCGTAGGGGTCTCGAAAGGAAAAGGATTTCAGGGTGTAGTCAAACGTCACGGCTTTCACGGAGTAGGTGATGCTACACACGGTCAGCATAATCGGTTGAGAGCTCCTGGTTCCATTGGTGCGTCATCATGGCCTTCGCGAGTATTTAAGGGTATGCGGATGGCCGGCCGAATGGGTGGTAACAGGGTGAAGGTCATCAATCTTCAGATAGTAAAAATTATTACGGATAAGAATCTGGTTCTGGTAAAAGGAGCGGTTCCGGGATCGAATGGATCATATGTAATTATTGAAAGATGGAAGTAGCAATTTATAATATAAATGGAGCTAAAACCGAGCGAAAGGTGAAGCTGAATAAAGCTGTCTTCGGGATTGCTCCCAACGATCATGCGATCTACCTCGATGTGAAGCAGTTTATGGCTAATAATCGACAGGGTACGCATGCGACACTGGAGGTGTCAATGCTTTCCGGGAGTACGCGGAAACTGCATCGGCAGAAAGGTACTGGCGGATCCCGGAAAGGGAGCATCAAGAATCCCATTTTTCGTGGCGGAGCCCGGACTTTCGGCCCTCAGCCCAGGGATTACTACTTCAAATTGAACAAGAAACTGAAGAGGCTTGCACGGATATCGGCTCTAAGTTATAAGGCGAAAGAAAACGGCTTGACAATCGTTGAAGATTTCTCATTTGACACACCAAAGACAAGGAATTTCATAGAGTTGTTGAAAAACTTTGAAGTGGAAGGAAAAAACATTCTTCTGGTTACCAATGATGCTGATCAAAACCTGGTTCTCTCTGCGCGCAATCTGGAGAAGGTAAAGGTGATGAATGCAGCGGATCTCAATACATATGAGATCCTGAAAGCTGCCCGGCTTTTAATTACCGAGAGTTCTCTGAAGGAAATTGAAAAGGTATCTAAGAATTAATCAGTTAACTCGATAAACTAATGAGTATTATAATCAAACCGATCATTACCGAGAAGATGACTCAGATGGGTGAGCAACTGAACCGTTATGGCTTCATTGTTGACCGCCGGGCCAATAAAATCCAGATCAAAAAAGCCATCAAGGATTTGTATGGCGTTGATGTGGTAGAGGTAAATACCATGGTCTATTCCGGTAAGAACAAATCACGTTTTACAAAAGCCGGTGTAATAACCGGCAGAACAAGTACATATAAAAAAGCCATCATTACATTGGCTGAAGGTGAAACTATTGATTTTTATAGCAATATTTAAATAAATGGCGCTTAAAAAATATAAACCGACAACACCCGGTCAGAGATTCAAGGTCATCAGCGCATTTGATGAGATTACCACATCAGCACCTGAAAAGAGCTTGCTTGCTCCAAAAAGGAAGACCGGCGGAAGAAACAACCAGGGAAAAATGACCATTCGCTATGTTGGTGGTGGTCATAAAAAGAGGTATCGTCTGATTGATTTCAAGCGAGACAAGGATGAAGTTCCAGGAGTAGTCAAGTCGATCGAATATGATCCGAACCGGACTGCCCGAATTGCTTTGATCCATTACAAAGATGGTGAAAAGCGGTACATCATTGCTCCGCATGGGCTTAAGACAGGAATGACGATTCTTTCTGGAAAAGGGGCTTCCCCAGATATTGGGAATACCCTCTTTTTGAGTGAGATCCCTTTCGGGACCATCATTCATAATGTTGAACTACGTCCCGGACAGGGCGCCAAACTAGTGAGGAGTGCCGGCAACTCTGCTCAGTTGATGTCGAGAGATGGCAAGTTTGCTATTATCAAGATGCCCTCCGGTGAGACACGGATGATTCTGCAGACTTGTAGAGCTACTGTGGGGATGGTTTCTAACCCTGACCACAGTCTTGAGTCATCAGGAAAAGCTGGCCGAAGCAGATGGAAAGGCAGAAGGCCTCGTACACGTGGCGTTGCTATGAATCCGGTTGATCACCCGATGGGTGGTGGTGAAGGAAGAGCTTCAGGAGGCCATCCGAGGTCACGCACGGGATTGCCGGCAAAGGGATTTAAAACACGAGCACGCAAGAAAGCAAGCAATAAGTATATCGTCGAAAAGAGAAAGAAGAAATAATATACAAGAGCTGAATTATGAGCCGATCA
>JACNKI010000038.1 GCA_014382125.1 Bacteroidota bacterium | reverse complement strand
TTGATATCACCGCCCGGGAAGGGAACATGAAGCGGTTTGGATTTGGCGGGAACTTGGGGCCCTATGCCTCTTCTCTCACAGTTGAAGGCCCTATCGTGAAAGAGAATGCTTCATTCCTGCTCTCAGGTCGTCTCTCCACCCTCAACTGGTTGAACTACGTGATGGATAACTCCCGATCATTCGACCTCTATTTTTATGATATCAATGCCAAACTCAACGTCAAACCTTCTCAGAAAGATCGCCTCTTTTTAACATTTTATACCGGAAGAGATGAGTTTCGCCGCGAGACGAATTCTGTATACCGCACATACGGAATCAGATGGGATAACCTGGCAGGCACATTGCGCTGGAACCACCTTTTCAACCCGAAGTTGTTCTCCAATACTACCATCAACTTCAGCCACTATAACTACTTCCTCTATCTCTCATCAGACCGGAAGAGCTACTGGAATTCCTCCATCGGAAACCTGACCCTGAAAAGTGATTTCACCTGGTTCCTCAACCCGAAAAATACGCTCCGGGCCGGATTTGCCGTGACCCGCTACCACTCAAATCCAGGAAATGTGACTCAGCAGGGAGATGATGAACAGTTGGAACTACGTGAAGTCCCGGCTTATACATCTATGGAGTATATGCTCTACCTGAGCAATGAGCAGAAGATCGGTAACCGCCTCTCTCTCAATTATGGGATACGCCTTCCTGTATGGCAGAATTTTGGTCCCACCACCATTTACTATTTTGACGCCAATCATTCGGTGATCGATACCCTGGCAGTAGGCAGGAACCGGTACTATTCCCTTTTTTTCAGTTCCGAACCACGCCTCTCTGTCGGATTTGCTTTGAATAGCCAATCTTCCCTGAAAACCAGCTACAGCCGAACGACACAGTTTATGCAGTTGCTGTCTGATCGAACCGGTCCATTCACATCACTCGAGGTGTGGGCTCCTGCAGGACCCAATATCCAACCTCTGAAAGCCGATCAGGTGACACTGGGTTACTTCCTGAAATTTGCTTCCTCCCGGCTCCACTTTTCTGCGGAAGCCTTCTATAAATACTATAGGAATCATATCGACTACGCCGATCATGCCAACCTGCTCTACAATCCATTGGTTGAAGGGGAACTCCGGTTTGGGAATGCGTGGTCGTATGGCCTGGAATTGATGCTTCAAAAACCGGTTGGAAAACTCTCCGGATGGATCGCCTACACCTGGTCACGGTCATTGGTCCAGACTCCGGAGGTGAATGATGGAAACACCTATCCTGCCAGCTTCGACAGTCCGAATAACCTCTGCCTGTTTGTCTCCTACGATACCAGGAAGCGGTGGTCATTTTCAGCCAGTTGGATATACATGACGGGGAATCCGGTAAGCTCTCCCATCGGCTTTTATGAGTACAATGGCTCTACCGTTCCTCTGTACGGAGATAAAAATAACGAACGGCTGCCCGACTACCACCGGTTGGATCTCTCTATTGTGTATCGGCTAAACAAACCAGGGAATCGCTTCCGCCACAATCTGGCTGTGACAGTTTACAACGCTTATGGACGAGCCAATCCTTTTTCAATCAGTTTCAATAAGTATTCGAACAGCCAGGGACAGTATGTCGTACCATCGAACCTTAACGGAGATTATGAGTTGGTACCTACCATGATCTCTGTTGCCGGGATCATTCCGTCGATCAACTATCAATTCAAGTTCTGATGAAGCAGTGGACACCATATATCATTCTCATGATCATCCTGACCGGATGTGTTAAAAAAGCTGATTTTCCTATCCCGGACCACACCAGCCAGTTGATTGTCGTGGATGTGAGGCTGACCGATGAGCAGAAGGCCCAATCGGTCAGAATCACATACCCAATGAGTGATTTGAACGGAACTCCCCAGGCTGTTACCGGAGCCAGCGTGCTGATCAGCAACGCCGATTCGTTGTGGATCCTGAAAGAAGACACCATCCACCCGGGATATTACTTCACCGATTCCCTCTTCGTTGCCCTGTTGAATACCAGCTATACGCTGCAGATTAGCCGGCAGAACCGGAACTATTCTGCGAAAGCCTCTATGGTTCCCGGTAAGGTGTTCAATGAGCTGATATACAAGAAGAATGAAAACGATGAATGGTATCATATCGATTGGGTCGCTTCGGCTTTTACGGTTGACAATCCGGCTATGTGGGAAGTAACAATTGACTGGTCGGTTGTTCCGGGCTTCGAAACCCAGGATCCGGAAAGCTGCCGGGCACGGCTTCTCTTTTTCACCCTCTCTACACTCGATGTCAGTCAGATTTTTGCCCCGGTGATGGAGCAGACAACCTTTCCTGCCGGCAGCATCATAGAGGAAAAACGCTACTCACTCTCTTCGGATCATACCGGATTTCTGCGGGACCTGCTTCTGGAGACCAACTGGCAGGGGAGCATGTTCCCTACAGCCAACGCCAACGTTTCCACAAACCTAAGCGAAGGCGCCATCGGATACTTTGGAGTCTGTGCAGTGACGGAGCTCTCGTTGGTGGTGGAATAAGGTATATTATTTCCTACGCCTTATCAGGGTAACCCGTCAACCTGGTGTATTATAAGCAGAAACTTAAAATCAAACATGATGAAAACAACACCTCTAATCAAACTCAGCTTCGTCCTGATCACTGCTATCGCTCTGGTAGTCACAGGATGTAAGAAAGACAACCCGATTGTTGATCCGGCGCCAAACGGATCCACATCCATTCAACAAATTTCGCAAGACGATAACCAAATTCAACAGATCGATGACGACATTAACCTCGATATCGAGATCATGCTCAGCGGTGGTGGATTGAAATCTATCACATGGCTACCCTGCAACGCCACCATTGACTCTACGAATGTAGTTAATGACACCATTACCTATTACATTACATACCATGGGCTCAATTGTCCTGAAACGCTTTACCGGACCGGCCAGGTTGAAGTTAAAAAACATGTTGCCACACACTGGTATAATCAAGGTGCTACCGTAATGGTAAAGATCATCAACCTGCAGGTAACGAAAGTAGCTACTCAGAAAACCATCATCATCAACGGGGTCAAAACGCATAAAAACATCACAGGTGGTCTCCTTATTCAACTCGGATTTGGTATCAACCACATTGTTCATAGAACACATGGCTTTATGACTGTGAACTTCGAAGATGGAACCAATCGCACATGGAACATTGCCCGCCGGTGTTTTTATACCGGATCGCTGGGGCAGTTTATTATCGGCGTGGATGGATTCGGACAGGTAGGTGAATATACCGACCTCGTAACCTGGGGTGTGGCTCGTAATGGCGACCAGTTTTTTATCACCACTCCACACCCGGTTCACTACTGGCAGACATGTGGCTTCAAACCAGTGAACGGAATCCAGTCAATTGATATCCCCAGCGCCGACAAAGGAGCTACATTGACATTCGGATACGATCACAACAACCACCCTGTAACACCTCCGCCATGCCCGACAAAATATAAAGTGGACTGGTACCACGGAGCTAATAGCGGAACGATATTTCTCTGGTTATAAACGGTAAGGGATTCATTTAATCCTGATGGGGCGATTCCGAATACGGAGTCGTCCCTTTTTCAATTCACATTTCACGTTTTACGATTCAATAGATTACTAATTTCCCTGAAGCAATGAAAACTCCTTTCGATAATATAGTACAGATATACATCCCTGACAGAAGAGAATTCCTGTTGATCCGGACCGGGAAACCAGAGAGGATTTCAGAGAAATAATAAGAATCGACCAATTTACCCTGAATGGAGTAGATTTCCACTTCAACACAATCCAGTTTTTTATCTGACGGAATATATAACCGCGTAGATGTGGTAAAAGGATTAGGAATGGCTTTAAGGGAGGTTGTGGATTCTCTATTGGTCTCAAAAACAGGGATGAGTATGGTATCATATGGTTCGATGATTATCACCCCGGCCTGGAAGTCGCTGAGAAAGATCTTACCTTCAGGACCAACCGTTATATTGGTGCTTCCAAATAAATTTTTCCAACCCTCCGTGCCGCGACATTCAGCTACAATAGAGGCTTCAGGAGGTTCAGTGAGTTGGTATACGGTCATGCCGAAAAACTTGTCGGCAAGGTAAACAAGGTTGTTTTTCAGGTAGAGACCTTGTGGATTGATATACCAGTCGAAATGGGTCCCTATAGGAATCAGGGTATTTCCTTCCACATAATACCAGGCAAACCAGAACCTTCCACAGGTGATAGCAACAGTAGATCCATCCCTGGAGATACCACTGATTTCTCCTGGCGCTGTTACAGTGTCAAGGAGAATCAGCGAGTCGTTGACCACCCTGAACATAGCCAGGTAATAGGTGTTCTCTACCTTTTTGCCGCAGAAGATCGTATCTCCTGAAATCAATAATCCATTGACGTCACTGTTGGTGCTATCGATATCCAGTATCGGATACCCCTGGAGGGAATCGGATGGGTTGTAGAGAGCAATCCTAGGGTATCTTCCGGTTGAAGCTGAGAAACATCACTAATCAACACACCAAGCCACTCCGACGACATAGCCAGGTAAGGCGTACCATCCATGCGAGCTACATCGAAGTGCCACAGTCCGGGTCGGATATTCGCCAGGTGAACCATATTGGTATCGGGTAATCCGGTGGCATCGTATACCGGTACGATGGTCTGAAATAAATTATTCAGTCCGGCACCAGTGGAGATGAAGAGAGTATCATTTTGGGAATCCATGTTATTGATGTTAGCCTGCGCAAACCCGATAATACCAGGCACACTAAAACTATCCACAGCACTGAGAAAAACACTGTCGTGGTGCAGTGCATAAAAATAGCTCGCTGTAAAGAGCAGGTTCTGAGCGCCTCCGCAAACATAGATGATATCATCCTGCAGGTCACCAAACTGAATGTCCTGCAGGTTCCATACATTGTTGTTTTGCCATATAGCCAAAGGAGTCTCCAGGTTGTCATAATGGTATACCATCACAGTCCCATGCGGGATACCTTGTGCACCTATCGCCACATATGTTCCTTTTCGGGTAACGCAGAAAGAGTTGTCAGGACCAAATGTGGTTAGCCTGGTGAAGGAGTCGGTTGAGTCAAACTTCAGCATCCTGACCTGCTTGCCGTCAGCAATATACAATGTGTCGTTTGTTCGCCAGAGATCGTATGCAGCTGAGTCGCCGGACATCTGATAATGGGCAATGGGGTTGAGCGTATCGGATGAAGCATCCAATGCCCATACACCATCATGTGTGGCAGCCACAAAAAGAATGTCACCATAGAGGTCTGTTTCATTCACCATCCCCATGAGGGGACGTCGTCCAATGACATGGTAATTGGCTGTATCCCGTGTGTCATAGATCCAGATGCTGGTTCCGCAACCAACGAACAATCGTTGTGAAGCACTGTCGTAATTGACATGATAGCCTGCTCCTCCGGGAGTTTGTCCAACTGATTCAAGAATATCAACCTGTGAGTAACAAGTGACGACAGATC
>JACNKI010000228.1 GCA_014382125.1 Bacteroidota bacterium | reverse complement strand
GTGATCGCGGGGATTGCGAGGAGATTCAACATATGGACACCAATAGATAGTCCCATCAGGTATGCGATCAGGATCAGCCAGCGATATGCATGCCGTTCGTCTGCATGTTCCTCCCATTTCAGGATAGCCCAGAAAACCACTGCTGTAAAGAAAGATGACATCGCATACACCTCACCTTCCACAGCAGAAAACCAGAAGGAGTCAGTAAATGTATATGCCAGGGAACCGACTAATCCAGCCCCGAATATCGTGAACATCTTCCCATTATTCATCTCTTCTCCATTTCGCAGAACGATCTTTTTCGCTATCATCGTAATCGACCAGAACAGAAAGAGGATGGTGAAACTACTCGAAAAAGCCGACATGGTGTTGACCATTCGGGCAATCAGGGCGGTATCACCCATCGCAAACAAGGAAAAGAACCTCCCTAACATCTGGAAAAGCGGTGCGCCTGGAGGGTGTCCTACTTCCAGTTTATAGGCAGTAGCGATATACTCACCACAATCCCAGAAGCTCATGGTAGGCTCTGAGGTGATGATAAAAACGATGGAAGCGATCAGGAAAACCCCCCATGCAAGGAGGGTATTCAGGCGATTATAGTTCTTCATGAATCATGGAATTGAAGGAGGGCAAATATAGTATAATCTGTTCAATTTTCTTATTTTTGACAACTTAAAGCAATGCCAGTTACGATGTATAAACTTGTTTTAATCAGACACGGCGAGAGCCTTTGGAATAAGGAGAACCGCTTTACCGGATGGACCGATGTCGACCTGTCAGAGCGAGGAATTAAGGAAGCTATAGAAGCGGGGATCACACTGAAAGAGGAAGGATTCGAGTTCAAGATGGCCTATACTTCTTATCTCACCCGGGCCATCCGAACCCTTGATCTGGTACTTGATGAAATGGATCTGATATGGATTCCTGTATATAAATCGTGGCGCCTGAATGAGAAGCACTACGGGACACTTCAGGGTTTAAATAAAGCCGAAACAGCTGAAGAGTATGGAGATGAGCAGGTTCACATCTGGCGCAGAAGTTATGATGTTCCTCCACCTCCACTTGCTGATGATGACCCTCGTCATGCCCGGTTCGACCATCGCTACCATGATCTGGATCCTTCTGAGATCCCGGCAACTGAAGCATTGAAACAAACCGTTGAGCGAATTGTTCCATACTGGAAAAGTCATATCAGGAAAAGCCTGAAGGAACATGGCGAAATTGTTGTTTCAGCACACGGAAACAGCCTGAGGGGTATTGTAAAATACCTGAAAAATATTTCTGATGAAGATATCCCGATGGTGAATATCCCTACCGGAATCCCTTACATTTTTGAATTTGATCAGGGTATGAACCTGAAGAAAGATTATTACATCGGCGACCCGGAAGTCATTGAGAAGCTGATGCTGGAGGTAGCAAATCAAGCGAAGAAGAAATGAAAAAGCAATGGGTGATCCCTGATATACATGGATGTGCTAATACGCTAAAGTGTTTGGTGGAGGAGTTGATCCGGCCTGCCCGGTATGACGAAATCTATCTGCTTGGAGACTACATCGACCGGGGGCCTGATTCAAAAGGGGTGATTGATTATGTCCGTAGCCTGCAAAAGGATGAATATACCATTACGGTATTGAAAGGGAATCATGAAGATTTCATGGTGGAGCTATACGATGCGGAGGTAAATGCCAGAACCTCCTGGCTGTTTAATTTTACCAAACGGAAGCGAAAAGCGTGGAATGCTATTGGAGGAAAAAATACACTACGCAGTTTTGGTGTTAATCACCTTAAGGATGTCCCACCCGACTATATTGAGTGGATGCGTAATCTGGAGTACTTTGTGGAACTCGATAACTTCGTGCTGGTCCATGCAGGACTCAATTTCAAGAAAGAGGATCCCTTTGAAGACAAACATGCAATGTTGTGGTTTCGCGATTACTTGATCGTTCCGGAGAAGATCGGTAACCGCAGGATCATCCACGGTCATGTGCCGGTTAATATGGAGTTGATCACGCTGGCTGTGAAAAATAACTTTTACAAGTTCATTGACATTGACAATGGACCTTACATCCAGGGACGAAGCGGTTTTGGTAACCTTGTGGCTCTGGAGTTAACAGAGATGGAGGTTGTGATACAGGATAACAGGGATTACTAAAAATAGGAGCTCCCATCCCAGCAGTGTGTACAGACTTTCTCTTTTGGTAATCCGATGGCTTCTACCAGGTCATTCAAGTGCTGGTATTGCAATGTGGTTAGTCCCAGTCGCAGGCGGATTTTTTCTATCATCGCCTCATACCGGTCGGTTCCGGGAGTGGCGTATTCATCCAGGTGCTCTTCCCCCTCACCCAGTTCGTGGATAGCTCTCCGGCCGGCCAGATCGAGGGTGGTACGGGATGTGGAGAAGTTGAGAAATTCGCAGGGGTAGATCAGAGTCGGACAGGCCGGCCGGATATGCAGCTCTTTTGCTCCGCACTGGAAAAGAGCTTTCACATTATCTTTAAACTGGGTGCCGCGTACGATCGAATCGTCGCAAAAAACGATCCGTTGCCCATTGATCAAATCTTGTACCGGGATTAGCTTCATCTTAGCTACCAGATCGCGCATCTCCTGATTCTGAGGCATGAAACTTCGCGGCCATGTAGGGGTATATTTCACGTAAGGCCGCTTATACGGAATCTTCTTCTCATTGGAATAACCAATGGCATGTGCAATACCGGAATCAGGGATTCCGGCGACAAAATCGATCTCCACTTTATCCCTTCGTGCCAGAGCTGCTCCGCATCGATACCGGCAAGCTTCCACATTGATTCCTTCATAGCAAGAACTCGGATAACCATAATAAACCCAGAGAAAAGCACAGATCTGCATCTTTTCATTGGGCTGTTTAAGTTGTTTGTAACCGTCTGCCATAATAAACAAGATCTCTCCCGGTCCAATATCCTGCTCGATCTCAAACTCAAGGTTATCAAAACAGGTGCTTTCTGAACTTACAGCATATGCTCCCTCTTTCTTCCCCAAAATGATAGGGGTGCGTCCCAATTTGTCCCGAGCCGCATAGATCCCTTTACCGGTCAACAGCAACATTGAACAAGAACCTTGCACCTTATCGTATACATTTTCAATCCCTTTTTCGAAGGATTCCTCTTCATTGATCAACATAGCGATTAACTCGGAAGGGCTTGTTCCATTCGAACCTGTCTCGGAGAAATAATGATGGCGACTGAGTGCCCGCTCTGTCAGCTCTTCGATGTTGTTGATTTTACTAACGGTCACGATTGCAAATTCACCCAGATGCGATCGGATAATGATCGGCTGCGATTCTGTATCACTGATCACACCGATGCCACTGTTTCCCTTAAAACCGGGGAGATCCGTCTCAAATTTGGTTCGAAAATATGAGTTCTCGATGTTATGAATCACTTTTTTAAAACTGGTACCGTTGAACACAGTCATCCCACCCCGCCGGGTTCCGAGATGAGAATTATAATCTGTACCATAAAAGAGATCGCTCACGCAATCAGTAGTGGAGATGGTTCCAAATATTCCGCCCATATAAGTTTGTTATTTAGAATTATACTGGTTTCTTAATTCATGGTGAACTGGTGAATTAGTGAACTAGTGAGTTGGTGAGTAAGAGATTAAGGAAGAAATTTCGCGTTTCACGTTTCACTATTCAGGGAAGTAAAACTACAACAAACGGAAAAGAATAGAATGGAATGTTGACAACTTTGGAAAAGTTGATGTATATTTGAAAAGAAAGTCATTAATATACAGCAAGTTGAGATACAGAACCCTGATAATTAGTCTTTTTTGTTTTAGTTCCATGACAGGATTTCCTCAGGGTTCATGGAATCCGGCCGGAGCTGATCCCTCTTTTCCCCGAACCTTGCTTGATACCACTCAGATCGGCACGATCCGAAATACCCTGTCGGATCCGAAGATTTATGATCTCTATCAACTTGTATGGGACAACGCCAATAGCGATATTCCGGCAGGAAACACTACCAATGGCGAACGGGGCACGCGGGCACTGATCGCCAAAGAGGCAGCTTTTGTGGCACTCATGGATAGCAAACCTGTAAATGAAAATGTCATTCCGTTAACTATTCAGGAGCGAGAACAACTTATAGCGAAGAGCAAACAACTGCTTGAGGAGATCAATACAGCTGTTGGTTTTCAGTCGGGATGGATCTTTTACCAGGAGTGGCAAAACCGTTCGAAGGAGCTGATCAACTATTTAATTGCGTATGATCTTTTACAAGCTACTGATTCCACAGTTTTCAGTCTGCAGTCTGCAAAAGATTCGTTGATTTCCTTCACTGCCCATCTCTATCACCGGGCTATGGCGACATATACGGTTTATATCTGGCAATTAAAATTCTTCGAATTTCAGTTCAACAATCATAGTATCATGACAGCTTCGGCACTTGGACTGGCTGCTATCCTATTTAATGATTACGAGAATCCTGATCCCGACTACCAGCCACAAAACTGGATCGATGCCGGGTTATGGAATCTCGACAACACGCTCTTTCGTGAAAACGGCATCTATCCAAGATGTTCGGAACCGGATACGATTGCCGGATATGCTGAAGGGCCCGGTTATTTTGAATACGGGTTTGAGAATGCGTTCCCCTTTATCCGCGCTTTCTGGAATTTTCTCCCTGACGGGTACTATCCGATGACGTTTAATGCAGTAACCCGGGACATTCGAAATCCCTGGTATGATCCCAATTATGATAACCTGTATGAGTGGATGAATCTGATCCGGATGCCTGATGGCAGCTCACCGGCTATTCATGATAGTCCGATTGGTTTCGGGACAAGTATCACTTCTTTGTCCGGAAAAAGTCGTTTTAACATTCCAAACCCCTCCTACCCACCGAGTGATGCGATGTGGCGCATCCAATATATTGCCACAAACGTTTCGGAAGGCTCTTTTTCAGACACCCTGTTCAGAGCCCTCCCTGAAGCCGGCTCGCTAATTTTTCGCTCTTCTAACGATAAGGACGCGGTTTTCATGCACTTCATCGGAAAACATGACATTCCGCTTAGTGGTGCGAAAGCCCATCACCAGGGAGATGCCAGCAGTTTCTCAATCATGGCAAACGGCGAATTGCTGGCTGTTGATCCCGGATATTCCGGTTACCTGGAGTCGTTTGCCATTAACCAGGCATCTAACCACAATGTTGTCTTGATCAATGGTTCAGGTCCTTTACCTCCCATCGGAGAATTTGTTAGCGTTGGAACCAACACCTGCTGGATCGAAAATTTCTTCAACACCCCACTGCTGGATTATGGGGAGGTACGAACCACATACTTTGACGCTGATATCATCCGGAAAAACCTGTTTGTACGGGATCGCTATTTCATCCTCTCCGATTTCCTCTCCTCCCCCGACCTCAATACCTATACCTTCCAGTTACAGGGAAACGGATTGATCGGAGGGACTCCCGGGACTCCGGAAGGAGTTTTTACGCCCGATTTCACTAACCATCAGGGT
>JACNKI010000115.1 GCA_014382125.1 Bacteroidota bacterium | reverse complement strand
CCGGGGGAAATAATACCAGGTTTTCCACGCCCGCATCATACATTCGAAGTTGTGATTGTTCCATTATTTGTGCCACTGTCCCTTTTTTTTCCTCAATCTTATAAAAATCGGACCCCCCCCCCCCCCCCCCCCCCCCCCACTTATCTACCTGTTTATGAGGTGTTTATGTTTTTGGCATGATTTTTGTGATATGAAAAATGAGGAGAAATAAAACCTCCTTCCAATTCAGAAGCAACACAAATCTACCATAAACAAAAACCAATGAAAAGTGTATTTTTCTTAACCAAATGTATGTTGTTAATTTGTGTCATAATCATTTTCAATAGCAATATCGGAAAATCTCAATCCTTTTAATGAAGTTCAGCAATGGGAAAATACTTTATACAAAATTCCGGCTTCCAGAAATGCAATCACTCCCGAGCATAATCAAA
Organism: Bacteroidota bacterium; assembly: GCA_014382125.1. GTDB lineage: Bacteria > Bacteroidota > Bacteroidia > Bacteroidales > FEN-979 > QYOJ01. The sequence continues at coordinate 27,845 of JACNKI010000115.1, read as the reverse complement.
CTTCATGCTTATATATTTTAAAAACTCATGAATTCAATTCATTTCCAGCAACATTTAATGAAAAGACAACCGGATGGGTGATATATAATGATTTCAGTGATGAATTCACTGGATCGACATTAAATTCTGCAAAATGGACTGTGGGAAACGGAATTTGTCATCCCATGTCGCCAAGTGCATACTTCTCCAATTCTCTGGAAAACGTAAAGGTAGAATCTGGTAAGCTTAAACTAAAAATTGTCGAAAGAGATCCGTTTGTATGCACCTATTACAACAACCAAACTCCTGTGACGAAGACATATTATTACTCAGGGGGGTGGGTTGCGACTCAAAATCCCATACATTATGGATATATAGAGATGAAATGTTATCTTCCGGCCGACATTGCACTATATCCCTGTTTCTGGATGTACGGCACCATCTGGCCTTACCAGATGACTGATTACGATGAGATTGATGTTTTTGAGAAGTCGCTCTACATCCCTAGTAATTCAATGTTAATGCAGAACTTTTATCATGATACAGGATTACCAACATGGAATAAGCTTTGTCAAACACTTGAATTCAATCAATCCTATGTTGGACAGGAAAATATCTTTGCCGTTGAATGGCTCCCTGAAGAGATACATTTTTATATCAATGGGAATCTGACCTCTTCGATTAAATATACAACTAACTCCTGCTATTATAATTATCCAAATCCTGATAATAGTTACTACACATGCACTGAATTTAAATATGCTACGCCTCAGAAATTTCAAATAAGCCTTTCTTTAAATCTGGAGGCAAATCCAAATCCATTGTTAACACAAGGTTTTGAGATAGACTATATCAGATCATATAAATTAACCGAAGGATATAATTATGAATTTTGGCCGGCCAGTTTTAGCATGAGCAATCCGGATATGTTCAAGGTTCATAAGAGCGTTAGACTTGGCGGTCCCGGCCATTCTGCAATAATTCCCCCAGGAGTTAACATAACCCTTTGGGGCAAAGAAGGCATCATCCTGGATCAGGGTTTTACACTCTCTCCCGGAACAGATTTCACTGCCAGAACGATTAAAACAGATCCGGATTTATTCCAATAAAGCAAAATACCATGAAAGCAAAAAATCAGATTCTAATTATCGCAGGCATCCTCCTCTCTCTTTCGTTGAATGCCCAGATAAAGGTACAAAGTGATAACCATATAAGTTTGGGAAGCCTCAGTAAGGCCTGGGGCCTCCAGATTCAACCAAACGGGTATACCTATTTCCAGCCGAGTATATTCACACCGTATGCATGGATGAATCTTACCTACGCCCAAAACCAATGGTCAAAATGTTATATTGTAAACTATTCCGGCGATCACAAATTTTTCGTTTATGGCAATGGCCAGATCTATTGCAACGGTCAATGGTTTGGCTCCGATTCCCTTTTTAATACACATGTTGAGAGGCTGGACAGTTCCTTGTATAAAATTCTTCAACTGGAAGGAATATCCTATGATCTGAAGGAGGATACTCATCAGGATACTGTGGTTTTTACCGACAATAAAGGGAATACTTATTATACTTATCCCGATCCGAAATTGTTCGCTGATTCTGGTCAGGTCGTCGATTCGGCAGTCTTAGCTATCTTATTGGCTGAACAAAGCCGTAAATATTATGGTTTGATTGCGCAAGAGGTTGAAAGAATTGTTCCTGAAGTCGTTCGCACCATGCCTGACGGAACGAAAGGAGTAGCTTATCAAAGTATCATTCCATTGTTAATTGAAGCTGTTAAAACACAGCAGTCAGAGATTGAAGAGATGCGCGCATTAATAAACGAATATTTCAGAATAAACAATGGCACGAGATCAGCAGGAACCGGAAACGATTATTATCAAAACGACTCAAATTACAGGAACTTCAAATCATTTCTCTACCAGAATATTCCGAATCCATTTTCAACCTCAACAACAATAAGGTATAAACTGGACGTTAATGCGGCAACTAGTGAAATCTATATCTTCAATATTCAGGGAGAGTTGTTAAAAACTTATCCCTTATCAAATCAAGAACGGAATGAGATTGTTATTAGAGGTGAAGAGTTGAAGGCAGGTATGTATTTATATTCACTGGTTGTGGATGGGAAGGAGGTAGATACAAAACGAATGATCCTGACTAACTGATATAAATTATTTCTTATTTTTGAAAATACAATATGTAATACGCTTTATGAACAAATTCTTTTACTTGATAATACTTCACTTTTTATTTTCCCTTCCTTCACAATCGCAGGATGTGATTGTCAGTTTAACCGGGCAGGATTATCAGACACCTCTGGAATTGAATTTTATCCATCTTGACAACCTGAATAATAACAGTCAGGTCATGTTTTCTGATTTGCCTGTAGGAATGACCACCTACCGGATAAACCTGAGCAAAGGATCGATACTGGGAACCGGGCCTTATGATCTCCATAACCCTTATAGTATTCAGATTCTCTCGAATCAACCCGGGTTTCTGAAATTAATGCTGAACGTCCCGCGGGAAGAGCATGTTATCGTGGGCATCTACGACCTCAGCGGGCAAACAGTTCAGGAACAGACCATTTCGGTTAACCATGGTCAGATCATTATGGGGATCACAACGGGAACAAATCAATTATTGCTAATTGAAATTCGCGGTTCTAACCTTCGTTACAGCACGAAGATGCTCGGCGACGGAACCGGAAGGGGAACAGAAATCGTACATTTCCCGGGTACTTCACAACTCAAAACCGGTGAAAGCGCCTTTATGGAGTCCCTCTGCATACCGGCAGAATTTATTTACACACCGGGAGATACTGTCCGGTTTTCTGTCTTTAAGGCAGGGTATTACCTGAGTTCAATCGTTCGAATCCCTCAGCCTGAGGGTTTTTATTTACTCTATTTATCTGCGCCTTGTCCTTCAACTCTTTCTGTGACAGATTTTGACGGTAATATATACAACACGGTGCAAATCGGAAACCAGTGCTGGATTCGCGAGAACCTCAATTCCACACATTATGCCGATGGAACATCACTGGTGAACGGGACGGGAGTTGGCCCCATCTTCGGAGATTATACAACCCCCTATTGGTTCAACTATTATGATTCTGTCTACAATTCTCTCACATATGGCAAATTATACACCTGGGCTGCTGTGATGCATGGGTCCGAAAGCAGCAATTCGACCTTAAATAACATTCAGGGAATCTGCCCGGCCGGCTGGCATGTGCCCAGCGATGCCGAGTGGATGGAACTGGAAATGTTCCTTGGGATGAGCGCCTATGAAGCAAACCTGGTCATGCAGTGGCGGGGAACCGATGAAGGAGGTAAACTAAAAGAACCCGGAACCACATATTGGCTTGAACCGAATACAGGAGCAACCAACGAAAGCGGATTCACCGCATTGCCTGGAGGATTGCGTAACAATGAGGGTCTTTTCATGGCTAAAAAGTATAGTGGAAGATGGTGGTCATCCACTGAATACCCGGGAACGACTTCAGCTGCGGGTCGGAAGATCACATTTGATCTTCCGATGATTTGGCGTGATTTTGGAATAAAAAATGCTGGTCTTTCTGTCCGTTGTCTGAAAGACTACTAGAGGAATACATTGGAGAGCCTTCATGAATGACGCTGCAGGTTTTGCGGCCTTCCAGCTTGAGCCTCCTCTAATGGCGGCTTTACAGGTGCTTCCTGCCCTCTGAATGTGGAGCGATTAATTGCGTCAGAACGAAGCGTTGCATTTCTGAATCGGTTATTACGAACTACCCCCGGGATCCATCTTTGCCAGGGAATCGGCCAAAAAGCTGATCCCACTAACGCGTTTAACTAATCAGAACTTTGCCGGCCTGAAAATCTATTATGATTCAACTCCGGAACTTCACCAGGACTCGGTAACTGACCATCTTATCTACAGATTAAAAAATAATTGCGATGTGGAGATGGAGAATTATCCGGATGCTATCACCTGGTTTGAAAATGACATTTTAAATCCTCCTCCCCTGGATGATTCAGTCTTTTCACTGATCGACCTCAGCGACACCTACTTGCTGATGGCAGCCGATTCCAATGTTTCTAAGCATTGGATTAGGTATTACAACTGTTAGCCAGGTATGTTACTCATATCGATTAATAACAAGAGGCGCTGATACCGCTGAGATTTATCTTAGTTGTTTGTGGTATTATGATTCAAACGGAATTCCCTGGAATGGATTATTTCACTCCACCGATAATGGCAAATCATTGACATTAAAACGAAAAACAGAATGGTTTGTTGAAGGTGGACCAATTTGGGGAGATTCCTTATCGGGGTGGATCTCATTGGTCGTATTCAACTCACTTCCAGTATTCCTGCCAACAGGAAAAAAGAAATCCTGAATGTTTCCACCCTCAATCCCGGCATCTATCTGCTTAAAGTGACAGATGGCAAAAAGGTGATTGGGGTGGAGAAGATGGTGGTGGAGTGATCTTTACCATTTAACCATAACTCTATATCACCCATTAGTAAAACAGAATCCTGTTATCCACAATGTCGGCTTGCTTTTTTAGTGCGTCGTATAGAGAATTGGAAACACGGTTGGTCCATGCACGTTTGTCAGATCTCTCTTCAGCCATATAATTCTCTTTTGCCGGAGCATCGGTGATGTTGTCCACGATCACCACGTAAACACCAAGGTTCCCCTGGAAGGGTCCTGCTAATATGCCAGGAGGTGATACAAACACGTTGCCCATTACTTCATTCTCCCTGGCTATTTGTGAACGGCTCATCCCGGAAAAGGTTACCGTGGTCGTATCGACCCTTGTATTGAATGCAGCAGCCAGTGTGTGGATGTCCGTTTGATTCTTCATTGCCTCCTCCAGCCGTCCGGCCAGAATCTCAATCTTTTTAGCATTCCTTACGTTGGGTTCGATTCTCTCTTTCACCTGATCAAGGGGTGGTTCTCCTTTCTTGTATCTATCCTTTAGTAATATGACAGCATAGACACCCTGCAGGTCGAAAACGGGTGAAACTTCTCCTACTTTAGTCTGTTCAGCAAACGACCACCTGATTACATTTCGTGCGTTCTTTAAGCCCGTGACCGTATAGTCCATTTCCTTGACCTGTTGAGCATGTCGAATATTGATCCCTTCTGAAATAGCCCCGGTATCAAATGCTATGGGGTTATTATATCTGCCTGCATACGTGCTGGCCTGTGTATAATAATCCTGGAATGTTTTGCTGCTTGGTTCAATATTCCGTTGCAGAATGGCTGCCTTGATCTTGGGTCGATCTTCAGATTTTTCTGACAAAAGGAACAACGAATATCCGAGACGTGTTTCGATGATCTTCACTTCGTTTTTCCGCATCGAAATCCCGGCATCGAAAAAGGGGCTCACGTTGGGATTCCCATCGGGGAACCAGGGGAGAAGACCGCCATCTTCTTTTGCTGTAGGGTAGTCGGAAGTTTCTTTAGTGACTTCTGCAAATCTGGAAGGATTGGTTCTGAGGAGGGCCAGCAAACTATCAGCACGCTGTTTTGCCTCAGTCTGTGTACGGGTAACATTCTCTGCAACACCCAGACCGGCCCAGGTGACGAGCAACTGGGATCCTTGCATGGAATCAGGACGTTCCGCTTTTGCAAGAAGCTTGGCCATATACCAGGCGCTGTTCTCCTCGTACGGAGGCACAAAACCGTCGATCCGTGAGTTGACAAGTAATGAATCCAATCTCATCGGTAGATTATCGCCACTGATAAAATTGGTATCGTATTTCTTGTCTGAGTTGGCATTGACAAACGCAAGCGGGTCATTGGCAGTCTGGAAGTCGGCGTAAAGTGTTGTAACATCCTCTGCTATATCCCTTCGGTCCTTCGCTGAAGGCTTCACCTCAAATACCACAAAGTCCAGGTCAACATATGGTTGATCGTTATAAAAATAGATCTTGTTCTTCTCATAAAAATTCCTGTAATCCTTATCTGTCAGAGTCGCAACACTATCCGGAATCGTATAGTAACTCGGTGAGATGAAACGAATGTTCCATGATTTGCTCTGCATTTCGTACTGCTTATGCAGGATCTGTTTAGGAACATAGTAGGATCTAGCAATCAAATTGTTAAACTTTAACTGAAACTGGTCTTCTTTTATTGCACGTTCAAACTGAAGCCACTGAGCTTTTGCCTGAGGCTCCATTTGATCCAGGTTGCGTAAATAGTTCAGTACGATTGCAGGGTCATACTGGCCTGTGTTGGGATCTTTGAAATACTGCAGGATATACCGATGTGGATGCTGGCCCTGAACCAGCTCAAACAGTTCATCCGGAGAAACGGTCAGGCCAAGTTTCTGAAACTCTTCACCAGTCACAAGGCTACTGACCATCGTATTCCATGTATTCTGACGGACATTGTAAGCAACCTCCTCAGTAACCGTCTCCAATCCGGTATTCTCCCGTTGGATCTCCAGGTTCTCTTCAACTTTGTAATTAAAGTCTGTATAAGGTATCTCCTCTCCGTTCACCGATCCTATGTCTGTAACTGCACGGATTTGTCCTTTTCCGAAATCACCAATCACAAATGCAGCTATGGCTATACCTACAATAACTACAGCAAGAGCCGAATGTTTTCTTATTTTTCCAATAATCGCCATTCTTATCCTAATTTTAAAACAGGTGGCAAAATTACTCAATTCTGGTTAAAACACCAAGGGAAAACGTACTGGATCCTGGATTCTTGAGTCTTGTGTCTTGAACCTAAAGAGAATCTTTCTCTACCTTCATTTCCCCTCTTGGATGGAGGATTGTATAGTTGCTGAAAGTCTCATTTGATTGGAGGCCGGTTCCATACAGGACTTTATTGGGGGTGGTTATCTTTACCGGAGCTTCTGTATGGATCGTATGTCTTAATTCATTCCATATGAGGACTTCTGTGTTGAGTTGTTCATTCTTGAACTCATTGCGGACGATCACATTCCCTTTGGCCTCCATGATGCGTGTCCTCTCAATTCGTTTGCCATAATCAGCTGTGATAGTGGTCTCAATTCGTTGGGCCGAATCATACATCTCCGCCCGGAAGCCTTCGGGAAACTCCAGCCAGGGGGAATCCCCGGCAAACCGCTTGATTACCGGACCGGTTACCCTGGCCTGCAAATACCCCGAGTCACTGAAGATTACATCAATATCTTTTGCTGACATCAAGGCTTGTGATACAGTATCAATCTCGACATCTATTGTTTTAATCTCGCGTCGACAACTCTGGAAACCAATCCACAGAAATAAAAGAGTGAAAACAGTATAAAATATCCTGGTGAAGATCGACTTCAAGACTAATAATACTTACGTTTGACAAACCATCGTTCATAAATGGAAAAACCGATGACGAACCGCAGGTAGCTCTCCCTGATCAGGTCCGATTCCATTGTGCCGCGAATACCTGCTTGAATGGAGATATTCAATTGGGTTCTCACTCCTCGTAATGGAAGGCCAAAACCCAATGTCACTGCATACTCGTTCAGTTGTTTGCCTCTAAGCTTCAGGTAGGTGTTGTTAAAAATGAATCCAACTCTGTATCGTATCCGTTTGAAGTAGTTATTGTAACTGTTGATATCTGGAACAAATTCTGCTCCGGCACTGATTTGCTGGCTGTTTACCAGAGAATCGGATAAATCGAAAGCAGTAAATTTTTTCCAGTTGGCCCATCGGTAATCCAGACTGAACATCCATTTATTCTTCTTCTCCAATCCAATCCCCCCGCCGAAGGTCATAGGAATGATTATTTTTCCCTTAAAGCCTTCTCCGATCGCTATCGTGTCTTTCGGGTACTCAATACCTGATGCTCCGGTGAAGAAAGTATGTGCCACATAATCCGTTTCAGCGTTCATCTTGGATTCCAGCGCAAATACTGCTCCTGCATTGATCATAAGGTCATTCTTCAACCTACCATGATATTGAATGCCATAATTGAAATAGAGATCATTCATGGTCACATTGTTTATCACTTTCAAATTCGCATAGTAGAGTGAATCAGGGAAAAAAACGACCGCCTCACGCTCCATCTTCCCAAAAAGATACGACATATTAAATCCAATAGAGAGGCTCTTCCATAGTTTAAATCCATTTCCCCAGTAGAACCTGTTGATCCCACCGGCGCCACGATATACTCTGGCTACATTTCCAATTCCTTGATACATTTCCAAATTGATTACGTTGTAACCTACATCACTAAAAGGGACCAGACCAAAACTGGTTCTCCACCATTTGGTTACGGGTAATCCGAAAAGGATATAGCCAAGAGAAGCGTAGTTACTGGTAACTGTTTGCACATTGGATGAGAGTTGAACGATATCTGCGTTAAATCCTCCTTCAAAAACAAATGAGAGAGAGTCGAACGCTGTATAGGATGCCGGATTCCCATAATTGATATGATACGGACTGCGAATGGCATAACTGGTTTGACCCATGGAGAGGTTCCAGGCATTGTTGTTGTCGGCCAGGTCACCGATTCCGAAACGAGAATAGGGAGATGCAATGCGGATCTGCGCAAAGCTGGAGCTAACCGTCAGGAAACAGATCAGAAGGAAAAGGAACCGGGATTTAGCTGGCATACTGAAGATTGTATTCGAGAATGTGTTTTAGTCCGACCATCACAATGTTTGGGAATGCAAAGGTGCGAATTTTGAGGAGTTTATCCAAATATTCCATGTCTCCGCCACTCAGGATCACCTGTAGGTTTGGTTCCAGTTTCCGGTATTGCTGGATCATACTCCTTACCTCTGCAACCGCCCCGTTAACAGCTCCTGAAAGCATGGAGTCCCGGGTATCACTTCCAATGACGGATCCGGGATCCCGAAGGTGTACTAACGGCAGTTTCCCGGTAAAAGTATGCATAGCCTTCAGCCGCATTCTGATTCCTGGCGAGATCGCCCCTCCCAGGTACTCGTTCTTTGCATTGACCAGGTCGTAGGTGATGCATGTGCCGGCGTTGATAACAAGGGAAGGGGTTCCCTTAAAGAGGCAGGATGCCGCTACCGCACAGGCAAGCCGGTCTTTACCCAGGCTCCCGGGGGTTTTGTACCGGTTGACCAAAGGAACTGGTGTACGACTGGTTAACTCAATAAAAAAGCTCAGTCTGTTTTTCAAATACTTCTTGATGGATTGGGGGCAATGGACGACAGAACTGACAATCCCTTCCCGTATCTGTGGAAACTCCTCGAGGATATCTTTCAGCAGAGGTAAATCCAACCGGTCATATTGATCCAGCCTGATCAACTGCTCGCCGTCATAAATTGCTGCCTTTTGATTGGTGTTTCCGAAATCGAGAACTACTATCATATATTGCACATTATTGCGCATGATTGCACAAGATTGCCAAAAATAATACAATTATCAATCATCCAAATAATGGCAATAATGGCAATAGTGCGCAATAAAGATACTTTGTTTTTTTGAAATTTGTACTACCTTTGCACTCCCAATATGGCGTCGTAGCTCAGTTGGTAGAGCAGAGGACTGAAAATCCTTGTGTCACTGGTTCAATTCCAGTCGATGCCACAATCCCGTCAAGAAACTGGCGGGGTTTTTTGTTTCATCGAATTACTTAACACTTACAATTGCGAGGAGCGCAGCGACGAAGTAACAGTTATCCAGTCATCCAGATATCTAGTCATCACTGATCCAGTACTCCCTCACCATGTAACTCTCAATGCTTCCGTAATCTATGAACGATTTCACGTCAATATAGACCTGCAGCATCCTCCCGATGATGATCAGGGGATTACCAAAAAATTTGAAGGGATTGAGCAGGTCAGAGGGATCCCGGAAATGCTCTTCTACGATGCCGTCGTAGTGTGTGATATCGTCACCTGGATCTGATTCATTTATCACATTGCGGTTATAGTGCCACAAGGGATGTATTTTCAGTGACAGCGGGGTATGGCTGTTATGCCACCGATGAATAAAGGTCGGATAGTCGATCGACGGTTTCTGCCTGAACAGGGTTAGTAAGCAAACACCGGGTGTCACGTCGCCGTCAGTCCAGGTTTTTTGATAGGAAACCGGAAGCGCTTCGGTCACATGGAAGGTTCCTGCAAAACCTTCTGCTCCTTCAAGTTTCTTGACTGCATCGGATTCATCGAAAAAGGAGACCGCAGCGATTTTTTTCTTACTGAAAGGGATGATCGAGAATCGTGGCGGGGATTCTTCCGTCAGTGTAACACAAAGTCTGGCCGCGCTGTTTGCCGAATTAATTTGTTCACATACTGCGAAGATTCTGGTTCTGAATCCATCGTAAGATTCATCCTGTCTTCCTCTGATCAGGGAGATGGTTTTATACATCATTCATAAAAATTCAATGCACAAAAATAGAGATTTTCCACAGAGAGTTGACTATTTTTGCTGCCTCATAAACGGAAGAATCACGATACCCTATGCCAGATACACAAAACACCTTTCATCCGAATGTGCTTGTTACCGGTGGATGCGGTTTTCTCGGAAAAGCTCTCATCAGTGAGTTAATTGATAGCGATACACCTTTTCAACCTGGTTCAATACGTGTATTGGATGTGCTTGATCCTGTTGGAAATACACCCAAGGAGGTCGAATATATCCGGGGTGATATCCGTGACTTTGAAACTGTGCGCAATGCCTGTGAAGGGATTGATGTGGTCATTCACTCGGCAGCGATTGTCGATTGGGGGGCGAAGGAGATCCCTATCATATCGGATCGTTGATTAATATGGCGAAAGGTGGATTTTATGTGCGGCTGGGAAACGGCCGGTCGAAGTGCCAGCACACATATGTCCGTAATGTGGCGTATGCTCATCTGCTGGCCGCAAAAGCATTATTGGACCAGAAGCCCCGTGTAGCCGGAAGCGCCTATTTCATCACTGATGGGCCCGTATCTAATTTCTTCAAGTTCTTCGATAAAATCGTAACCGGTGCCGGATACCGCATCTGGCCAAAAAACCTCTGGCTTCCCCAGTGGCTGGCCTATGGAATGGGTGCGTTGAGCGAAACTGTTGCCTGGCTGATCCGCCCACTCCACTCCTATACTCCGAAGTTCAGCCGGTTTGCTGTTATCTATACCTGCAACGATTTTACGTTCTCGTCCGAAAAAGCAAGCCTGGAACTGGGCTACCATCCTAAATACAACGAAAAAGAGGCGATGGAAAAAACCATTGCCTCTTTCAGACGCCACGGAAAAACCGTGTAGTTGTATTACTTCTTCAAGCTACGCATATAAGCCACAAGGGCCCATCGATCGTCTTCATTGGTAATCTTCTTCGCGTAAGCAGGCATCTCACCTTTTCCAGTAATTGTCTTGTAATAGAGTGTGCCGTCTGTCTGTGCCTGAAATTTTGCACTACTGAAATCGCCAGGATCGGCTTTCAACATAGCGCCTTTCGGGCCATCACCCAAACCTTTTGATCCATGACAGGCCTTGCAATGCTTGTACCACACAGCTTTCCCATCAGCGATGACAGATTTATCAGCGAGATTTTCTGTAGGCTTCATTGCCTTGGCCTTAGCCGGCACTTCCCAACCCTTGTCTTGTGCTGCTGCGCTTCCTGCAATAAGCAGAATAACAGCTACCATTAACATAATTTGCTTCATAATGTTCTTTCTTTTAGACTACAAAAATACACATAAATCCGTATATCTAAATATATTTCTATTTATTTAATACTGTTTTTCTGTATTGGTCAGTGAAGATATTCGTCTTCAGGCAATTGAAATGGAGGATTTAACAGCTGTTGATACACTGAACGTTTTTCAGCTATTTTCTTCAACTCTATTGACTCTGAGTTTGTCAATTTATCCAGCCTGGCAAGGCTGGCATGACGTGCATCCAGCCGTTCTATCTCCATCAGGATCGGTTCAACATATGCCAGGTATTCGGGATAAATTGAATCATAATATACCTGCCATCTCTCTCGTACTTTTTCAGAAGGAGATACACAGATAAGATATTCCGCCAGCATAATCCGATTGACCGGATTGGGATTCAGCACAATCAATTCAGTAACATATCGATCGTAAAACTTCAACTCGGTCAGGTCGGCTGCACGCTCACGAAATCCGGTATCAATGACTTTGGTTGCAACTACAAATGCCACGCTTACAATGAACCATTTTGCCAGACTGATCCAGAATTTCAATTTTGGCGTCACCTTTCCGGAGTTACCTCCTCCGGGATCTTCTTTTTTACTTTGAATGCTTTTTGCCATAACTATTTAGATTTAATGTATAGGGGTTCACAAAACTAATTTAAAAAATTTCAAGTCAAAAAATTTGGCACAAATGATTTCACAAATCTTATTTTATCCTGTTGCCCTGTTCTATATGCTGTCAGAGCTACCAATAATACTGAGATATGAGCAATAGTTGCATGATTGCAATTAGCATTATAACCTCTTACAGTTGGATTTTGCATTGCAATGGCCAGCAATCGTGAGAAAATCCTTTCAACAGAGGTACGTTTTTTATATAGTTCTTTGAATTCCTGTGTGTTATAATCAATTTCAGATCGGATGTTTGGTTCCATTCGAATAAGTACATTACAGCCTTTGCCTTTGAAAAATTTTGGGTGAAGCACCGGGCATGTGATGTGCTGATATCGAATTTGTTTGTTATAAATGATGGGACAGGTATATTGACAATAAAGAATACCGGATTTCTTAGGACGCATTTTGCCTTTGCGATACATTTCAAGACCTGCTTCACAAATCACTTTGTCACCTTTGATCTGATAACCTTTGGGCTGTTCATTTCGTGGATTGTGAGGAATAATAGCCAATGCGTTCAGATCATTAATGATAAATCTCAGTAAGTTCTCGGAATCATAGTTGGCGTCACCCATCACCGCCTGGATAGTTAAATTGAAAAAGGAGCGTGCTTCTTGTATAAGATCCTTTGCAACTTTGATATCAGAGACATTTGCAGGCTTAGTAATCTCCCAGATTGGAAGTTCAGTAGCTGTATCATTGATCACATGATTACGATACCCCCAGAAGTACCGGACTTCTTTTTTAAATGGAGTTGGAAAATGAATCAAAACACCTAATCGGGCTTCCGGATCTCCAGCAGGTTTTTTGGTTTTATCAAATCTGTCCGTTATGGAGGTTTTCAAATTGTTTTCTTTTAGTAATGTGACAATGGGACAAGAATCAATGGCAATAGAGTTACCGGATAAAACACCGACTGTGATTAATTCTTGCACCAATTGTTGATGTATAGAGATGAGTTCATGATGTTTGGTGTCGTGCAGAAATGATGAGAAGCGTTCGGTTGAAGGAGCTGGTTTCAATGGGTTAAAACCTAATGCTTTGGATACACTTGGATTATTATTGAGTTCAAAGCTTAAATCCGTCAGATAAGGAAAACGTCTTAATGATTTGTAAATTAAGGCTTTGAGCATACAGTTTCTGCTTATCGGATGTCTTCCGGTCTTAGGGATGTTTTCTTGAAGCATTGGAAGGTTTTCAAAGAATTTTTCATATTTGACAGCAGGTGGTAACTCGGCCAAGTCAAATAGTAAATTTGAATACGGCATAATTGGTATCCTCCAGTTTTGTGAAAGTCTATGAGATTTTTCATGAAGCAAATACCAATAAATTAAGAGTTAGGAAACTAAATATCAAGCAAACAAAATATTACAACGATAGAGTCACAGGTTTTCATAAAACTAAAATTTCCTAACCCAGTCAATTTTAAGGCAGAAAACATGCAGAAAATGGTTAAATTTGGCACAAATGACCCCTGTATGATTTTAAAAATCAATACGTTAGAGAAAGTTAGGAAATGCCTGTTTTTGGGGCCTTGTAACCTATTGATTATAAATTAGTTATTAGTTTTGTGAACCCATATTTAATGTAAGCAAGTTAGAAAAAAATTGTCGAATCGTATCCCTATTTAAGATACTTTTAATAAATTGAGCCACTTTTTACCCATCCGATAGAAAACCACTATGATAAAGAAGATTAGAGGTATCCTGTTTGCTATCCTAATATTGACTTCCGGATTGCTTTTCGCACAAGACTCACTCCAGGTTACCCTGGGCAAAAAGCCGGTTGTGGTTCAGGTCGAAGAAGAGGCAGAGACGATCAGTGAAGAGATCGATAACGCTTTCTCTCCCATCGTGGAAGTTATGACTGATGTCCTCTTCTGGGATCCATTTGCCTACTCCGGAATGCACGATCCCATTGTTTACGACGAATACGGGGAGCCTTATATTAATAGCGAAGGAGATCCTGTGACTTCTGATATCCCTTTTATTGTTGTTTGGTTGATCTTTGGCGCCATCACCTTCACGATCATCTTACGGTTCATCAACTTCCGTGGATTCAAACATTCAATTCAGCTGATCCAGGGAAAATATGATGATCCCAATGATCCGGGGGAAGTTTCCCATTTTCAAGCCCTCACCACAGCTCTCTCCGCTACCGTCGGATTGGGTAATATCGCCGGTGTCGCTATCGCTATCTCCGTTGGCGGACCTGGTGCCACTTTCTGGATGATTTTAGCCGGATTACTTGGCATGTCTTCCAAATTTATTGAATGTACATTAGGGGTGAAATACCGCAAAATTGATAAAAACGGCGTGGTCTCTGGTGGTCCTATGTACTATCTCCGTGACGGATTAAAGAAGAAGAAGCTGAAGTGGCTGGGCTGGTTTCTGGCCGGACTGTTTGCCTTGCTGGTTATCGGAGGATCTTTCGGCGGTGGAAACATGTTCCAGGCGAACCAGGCCTTTTCCCAGCTCGCTTATGTAGTTCCCGGCATCGAAGATTTCGGAGCCTGGTTCGGTATCGGGCTGGCAGTACTGGTTGGGATCGTCATCATTGGTGGGATTAAAAGTATCGCCAGGGTAACCGACAAGATCGTACCTATTATGGCCATGATCTATGTGGGCACAGCGCTGGTCATCATCGCTATAAACATTGAACATACAGGTGATGCCTTCAGCATGATCTGGCATGGAGCATTTAGCCCCGGAGCCCTCAAGGGGGGCATCATCGGCGTACTGATCATTGGCTTCCGGCGCGCCGCTTTCTCAAATGAAGCTGGTGTCGGCTCGGCTGCCATTGCGCACTCAGCTGTGAAAACCGACAAGCCCATTACCGAAGGGTACGTGGCCCTGATGGAACCATTTGTCGACACCGTGATCATCTGTACCATGACTGCCCTTGTATTGATCTTTACCGGCACGTTTGAGAATCCACAGGGATTGGAGGGTGCACAGTTGACCAGCCAGGCATTTGAATCGGTTTTCTCCTGGTTCCCCTACCTGCTGGTGGTTGCCATCTTCATGTTCGCCTATTCTACCATGATCTCGTGGTCCTATTATGGACTAAAAGGATTCGATTACCTTTTTGGTGGCCTCTCAAGACAACTGTTCGGTAATCGAAGCGTAGCCAAATTTGTCTATTTTGTGATCTTTCTTGGTTTTATCGTTGTCGGCTCCTCTTCCAACCTGGGTTCGGTGATCGATTTCTCCGACATGATGATTCTGGCTATGGGCTTCCCGAATATTCTGGGTCTGATCATCCTTGCCCCGGAAGTAAGCAGGGATTTGAAAAATTACATAAAACAACTCAAATCGGGAGAGATTAGAAAGTACTCACGAGCCGAGAGAAAAGCAGCGAAGAAGAAGTAAGATTCAAGGTTCAGCGCCTCCGCAGAGTAGCTTCAGCGCTCGCGGAAGATTCAAGGTTCAAGAATCCAATATCCAACATCGAATATCCAACATCAATAAACAAGTATCCAGCATCTAGCATCCAGCATCCCTATAAATCTTGGCAATCTCCATTTTACTGATCCTGGCCGGTGTGAGTTTCACATCACTTTTCACGATCACTTTTTCCACAAACTTATCAATATCTTCTTCCCTGATGTCATAAGAAGAGAGCCTGGTTGAGATTCCCAGGTCATTGACAAATTGCTCCACGCCACCGGCTTCGATGAACATGTTATCGATGAAACGGACTTTCTCTTTCACCCAGGAATGTTCTCTCATGAACCTCAGAAATGCAGGAAGCAGGATCGCATTAGCCTTCCCGTGCGGGATGCTCTGGTAAACAGTGAGCGGATAGCCCATAATGTGAAGCAGAATCGTCCCGCTGTGGGTGATAGCAATCCCTCCAAGCATAGATGCATAGGCCATCCGGTTCATCGCTTCGTTGTCTTTTATAACTGCTTGTTTCAGGTTTTTCAATACCAGCTGAATTGATTCGATCGCAAAGATATCATTCATGGGAAATGCATCTGCAGATAAAAAGGCTTCGATGCTGTGGGTCAGGGCATCCATCCCGGTGTTGATGATAACCGGTTTGGGCACTGTATAGGTAAGTTCCGGATCAACCAGAGCTACCTGGGGGAAGATTTTTGCATTTGCATATCCGCATTTTTTTCGGGAATTCCGGTCTGTGAAAACAGCGTAGGGTGTTACCTCGCTACCTGTTCCGGAGGTCGTTGGAATGCAGATCACAGGAAGTGGTTCCGCCGGAAGATCATCCATGTTGATCAGATCGCGAAGGGATTCCCTGTTTGTTGCACACATGGCAACCCCTTTAGCTGTATCCATCGGCGAGCCCCCACCAATTCCGATTACGAGCTGACAATCATGCTCTCCGGCAATGATCCTTGCTTGTTCAACTGTCTCAAAAGAGGGATTTTCCTCGACATCCAGAAAATGCAGTACATCGATCCCATGTAGTTGGTCAGTCACAATATCAACAGCGGACGTATATTTTGCCAGGTTTTTCTCTGAAACAAGAAGAATTCGTTTAACCTTCTCCGGAATAAAATCTCGAATCTGCTGGACACGACCATTCCCAAAGACGATTTTAACAGGCTGGTGAAATGTAAAACTCCCAGGCATATGATCACCAGTTTTTCATATGATTCTTCTGCTTGAAGCTTCAAATATCCTACTAATTCTCAAATAAATTACTAAATTCGAATTTCAATGAAGAATATAGTTTCTAAATAGTTGCAAATAATAATATGATGGAAGGTGATATTTTAATCATAGAAGAACATCACAAAAAAGTTGCCAGGCAGATTGTAAAGATGATTAGTGATAAAATACGTGATTGTAAAGGAAAATTCATCATGACGGTGGCGGGTGAATCTGGGAGTGGCAAATCTGAAACTGCAGCATCAATAGCTAATGAATTAGCAACGAGAGGAGTAAACTGTTATATTTTTCAACAAGATGATTATTTCATTTATCCTCCCAAAACAAATACGAAAAAAAGGGGAAAGGATATTCATTGGGTAGGAGCAAATGAGGTAAAGCTTGATCTATTGGATGAACAACTTAAACGCATCAAACAAGGTGAGAACAACATTGTCAAACCCCTGGTAATTTTTAAGGATGATAAGATCACAGAAGAGGTTGTCAACTTAAGTGATTATCAGGCAGTTATTGCAGAAGGCACCTATACGACCTTACTGCATAATGTGGATATACATATCTTTATTGACAGGGATCTGCATGATACGTTAGAAGCAAGAAGAAAAAGGAACAGGGAAAAACAGGATGAATTTCTTGAAAAAGTACTGACAATTGAACATGATATCATTTCACCTCAAAAACAAAATGCTGATATTATTATTACAAAAGATTATCGTGCCGTGTTCAATCAAAAAAATAAACCATGAGTCAAAGTAAAACAATTGCACTCCTGAGTACACATGGATATTTTGATCCGATACCCCAACTGGGCAGGACGGATACAGGCGGACAGGTTGTATATGTATTGGACCTGGCAAAAGCTCTTTCCACAATGGGATATAAGGTGGATATATTTACGCGGTGGTTTGATAAAAGTAAAAAGCAAATTGATCCGGTCCCCGGAGTTGAAAATGTAAATGTGATCAGAATACCTGCAGGTAAATGGGAATTTATTCCTAAAGAGTTTATTTATGATGTATTGCCTGAGCTATCAAAGAATATGATAGAATTTATCATTGAAAATAATTTAGATTACGATTTATTTCATGGCCATTATGTTGATGCCGGGATCGTTACGATTGATGTGGCAAACTATTTCGGGAAACCATCTTTTTTTACCGCTCACTCTATAGGTGCATGGAAACGAGATCAAATGGGTGGTGATCCTGTTAAAATGGAAAAAAAATTCAATTTCAACCACCGGATCTCTGAAGAAATAAGGATCTTTAAGACTGTAAATGCACAAACACTTACTTCTTATGTTCAACTGGAAAAATTAACCGAACTATATCTTGACGAAGGGTATATCCCAGGTAATAATATTAAAATTATTCCTCCGGGAGTAGATGTCCATTATTATCGGTTACCTACTGAAAAAGACAAACAAGTTAAAACAAACCTACCTGAGAAATATATCTTTTGTCTAAGTCGAATCGATTCAAATAAGGGGCATGATCTGTTATTACATGCCTTCGATATTGTCAGAAAAAAAAATCCTGATGTCGACCTGGTGATTGGTGGAGGTTCGCCAAGTCCCAAACCCCGTGAATTAGGAATCGTTAATACGATGAAAGCTATTATTGAAGAAAAAGGCATGCAAAACCGTGTCCATATTATTGGTTATGTCCCGGATGAAATGATGAGGCCTTATTACCAGCAAAGTCTATTTTTTGTTTTACCCTCCTTGTTCGAACCTTTTGGAATGACATCCCAGGAAGCGATGGCATGTGGGAAAACTGTTGTAGCATCAAAATACGGTGGCATAAAAGATGTGATCACAAATCATGAAAATGGTTTTTTAGTTGACCCGGCAAATGCTGAAGAATTTGCAGATGTCATGATCCAACTGATCAAAGACCAGGATCTTAATGAAAAGATGGGATTGAAAGCACATTCAAATATATTGAACAATTACAGCTGGGAAGCTCAGGCAAGAAAACACAATGAATTGTATAATAAATACCAGAACTCTCCGAGACAGGAAGTATGAACCTGAGCCTTCATCTGCTTTTTATTGGAAATCCTGAAGGAAGACCGGTTTAAGCCCCTTTTTCTTTAATTCATCTGACAAAGTCCATTGCTTATCGATTTGTTCTTTTCCCTTTGAAATGAGTAAACGTTCTTTGCCACGATATATAGAGGATAAAGTATATTTGCAGGAAATTCATCATCATGAACTGGAGAAAATCACTGATTACGATCGCTGTCGTTGTCGTCCTGTTTATCTTGAGTAGCCTGCTGTATATGATGTTTGCAGGAATGGAAGAGAAAGCGGAGGATAAACAACGGGAAGAGATCAAGCTGTTTGTGAAGACAGAGAAGGTCGCCTACTCCACCAACCAGGCGAAGATCATTGAAACAGGTCGTCTCTCTTCCCAGCATACTGTAGACCTGAGCTCTGAGGTGCAGGGAGAGATCCTGCCTGGGGAAGTACTTCTGCGTGAAGGAACGAAGTTCAGGAAAGGGACGCTGCTGGTACGGATTTTTGATGAGGAAGCCCAAAACAACCTCAAAGCCAGCAAGAGCCGGTTCCTGAATTCCATTGCCGGGATCCTTCCGGATATCAAGATTGATTACCCCGGGAGTTACACAAAATACGAGGATTTCTTCAACGCCGTAGACCTTTCGGAACTGCTTCCTCCATTGCCCAAGCCCAGTTCCGAAGCTGAAAAGATCTTCCTGGCCAGTAGGAAAATCCTGAATGATTACTTCACCATCAAAAGCTCAGAAGTGAGGTTGTCGAAATATAACCTTCATGCCCCGTTTGATGGTTCGTTTACGAAGGTCTATCTGGAGCCCGGTTCGGTGGCCAATCCCGGTAGCCGGATCGCTTCGATGATCCGTACCGATAAGCTGGAGCTGGAAGTCCCTGTTCGTATCGAAGATGCTTACTGGATCCATAAAGGCGACAAGGTGAAGGTGAGTACGAAAGACCGGAAAATCAACTGGGTAGGAACCGTTGTCAGGAAATCCGACTTCATGGATCCTGCAACCCAAACGATCACTGCTTTTGTATCACTAACTCCAGGAAAAGGGAAGCCATTGTTCCAGGGACAATACCTGCTTGCCGAGTTTGCTGCCAAAACCCTCGAAGCAAGCATGGAGATCCCCCGGAACGCTGTGTTTGAGGATGAGTTTGTGTTCACTGTTGAGGAGGGGAAACTGAAAAAGAGTGCAATCAAGATCCTGAAAACCAATGAAACGACAGTGATTTTCTCAGGACTACCCAAGGGGGTGGAGGTGGTTGTAGAGCCGCTAATCAACGCCCGGGAAGGAATTAATGCAGAAATACTGGATCAGCCATGAAGAAGCTTATTGCGACATTTATTAAATTCCCCTTCTACGCCAACATCATTCTCTTCATCATCCTGGTCATTGGCGGCATCAGTTTTATGTTGATGAATCGATCCTTTTTTCCGGATTTCTCTGAGCGATACATCGATGTATCTGTCTTCTATCCAGGCGCCTCGCCTAAAGAGATGGAAGAGGGTGTGACAGTAAGGATTGAAGAAGCAGTAAGAGGTATTGCAGGTATCAAAGAGGTAAACAGTACGTCATCGGAAAATTTCTCCACGGTACGGGTGGAGATCACCGGAGAGTATGATATTGACGAAACCCTGATGGAGGTGAAGAATGCAGTTGACGGGATTACTTCATTTCCTGTCGACGCTGAAAGACCGATCGTCAAAAAGCAACGTTCTTCCACATTTGCTATTTTCCTGAGTCTTTCCGGAGAAGTAGATCGGATTACATTGAAGGAGTATGCCAACGAGATCGAGCATGACTTCTATACCTCCGGGGTTATCTCCCAGATCAGGTCCGGTGGATTCCCTGCGTTGGAACTTTCTGTAGAGATCTCCGAAGAGAACCTGCTTCGGTATAATCTTACTCTCGACGAGGTCTCCCGGGCAATCGCCCAGAACAACCTAGACATGTCGGGCGGTCAGATCCGTTCAGACAAAGAAGAGATAATGATCCGAAGCCGGTACCGAACTGTCAAACCGGAGGAGATCGAGGAGATCATCATCCGGGGAAATCCCGATGGCAGCTACCTGCGTATTGGTGATGTGGGAACCGTGAAGATGACGTTTGCCGATGTAGCCGGCACGTCATTACTGAACGGGAATCCTGCTGCAACCTTTCAGATATTTAAGCTGCCGACAGAGGACCTGAATGCAATCTCAGACTATTGTAACGAATATGCCGAAACCTGGAACGAAACTCACAGTGATACCGAAATGACCGTCACATATGACTTTTTGGTAATGCTCAAAGCCAGGTTGACGCTGCTCTATCGAAACGGTGGTATCGGGCTCATGCTGATCTTCATCACGCTGGGACTCTTCCTGAGCCTACGGCTCTCTATGTGGGTCGCTATTGGGATTCCCGCTTCATTCGGAGCGATGTTTATCCTGGGCATGTTTTATGGTCTTACGGTGAATATGATCTCCCTCTTCGGGATGATCCTGGTGATCGGGATCCTGGTTGACGACGGGATCGTGATAGCGGAGAATATCTATACTCATTTCGAACGGGGAAAAACTCCCCGGCGAGCGGCACTCGATGGAACGATGGAGGTGTTTCCGGCAGTACTCACTTCAGTAACAACCACGATAATTGCTTTTTCACCGCTGTTCTTCATCAAAGGAAGAATGGAATTCATGTTTGAAATGGCATTTGTGGTGGTATTCAGCCTGGCTTTTTCGCTGGTTGAAGCCTTCTTTGTGCTGCCGGCTCACCTGGCAAGCAGCTGGGTGCTTCGCCGGAATATACGACGGAATACCGGGAAGAAGATCCGGGATTCTCTCGATAAAGCCGTCAATTTTATGCGAGCCAAGGTTTACGGATCCACATTGAAATTTATCATTAAATGGAAATATGCGGCAATCTTTGTTCCGGTATTCCTCATGATTATCACTGCCGGCTTGTTCCAGGGTGGCCTGATCAAAGGAACCTTTTTTCCGGCTATTCCATTTGACCAGTTTACTGTAGACCTTGCATTTAAACCCGGATCGGGAGAAGCCCGGACACTGGAATCAATTAAACTAATAGACGACGCCATCTGGGAAGTGAATGCCGAACTAATGGATGAGCTGAACGATACTAATAACTTCGTGAATTATACCTTCCTCTCAACAGGGAATGCCTTCAGTGGCCAGGAGAGAGGGTCTCACGCCGGAAATATTTTCGTGTTACTGCGGGACCTCGAAAACAGCGGGACCTCAAGTTATGAAGTAGTCAGACGTGTTCAGGAAAAAGTGGGTGACATGCCGGAAGCAGAAAAGCTGACGATACAGGGGAGAGCAACCTTTGGCACACCGATCTCTGTGAGTCTTCTTGGAAAAGATGTAACCGAGCTGAACATGGCTAAAGAGGACCTGATCCGCAGCCTGAAACAGATCGAAGTGTTGAACAACATCGCTGATGTAAATCCTACCGGGATGAGGGAGGTCCAACTGAAGTTGAAACCCCTTGCTTATTTTCTCGGATTCACCCAGGTAAGCCTCACCAGCCAGGTTCGCCATGGTTTCTTCGGCGGACAGGCACAGCGATTGCAGCATGGCAAAGATGAATTGCGTGTTTGGGTCAGGTATCCAAAGACAGACCGGATCAACCTTGGTCAGCTCGAAACCATGAAGATCAAAACTCCGATTGGCGATTATCCGTTGTCGGAACTGGCTACCTACAAGATCGAACGGGGGCCTGTCAGCATCAAACACTACAACAGTTCCCGGGAGATCCGTATAGATGCCAATGTAGTCAGCTATGATACACCCATTGTTCCTATCCAGACAAAAATCGAGACGGAGATAGTTCCTGAACTGAAGGCCCGTTATCCGGGAATTAAGGTAGCCTATCTGGGTCAGAAGAAAGACAGCGATGAAACGATGGCACAGATCCAGAAGTTTTTCACTCCTGCTTTTCTTTTGATGTTCCTGATCATCATCCTTCATTTTAAATCCTTCACGCAGGGACTGATCATTGTGATGATGATCCCGCTGGCCTGGCTCGGAGCAATCTGGGGTCATGGTATAGAAGGAGTGCCGGTATCGTTGTTGAGTGTATGGGGAATGATCGCGTTATCGGGTGTAATCATCAACGATGCGGTGGTCTTTCTATCCAGATACAACTCATTATTGTTGGAGGGGAAAAAGGTAGTAAATGCTGCCTTTGAAGCTGGCCAGGCACGATTCCGGGCGATCGTTCTGACCACCATCACAACGACAGCAGGGCTTTATCCGATTATCCTTGAAGGAAGTTTCCAGGCACAGTTTCTCATCCCCATGGCCGTTGCCCTGGCTTATGGCGTATTTTTCGGAACAGGATTTATCCTGGTTCTCTTTCCTGTTTTGATCCTCGCTCTGAACGACTTCAAAAGATACTCAATCTACTTCTATAACCGGATCAATTTATGGGTGTTGCGCGGAGATCCGAAACGGAGTGTTCCGCCAAGGATCGTGGAGAAGCTCACGACGGTTCCTTCAAGAGAGAGCGTGGAGAAGGCTATCATCTATAGCAAACGGACAATTGAATAAACGAATTTGATTCAGATACTCATGATCACACCAATTACATACCTCAAAAGAGGTTTTCTTCTTCTTCTGTTTATCCCTGTTTCAGTCGTCATGCAGGCACAATATCCCCTGTCACTTGCAGATGCCATTAAAACGGGGCTTGAGAATAATTTCCAGATCCGGATCGCACAACAGAATTACGAGATCGCGGTCCTGACCAACACCCAGGGAGCTGCTGGAAGATGGCCTTCCATAACATTGGGACTGAATAATGCCAACCGGTATGATAATACCCCGCTTCTTGATTCCACTACATTTACGTTTAATCGTGAAGGCAAATACACTAACTCGCTTGTCCCATATGTCAACCTGCAGTGGTTGCTTTTCGACGGCCTTTCAGTAACGATGAACAAGCAGAAATTGGATCTGCTGGAGGACTACTCTTCCGGGTATTCGACCATTGTGATTGAAAATACCCTTCAGGCGATCATCCTGGGGTACTATTATGCGCTACTGGAGGAGGAGCGGTTGCGTGTTCTGAACAATGTCAAGGATCTTTCAGGTGACCGTTATGCCTATGAGATGATGCGGAAAAAGCTTGGAAGTGCAGTGACATTTGAGGTGCTGCAGGCGAAAAATTCATTTCTGAGCGATTCAACCAATTACCTCTTACAGAAGTTGAATGTTAAGAATGCGTTTCTCTATCTCAAGCTGCTCCTGGGAGAGCCCCCCTCGGTTCAGTTCACGCTTGTCGACACATTTCAGGTAGAGACGCAACAATATATTCTCAGCGATCTGATGAATAAAATGTATTCAAGCAACACCAATTTGCTGAACCAGTACATCAACCAGGAGATCCTGAAAAAGGATGTCAGCATTGCCAGCAGCAACCTGTGGCCAACGCTTTCGATGAATGCCGGAACTGATTTCACACAGAGTTGGTCTGACTTCGAAAAGAGTGAAGCCAATACCTACCTGTTCGACTATTACGCCAATTTCAGCCTTAGCTTCAACCTCTTCAACGGGGGAAATACCAGAAGAGCGATTGAGACAGCCCGGATCAATGAAAAGATCGGGGGCCTGGAGATCCAGGACCTGAAACAGTCGCTGGAGAACCTGCTGGTAAACCAGTTCGAGCTCTATCATATCCGGACACAGCTGCTGGAGGTAGCCCAGGTCAATCTCGAGAGCGCCCAGCTAAATATGGAGATCGCTACGGAGAAATACCGTAACGGAACAATCAACTCATTCAATTTCAGGGATGTCCAGTTGATCTATCTCAATGCTGCTTCCAAAAAACTCAATGCTATCTATGACCTGATCGACAGCCAGACGGAATTGTTGAGGTTAACGGGGGGGATAATCTCTAACTAATCCACCTCATCCCCCGGCCCCTTCTCCTCAAAGAGAAGGGGAGTATTTCCCTCTCCTTGAGGAGAGGGTTAGGGTGAGGTGGATTGCTTCCTCCTACGCCATCTCCAAATCAACAATATAACCACCAGGATGATTACTACAGGTACGACGACTTCAATCCAGGCCGTCAGGATTATTGACCTGTGAAGCAGTGTAGTGTGCATATCGTTGCTTACCGGAATGTATGCCATCTCCCTGACATGTGATAGTAAACTAACAGCGAGATCATTATCCGGGATGCTTTTGTGGCATGACGAACAGACCCCTTCCCTTGAGATGAGTGCCCGCTCTTCATTGTTTAACGGTCGTTCTCCGGTGAAGTGATGTCCGACTGTCTGAAGTTGTTCCCCCTCTTCCGAAACAAACCGCGACCAGTCATGATCCAGGTTAGGGATCGCGTTGATTTGAGCCTGACTCTTCTCAGCAATCACCACGCCTTCAGCCGTAGTGAGATCGATATCGTATGGTTTTGATGGATCGGCAATGATGGTTCCGTTTTCTATCCCATATCCCAGCGCCTTCGGATTATTGTGACAACTTTCGCAACTCCGGGCACGCTTGGAAACGGTGTGAGGATGAACGATTGCCATATCACTGGCCAGTTGTCCTTCTGCACCGGCTCCCTCTACATCCGGGATCTTAAAGATGTGGTTCAATAACAATGGTTCATTGTCTTCGCCGATTACCGTAACTGTCGTATTGCATCCCGGGATGCAGTTAGAGATTCGGTGCTCCCCGTTTACGGCCATAGCGGGATCTTCAAACAGGATATAGCTTCGCTGCTCTTGAACGTTTCCAGGGATCAGATGCTTACTCCCCTCTCCCCTGGCATCTGCGGATAACCCATTTCCAGCATGATCGTTTCCATCGGCAGTCCAGTCGGTACGGAATTCGTTTTTCGAATAATCCACTTTCAGGTGGCAACCATAACATTGAGGTGCCCAGGTATTGTGGCAGGTGTAACACTCCATGTGGTTGATATGACCATCTATATTGTCCATGGCAATCACAGCCTCTTCGGATAGTTTGTTCTCCTCCAGCAGGGTTTTAAGCGGGGATAATACAATGTCTTTCCCTCCTGCTGTATAGACGATCACTTCATTTCCCTTTTTGACTGCTTGTGGCATCGGGTTTCCCCGTGCAGTGATCAGATATCCCTCCTCCATATCGAAAATCGTCCCCTGGCTGGCGTAATCAGGGACCTCATCCGCCAGTCCACGTGCCGGTCCGGTTGCCGGCCTGTCACCGGCAATTTCATCTGAGAATCCGATCGGAAGCTCCCAGGGATATTTCTGAGGGGTGCCGTGACAATCCTGGCATTCGATCTCAACTGCTGCCAGTGTGGTTCCGGCAAGGATTCCGCTGCTATGGACATCGAGAGAGGTATGACAATCCTGGCACAACATCCCTTTGTCTTTATGGATATCCGCATGCAGATGCAGGTAATTCTTGGTGAAGACCTGCTCCTGTTCACTTCCGTTGGGCATAAAAGGCGATTTGTACGCTGTCTCCAGCAAGCCCATGTAAGATGGACCGATCCTTCGTCCCCGGTTGTGGCAGGTCACACAGGTTCGCACCGGGATCCCGGAGTAGGTTATATCATTAACTGTCACCTCGCATTCACGGGATGCCTGTAAACTATGTACCAGCACATGGCCTGGTTCAGTGTGCGAAATAGAGGGATCATTCCCTTCATAATACCCTTCAGTGGAATAAGGTATATGACACGCACTGCACCCCATACCCCGATAATCGCCCGGCTTGTTCCGGCCCTTTACCCCTGTGTGACAGCGCTGGCACTCCTGGCGGATATAGGTATAAGCAGCCAACTGTGGATTTTCTTTCACTTCAGCAGCGGTAGGAGCCGGAGGCAACTGTTTCATGCTGCCCGGGAATACCTGTGGTTCGGCTTCTTTCATCCGCTGCATGTATTTCAGATACACTTCGGTACCCAGTTGCCGATGAAGAGGTAACTCATCCACGTCGTAATTGGCCTGGTTGTGATTGAAACCGTTCAACCCCCCGAATCCCCATTCAGTTCCCTGGATCTTCCCGGCTTCAGTAAACATCAGTGAAGTAAACTGCGTACTGGTTTGGGCTTCGTGACAATACCCACATGTATGCTCATTGATCCACGGACTTCCCGGATCAGGGTAAAAATCCTTCGGTCCATCATCTTCCAGAAAATAGGGGATACTCCCTTTATGGGCCAAGGTTTTATCTGTTGTTTCGGGATTCCCCCCGTGGCAGACAATACAGCTGTTCCCGGCGAATCCGGCTTCCTCCGCAATCTCAGCAATCGTTTCCATCATATACGAACCCGGATCCTTAATATCTTCAATGCCTT
Organism: Bacteroidota bacterium; assembly: GCA_014382125.1. Taxonomy (GTDB): domain Bacteria; phylum Bacteroidota; class Bacteroidia; order Bacteroidales; family FEN-979; genus QYOJ01. The sequence goes on along the minus strand of JACNKI010000115.1, from coordinate 656 downwards.
CATGGCATTTCAGGCATGTATTTGATCCCTGTGATTTGGGATCTGATTCAACTCCTTCATCCTTATCACTTTGCAACGATGACATAACGATAACAGATACCAGGACCAGACAAACCAGGATCGTTTTTATCATGGGAAAAGGTTTTGTTCAAAGATACGATTTTTTGGAACCCTACCCCTCCCCCAGCCCCTCCCCAATTGCTTCGCTGACGCTCGCAAGGGAGGGGAGTATCCGGCATCAGTCATCCGGCATCAGGCGAAGCCTCCATCAACCGTAGGTTCTATCAGCGCAGCTCCGGATTAATTATACCTTTGTATTAAATTTTACCTTGTGAAGATACACCGTTACATCCTGTTATACATTTTCTTAACAACTCAGGCTGTCTCAGCTCAGGGAACCTGGGAGAGGATTGCTGTTCCAACAGACCAGAACCTGCGATCAGTTTGTTTTGTGGACAGCCTATACGGCTGGGCTGCAGGAGATTCCGGAATAATCATCCATACCGTTGATGGTGGTGAAAGTTGGGTGATTCAGGCTAGTCAGACGGAGAATGATGTTGTGAGCCTGTTTTTCCTCGACAGAGACCAGGGTTGGGCCTCTTCTTTCAATTATACCACCCTGCCGTACGGCACGATCATCCTGAAGACAACCAACG
>JACNKI010000225.1 GCA_014382125.1 Bacteroidota bacterium | reverse complement strand
GCAAGATCTACTAAGAAGAGGTAGATAGCGGTAGCAATGAAACTCGCCAGTGCCATCCAGCGATATTTGATATTCCGGAATAACAGACTCAATGTAAAAAACAGCACACCTGCAACCGTCCATGAGAGTGTGACATAAGGTCCGGGTATAGCGTGATAGAGGGCATAAAGTGTCGTACAAAAAAGTATGATCAGGTAAATATTCCGGATCAGGTCGGTCTGAAGGTTTAACTGTTCTTTCTGCCAGTTGAGCACACGAGCAGATAAAATGGCAACCACCGGGAAGGAAAAGTTAATCACATTGCTTGATGCAGCACTAGACAGGTATGCGATGAGAATGAGGATGAAGAGAAAGACATTCATTACGATGATGATCCGGGAGCGATACCAGAGAGCGATCGAAACCACAAGGAAACTCTGGATCGAAAGCAACAGGTATGCCCTTGGGAAATTATATAGCCCATAGATCGTGATACTGATCGCAACAAATCCATAGAGCGCATAGAGTGCAGGGGAATATTTCCAGGGAGAAAATTGCTTCAGAATGATAGAGAACGGAATACAGAAAACGGCTATCGACAGGAAGAGCCAGATATAGTCTTCAGGGAAAAATACAATCACCCACAGAAATAGCAGCGTCGAAAAGATCATCCCATTCACAAGGATCGAGGTCAGGATGACATTCACAGGGAACCGTCCACTATTTGGGATCAATGCAATCATCGAGAAGATTCCTGCACAGGCGCCAAGGTAAATGTAACTGTATTGGGGTATCAACACCCCCTGGATAGGATTCCCTACGATCGGATTATTCATTATCCAGATAATAAATACAGAATAGGTCAGGATTATCGCCAGGATAGTGACGCGATACCACGAAAATCTGTAAAAGAGAAAAACGGTTCCGGCAGCGCCCAAAGTTGCAATGGCTAACATGGTATGGGTGGAATCACTGATGATGGCTGTCGCTATGGCCATGATCAAAGCAAGTCCTGTGTAAAATTCCGATTTCCGGCGAACAGCCTGGTACACCTGAAGACCTATGATAACCAGGAGTAGGGCGACTCCCAGCCATGTCCAAGGAATAATTGCATTGTTGGTAAAAAAATGAAGGCGGAGTGTGATATAAAACAGGAGGATTTGGCCGAATACGCCAAATAAAAATGACATATACGTAAATGATTTCTGTAGTCTGCGTGAAAGAAGGAGAATTCCCATGACAGCCGTATATCCTATCCCGGCAGCGATCCAGGGTTTATGCAGGTTAGTCATATACTGCGTAAGAAAAACGATACCAAAAAAGAGGACAACATTTCCGAGCCATGCCAAACCATATTCTCCGATCTTTGATTCCAGAAGAGATTCATCTCCTTTCTTTATGCTCAACAATTCTGCTGGATTTATATCTTCATCCGGGGCATAGGGTTGGTAAGCAAATTTCTCCCGAACTGATGGGGAACTCAAAGCTGACTCCAGCTTCTCCAGGCGGGCTTCCAGCGCATCCATTCTTTCACGGATATTCTGAAACGCATCAGTTTCACTATTCTTCTGATTTGACATTAATCTTCCTTCCCGGACGATTCATCCAACTCCTCAACTTTCTTCCATGGTGGCAACAACCAAAGAAGAAAGGCAAGGATCGCAAATGGGATTAAAAACCAGAACCAGGCCATTAAATACCCCTCTGCACCGATTAACTGGCCTTTATATATGGTAAACCCATAAAAGCTCTTGGAGAAGAGCTGGCCTCCAATGACTACATTCCACCGCATATAGAAAATACCGAACAGAACCAACATACTAATCGCAGCATAACAGGCACGCCGGATTTTTTCTGCCGGTTTATAGAACTGGAACACACCAAGGGTGATTAAGGGAATTATTGTTCCCATGAAAATCTGGAAAATAAACAAGCTTATGTATAATTTCCCATTTACAAGCAGTGAGAGTATCTCAAAGGATTCCTCAGCTTCATATATCCTGTGTATCTGGTCAAGTGCCTCCAATGAGAAATCCATAATCAGGATATAGAGAAGAAATTTCCCGATCGTATCCAGGACTTTTATATCGATTTTGACTTTTCGAATCCAGGAAACGACCATATAGAGAAACATGACCAGTGCAATTCCTGAAACCATGGCTGAAAAAAGAAAAATAACCGGCATCAAAACGGTTGACCACCATGGATTTGCTTTGATAGAACCAAAGATAAATCCGACATACCCGTGCAAAAGAAAAGCGGAGGGTATACCTATGACTGTAATGACATATCCGGCTTTTTCATCAAATCTGAGGGCTTTAGGGGAGATGTCCCGGGATCCCAGAGTCAGGACCTGATACATGAAGCGTTTAAGTCCCTTAGCTTTTTGAAGCCATAAAATCATATCGCGCCGGTAATCGAACCAGATCTCCAGGAGGAGTACCACCATCAGATACCAGATGTAAACAAATCCAAAGATTGCCATGGCCGAATTTGGGTTCGGTGTCATCATAATCTCGAACGCCCGGAAGGGCTTCCCGAGGTGGCTCACTAATGGCATAACTGCAACAAGCAGAAATGCCAAAGCAGTAAGTAATGCCAGATGATAGGTCGGGCGCAGAACCTTAACATTGAAAACCCGTTCCAATGAAGCCAGGATAAAAGCCCCCGCCACCAATCCGGTGATGTAAGGATATTGAACGATAAGGACACTCCAGTAGAGTTCTACCTCATTGGGATAGATGTATCCCTGAACCTGAGAAAGAGCTTCATAAAGTCGTTGAAAATGATGTTCCATTTTATCTCACCTCCTCCTCTAAGGCATTATAATAAAGCTTGGGACTCGTATTCAAATGAGGTTTCAGGAGTCTGCAAGTGTGATTTTTAATAAACTGAACCAGTTCTCCGTCAGGATCCCTCATGTCTCCAAATATTCTGGCGTGTGTAGGGCATGCTGCAAAACAGACTGGCAACAAGCCCTCTTTGATCCTGTGATAACAGAGTGTACATTTGTCAACGACATGCTCTGTGGGATGCATGTAACGGCAACCATATGGACAGGCCTGAATACAGTATCCACAACCAATACAATAGCTTTTATCAACCAGGTTCACTCCGTCAGGCGTTTCAAATGCAGCTCCAACCGGGCAAACCTGTGTGCAAGGTGATTTGTCGCACTGGTTGCATAACTTTGGGACAAAAAATGATTTGAAGATCTCCTCCTCGGGCACCGTTTGCTTGAAGCCACCAATCCCCCCGTTTGGTGACTCCACCTTTACCGTGCCATCATTCTTCACGGTGTATTGCTCTACCCAATTACGGAAATAAAAAGGTTCTGGAGGAACAGGATTTTCCAGTTTACATGAACTGGCACAGGTGCCACAACCGATGCATTTTTCGATATCGATAGCAAGGCCGTACCATGGGCCTTCTCCTTCTGGCATTTCTGTGGCAAGGACAACGCCATTGAAAGGCTTGAGCAGGGAGGTCGCTGCAACTCCACCGGCTATAGCCACGCCGGCTTTCAGGAATGAGCGGCGCGTTGATTTTTTGTCTTTATTTTTCATGGTGAGTGGGAATAATGACATTCAACACATCTGATAATTTCATTGGTCTCCTCATAAATAAAATGGTTGTGCTCTTTCACATCCACCATTCTGACCATTGAGAAATCAGTCGAATCACTGGATAACTTGATCCGGGAAGGATTCAGGTCGTGACACCGGGCACAGTGTTCCCGTTCCATCGGTCTGCTCAGCCTGAGTGAATCCGGATAGTTATCCGGATCCGCTGATTCGGAGTAGCTGGCATGGCGTAAAGCCGGCCCATGACAACCTTCACAGGAAAGACCTGCGTGAAAACCATAGGACAACTCTTCAACCTCTTCTTCGTGACATTTTTTACAGGCTTCATTACCGGCGTGCTTTGTCTGGTATGCCATCTCATCGTCAATGGCGCCTGCCCGGTAATGTCCCAATTCGCCGAAAGAGGCAGGAATTAAGAGATAACGAAGCAAAAAGAAGAGAGCAAGAAAAAACACAAAGGCAACAAGAAGTCGTTTGACTTGATCTGGCATAAGAAAACTTCTTTAGATTAACCCTTGCAAAAATATATATTAAAACAGCATAAGCAAATTAAAACAAACATTTTATAATATATCTAAATAGCAGATCATCTGAACTGAGAAATTGCATTTTTGTGAATCTCTTAATTGACCTGTTACAAAGCAGACATCTTTCTTGTACCAGCAATGGTTCCATTAAAACTCAGGGAATAAGTGAGTAATCCCGAATAACCCGGGGGTGGCTTGAAACACATGGTGTTCAGTCCTGGCGCTAATTCAACCGGAATCCGGCTGATAATCCTTCCTGTCATATCGGCGATGATAATTTCTGCCCTGGAATGTGGTGTATCCACTGAAACTTCGATGACGATCTCGGTTTGAGTGAGAAAAGGATTGGGTCTGTTCTGATGCAGGATGACTCCCCACTCTTTCAACAGATGCCCTTCGATGTTCACCGGGTGAAGTGAAAACTCATCACAAAAAAGGCTCTCTACACCATTTTCCACGTTGGCTACACTGAAGTAATAGGTTTTATTGGGATCAAGTCCTTCGATCATTAGCTGAGTGGCGCCAATAAATGTATAAATAGTATCAAAGTAAAGGGAGCCAGAGCCCTTGGTACGTATTCCCACCCGATAATGCTGGTAAACTGAATCTGCTCCGTAAAGGATGATCTCCATCCCGTCTCCTTCAGGGATAAACTCAGGATCGGGCATAGGAGGTGCAATAGCCAACCTAAGTTCACGCCGTTGGAGATGGTATTCCGGCGCAGGTAGTTCGGGTCAACAAAGAATGTATCAATCACTCCATCGGGAGGGATGGTGAGATCTAATCCCAGGATATCATCTGAGGTATGCTGTCGGTCCGGAGGAATTCCCGCACCATTTCCGTGTTCATTTTTTGCACAAAACCGGATAGAGGATGTCATGCCGCAAGCGATCCCCCCAATTACGTCGTTATTTAAGACAGCCCTGATGGGCACCTCATTGTCTAACATCCACCTCGATAATGCTTTCGCTCCATATCACCCCTGGTCTTCTCCGGTCACGCAGGCAAACACAATCGTATGATCGAAGGCGTAGCGGGTCATGATCCGTGCCATCTCCATCACCAGCACAGTCCCTGAACCATTGTCCTCCATCCCGGGTGTATAACAAGCGGTGTCGCAGGCGCCCTGGCAACGTGTATCGAAATGCCCTTCTATCAGCATTATCTCTTTGTTGGTAGTATCAAGGCCTGGTAAAATTGCCAGCACATTCCGGTGTCGCGATTGGCCACAGATGTTTTGCTGAAAATCATTATAGGTAATCACCAGGCGATCTCCACTGGCATCACGGTATTCCATGAACTTCTGGTGAATCCATCGTCGTACCGCACCGATGCCCCGTGTTTCGGATACCGTATCGGAACCTGTGTTCCGGTTAAAATAGGTATCGATATGCTGCAGGTAGGCAATCATCGTATCCTTTGAGACTCGGTTGATCACACCATTGAGGATGGAGTCGGGGTGATTGATGATCACACCCGGTGTATAGGTAGCAGGATTATAATTACCCAG
>JACNKI010000222.1 GCA_014382125.1 Bacteroidota bacterium | reverse complement strand
GGAGGCACCCTGGAAAAATCCACGATCGAAGATGCGATCCGGATCATCAAGAAAAGAACACCTGAACTCATCGTCCATGACCTGAAAGCCCAGCATGACATGTGTTGCGGAGGATCTATGGAAATTTATATTGAACCCATTATGCCATTAAAAAAACTATTCATGTTTGGAGGAGGCCATGTAGGGAAAGCAGTCGTAAAACATGCGTTGGATCTTGATTTTGAAATTACTGTCATCGACAGCCGGAAAGAGATCTTCAGCGACTGGCCTTTTGCCGGCTACCATACCGTAATCGGAGACTACCCGAAAATGCTCCCGACCCTGCCATACGACGATAACACCTTTATTGTCATTGCCACACCGGATCACCCCACCGATCACGAAGTGCTGGCCTTTTGCATTCACAAACCCCACTGTTACCTCGGGATGATTGGAAGCAAAAACAAGGTGACTACTTTTAAAAAGAACCTGATATCGGAAGGTATTGCTACAGAAGAGGAGCTCAACCGGGTGGACATGCCCATTGGTGTTGATATTCATGCTGTTACCGCAGATGAGATCGCGCTCAGCATTGTGGCAAAACTGATCAAGGAAAAGAATAAATAAAAAACCAGGGATATGTTTTTGCCGGATTTTCGTTTTCACCAACCAATTACCCTTCAGGATGCCGTCGGCCTTCTCATGCAGAAGCCAAATGCTGCTGCAATGGCAGGAGGAACCGATCTGCTGGTTGAAATGAAAAAAGGTCTCCGCCTGCACGACGATATCGTGTCACTGGCAAAGATCCCTGAACTGAAACGCATTATTGAGGATGAACAAAACCTGTTCATTGGTGCCTGTTCAACACACAGTGAGGTCATGGCTTCCCAGCTTGTCGATAACTATGCCCCTGCACTGGCGGAAGCGACTTCAAAAATCGGTTCCGAGCAGATCAGAAATACAGGTACGATCGGCGGAAACATCTGTACCGCTGCCTCATGCTGCGACACCGCTCCCGTATTGCTAGCGATGAATGCGGCAGTGGAGATCGCGCGTGCCGAAAACATCAGGATTGTGCCTCTCAGGGATTTTTTCTCCTTCAACAAAAAAACAATCCTTGAGAAGGGCGATCTCGTCACCCGGATCATTGTTCCGAAAACCAGACCCGGTACAGGTACCTGTTATGAGAAATTCGGACTGCGTGAAGCAGGCTCCATTGCAGTGGTTTCAGTAGCTGCAAACTTAAACATACACGAAGCTTTCATTACCGATGCCTGCATCGTCATTGGCGCTGTCGCACCAACGCCAAAGATCAGTGATCAGGCTGTAGAAAGTCTTAAAGGAAAAAAAGTGCATGAGCTCACTGAAGATTCACCTTCACTTGAAGAGGCAGGGGATGCTGCCGTGAGGGATTCCATTCCGATCGATGACATCCGGGGAGGAGCTCAATTCCGGAGGGATGTGCTGAAGGTGTTGACGAAGCGGGCGATACTAAGGGCGATAAAAAATACGGAAATTGGAAACTAGAAAATATATTGTAGGCTGTAGACTGCGAACTGTGGACTGAACAACCTGGACTGAAATGAAACAACTGATAAATATAAATGTCAACGGAGACGAATACGAGGTAGCGGTGAGTCCAAAAACGACGCTGCTTGATTTGTTGCGGGACGAGTTGAAACTCACAGGGACAAAGAGGGGCTGTGAACTGGGGGACTGCGGTGCATGTACGGTCATTCTGGACGGAATAGCGGTGAATGCCTGCATTGTGCTGGCGTTGGATTCGGCTGGGAAAAAGGTGGAGACTATTGAGGGTCTGTCAACAGGCGGCGAACTGCACCCGATACAACGAGCTTATATTGAGAAAGGGGCCATCCAATGTGGTTACTGCACCCCGGGAATGATCATGCGAACAAAAAGCATCCTGGATAACAATTCAAACCTGACCAAAAATAAGATCCAGGAGGAACTAACCGGCAATTTATGCAGGTGTACAGGGTATACAAAGATCATCGAAGCTATTGAAACGGCCCGGGATTACATCAACGGTGTACCACCTCCGGAACTGGAATTTATGCCACAGAAGTCAGCAATAGATCTTTCGGTGGTAGGGAAACGCCTTCCCAAGATTGATGCACCCGATAAATCCACAGGCAGGGCATTGTATACCGACGACATCGATCTTCCGAATATGATCTACGGAAAGCTACTGCTCAGCACCGTGCCGCATGCACGAATCCTGTCGATCGACACCAGCAAGGCAAAAGCACTCCCGGGAGTTAAGGTTATCCTAACTGGTTCCGATGTTCCTGATGTACGCTGGGGAACCTCTCCCCCGCGCTACGATGAAACGATACTTGCCAAGGATAAAGTCCGGTTCGTGGGCGATGTGGTAGCAGCTGTAGCTGCGATCGATGAGGAGACCTGTTACAAAGCCCTTGATCTGATAACGGTTGAGTATGAGGAACTACCGGCTGTATTCGATCCCATGGAGGCCATGAAAGAGGGTGCTCCCCGTCTTTTTGACGATAAATATGATAACAACATCAACACACATGTCGATCATCATTTCGGGAATATCAATGAAGGATTTGCAGAGGCAGACCATATCCGTGAAGAGAGATTTGTAGGCAACAGAACATATCAGAACCCGATGGAACCTCATTGTTCCATTGCCGAATGGGACAGTCTCGGCAGGGTGACTCTTCATACCTCTACACAGGTGGTTCATTACGTACACCACCAGCTATCACACATCCTTGGTATTCCGCTGGGTGATATACGGGTAATTATGACACATTGTGGTGGCGGATTTGGATGTAAAGCTGCTACCACTACCATTGAGGTGATTTCGATCTTCCTTTCAAAGGCTGCCGGTTGCCCGGTAAAGATGCGCTTCAGCCGCGAAGAGATGTATCTGTTTGGCCGGGGTCGCCATAAACAATACATCGACCTGAAGATCGGAGTGAAGAAAGACGGTACCATCACGGCTGTAAAACAGAGAGCTGTTCTTGAAGGGGGAGCCTATTCCAGTTTCGGGATCGTGTCAACCTATTATGCCGGTTCGATGCTGACTACCTTGTACAAATTCCCGAACTACAAATACGAAGGATTCCGGGTCAACACCAACCTGCCTCCCTGCGGAGCTTTCCGCGGACATGGTTGTCCCCATCCACGGTTTGCTTTCGAGTCGCTGCTGACAATGATTGCCGATGATATCGGGATGGACTCGATTGATATTCGCCTGAAAAATGCCATGACTCCCGAGTATCATACTATCAACGATCTGGATATCCACTCCTGCGAGTTTACAGCCTGCATTGAGGAGGTGCGGGCTAAATCCGGCTGGGACCAGAAAAAAGGGAATCTTCCCAGCGGCCATGGCATCGGGATCGGCTGTGGGGGATTTGTCTCCGGTGCCGGTTATCCCATTTATCGTTCCAAGTTCCCACACTCCAACGCCACCATCAAGGTGATGGAAGATGGTTCACGGGCCATCCTCTTCATTGGGGATGCCGACATCGGCCAGGGATCGGATACAGTATTGGCGATGGCTGCTTGTGAGGCGATGGGGATTACATACGACCGGATCAGCGTGGTGTCGGCCGACAGTGACCTAACGCCCATTGGTTTCGGTGCCTATTCCAGCCGGGTGACTCTGATGGGGGGTAATGCATCCAAAATGGCCGGCGAAGAGGTGAAAAAACAGATCCTTACTCAGGCAGCAGAGATCATGTGCGTGGAAGTAGATAAACTGGAAGCGAAAGATAACATAGTCTTTCTGAAAGAGGATCCCGCTACATCTATTCCCTGGGAAGAGGCCGGTTTTGCCTGTTTCTCCAAAAACGGACCGCTACTCGGGAAAGGACATTACTCTCCTCCAGAAGGATTAGGTGGTAAATATAAGGGAGCCGCCGTCGGAACCTCTCCCGCCTACTCATTTTCAGCCACCGTATGCGAGGTTGAGGTGGATATGGAGACAGGAAAGGTGAAGGTACTCAATTTCTGGGATGCTCATGATTGCGGTACCGCGGTGAATCCGATGCTTGTCGAGGGCCAGGCCGAAGGGGCAGTCCTGATGGGAATGAGCGAAGTGCTTTTTGAGAATGAAGTATTTGATAATAAAGGGAAGATGATCAATCCCGATCTGCATAACTACTTGATAGCCACCTCCGCCGACATGCCTGAGATCCATTCTACGATCGTCGATAGCTATGAATCCCACGGCCCGTATGGCGCAAAAGAAGTGGGAGAAGGTGCAACCCTTCCTGTCCTGGGTGCCATCGCCAACGCGGTAGCTGATGCCATTGGGACACGTGTATTTGAGCTTCCAATTACGCCACAAAGGGTGTTGGAAGCAATTCAAAAGTCCAGATAGTTTTGACCTGGCCAGTCCCATATAAAAATCTTTTTTAAATGATAATTCTAACCGGTAACACTGAATTTTTTGCACCATTTGTATTCTCTTCAAATTTTTTCAAATAATTAATTACTTTTGCAGATAGAGTAGAATTACTGTTGAATTGAATTGTATCTAACCCGAATAGATATTAACGAATTAATGAGAAATAACCACCCCTGGGATTTAGGGTTATAAGAATATATAAATACAAAAAAAACTGATAACATGACAGAAGACCAATGGATTAATACTTCCTGTGGTGGATGTTACGGGCAATGTGGCATCAGGGTACGCCGGGTTGACGGTGTGATTGTTGAGATCGAGGGAAATCCTGAAAGCCCGGCCGGAAGCGGAAGAATTTGTGCGAAAGGCTCCGCTCAACTTATGACGCTTTATGACCCGCACCGGATAAACTATCCTGTAAAGCGGACAAATCCTGAAAAAGGAGTCGGTGTGGACCCAAAATGGGAACGAATCTCATGGGAAGAGGCTATGGATACTATCGTATCTAAGCTTAAATCTGTTTATGACAAAGATCCGCGAGGGGTTTACTGGCAGGCTACAACAGTGCAAACCAGCGAAATTCGTTTCGCGGTACCCGCTTTTATGAAAGCGTTCGGATTCAAAAATTACTGGGTTTCCGGGGGTGGTCTCTGGTGTGGTAACGGCGCTCATTTTATGAACGGTATCATGCATGCGGCCTGGTCAATTATTCCGGACTGGAATTACAATAACTATACGCTTTATTTCGGCTGTTCCAAAGGTCATGGTGCCGGACATGCAGCACTTCAAACTGCCCAGTTTGTAGCAGATGCAAGGGCAAGAGGAATGAAAGCCGTTGTCTTTGATCCCTTTCTCTCAACCCAGGCATCAAAAGCTCATGAATGGGTTCCATGCATTGTAGGAACTGACGGAGCTGCCGCCCTTGGCATGATCAATGTGATTCTTAATGAACTCAAAACCTGGGATGCGGAATACCTGAAACTGAAAACAAACGCTGCCTATCTCATCCAACCCGATGGACATTATATGAGAGATGCCCAAACCAATAAACCACTGATTTGGGATCCTGAAGATAATAAAGCCAAAACCTTTGATGATGAATCCATTAAAGATTTCGCTCTTCTCGGAGAATTTGACGTTCATGATACAAAATGTATCCCGTCATTTCAGTTGTTCAGAGAACATGTAAAAAAGGAATATCCTCTTGAAAAAGTATCA
>JACNKI010000241.1 GCA_014382125.1 Bacteroidota bacterium | reverse complement strand
CGCCGGTGCCTCTATCATGGGATCGTACCTGGTTAGAGGAGATACCCGGACCAATGTAGTGATGATGGGCGACCATGAAGAGGGGCTGGGGCTGCTCACCAATTGTGCCATCGACCAACATCTGCTTGCACTCAACAGGCAGTTCGATCTACTGGAGATCCTGGATGTTCATCCTGAACTTCTGGGCATCGGTTTGGATGAAAATACAGCAATTGTGGTTCATGAGAACGAATTTGCAGTGATCGGCCGGAGTTATGTGGCTATCTATGATGGCACTGAATGTAAGTTCATCCGGGATAAATCTGACTGGTCAATCGAACGACCAGAGATCACAATCCTCCCTACAAATAGTGAACGATTTTACCTGCTTGGGTCCGGAAGAAAATACTCTTTGAAAGACAGAAAGGTTATCGAGTAGAGGAGAGAATTCGTAAATTTGATGCTCGATGCTGGATGCTGGATACTCGATGTTAGATATTGGATGTTGGATATTGGATTTTGGAACTTATTTGATATTTGATAATTGTGATTTGTAATTTAAGCTAACCTATGACTGGAAAAACGTTTGTTGAAAAAATCTTCGGAGCGAAAACGGGAAGTATCGTCTTCGCTGCTCCCGATATCATCTTAACCCACGACAATACAGCCAGTATTTTCAACACGTTCAAGAAGATGGGCGGAGAAAAGCCTCGATTTCCCGATCGGCTGTTGGTGGTCCTGGATCACAACGCCCCCCCTACCAATGCAAAACTGGCAAACGATTACCAGACTATCCGTGATCTTGTACAGGAGTTTGGGATCTCCAGGTTTCATGATGTCGGCGATGGCATCTGCCACCAGCTGATGGCTCATTACGCACGGCCGGGGATGATCATCGTCGGAAGCGACAGCCACACAGGCACAGCCGGTGCTTTCAATGCATTTGCAGCAGGTATTGACCGGACCGAAGCAGCAGGATTGTGGAAGATGGGCGAGACCTGGTTCCGTGTTCCGGAGACCATGAAGATCACGTTGAACGGGAAACTGCCCCAGGGGATTTTTGCCAAAGACCTGGCACTCTGGATTATCGGTATGATCGGAAGCAGTGGCGCCGATTATATGTCGATCGAGTATCACGGTGAAGGAGTTCAATCACTCTCCATCTCCGACCGGATGGTGCTCTCTAACCTGGCAAGTGAAATGGGAGCCAAAAATGCTGTTTTCCCGGCTGACAAAATACTGCAGGACTATTTCGACGAAGAGTTTGAAGACGTGTGGGCCGATCCGGATGCGATGTGCAGTAAAGAGATAGAGATTAACCTGGGGGATCTGTTCCCGGTTGTAGCGGCCCCGCATCATGTCGATATTGTAAAAGCCATTTCTGAGGTTCAGGGGACGAAGATCAACCAGGCACTGGTAGGTACCTGTACAAACGGGCGCCTGGAGGACCTCCGGGAAGCAGCTGCCATCCTGAAAGGAAAGAAACTGCCAGTACAGATGCAGATGCTGATCATTCCGGCATCCAAAGAGATCTATATGGATGCAATGAAAGAGGGATTGATCGAAACCTTTATCGAGGCCGGCGTCAATGTTCTTTCTTCCTCTTGCGGGCCCTGCCTTGGAACCGGACAGGGGATCCCTGCCGATGGATTTAATGTCATCTCCACTGCCAACAGAAACTTCAAAGGGCGGATGGGGAATCCCAATTCGAGTATCTACCTCGCATCACCTGCTACTGTGGCGATATCGGCACTCCATGGAGAGATCACTGATCCAAGAGGTATCAAACATAACGACATATACCCCTTTAACGTGCCACAAAGCGCCAACGTTGATATCTCGGCCGGCGACGACAGGCATGCAGCCGGCACATGGAACTACGCTGATGTCGATAACCTGAATACCGACCAGATGTTTGCCGGAAACCTGACATACACCGTCAAAAGTTCCGAACCGGATAAGATCATGCCATACCTATTTAAAGGTTTCGACGATAGTTTTACGGAGCGAGTCAAAGGAGGTGATATCATCGTAGCCGGAGTCAATTTCGGTTGCGGAAGCTCCCGCGAACATCCAGCCGTAGGGCTTTCCAACGCCGGTGTAAAAGCGGTTATCTGCAAATCGGTCAACCGGATCTTCTACCGCTCTTCAGTAAACCAGGGCCTTCCCATCATCTTGCTTCCTGATGCAGTAGATGCATACAGGCAGGGCGACCGGGTGGAAATCAATTTTGAACGGGGCATAGTTACCGTGAACGAAAAAGAGTTCAGCTTCTCCCCGCTGCCGTCTAAACTGATGAGTATATTTGAAGCCAAAGGCCTGGTCAACTATGTAAAAGATAAATGAAAAAGCTGATTCAAGCATTTCTTTTTGTAGCCCTTTCGATCCTGATTGTATGGATCCTGAAACAGGAATTCCCGAAAAATAGCGGAGCGCTGAATTTCTTCCTGGTGTTTCTCTTCCTGGATGCATACCTGTGGGTAGAGACAAACAACCGAATTCGCACCTTCCGGCCATGGTGCCGGATTACTCTTATAATACTCTACTGGCTTCCGATGCTGCTGGTTGTGGCAGGGGTAATCTATGGTTTCTTCGATTCATTTTATGCCTGGCCCCGGTTTGTAAAAACCTACCTGACCAGCTTTGTCCTGATTGCCTATATCTCTAAATCTTTTCCAATCATCTTCATGTTATTGAAGCATCTTTTCCAGGGAATCCTGCTTCTCCTCTCCAGGTTTTCGATTCAGATCACGCCATGGATCCTAAAAACGAGGATTTTCTATATCATGGGCTGGGCCATCGGACTCTCTGTTTTTATTATCATGGTGGCCGGGATGGTCTTTTGGGAGCACGAGTTCAGGATCCGGACCACACAGGTTACCCTGGATGAGATGCCATGCAACTTTGACGGACTAACCATAGTTCAGATCTCCGATCTCCACCTGGGAACCTGGAACCGGGCAAGCGAACTGGAAGAGCTGGTCGAAGAAGTCAATGCACTGAATCCGGACCTCGTCTTTTATACCGGTGACATCTGCAATTTCACCACAGCCGAAGTATGGCCGTTTCAGGAGATCCTGGCAAAGATCAACGCACGGAATGGGATCTATGCGATATTGGGAAATCACGATTATGGCGACTATACGACCTGGCCATCTGTTGATGCCAAAGAGCAGAACATGAAAGAGCTGGAGCGGTTTTACCTGGAGATGGGATGGCATTTGCTTCGAAATGAAAACCAGATCATAGTCAATGGAGAGGATTCACTGGCGATCATTGGTGTGGAAAATTGGGGAGTTACCAGCCGTTTTCAACGCCTGGCAAACCTCCCGGAAGCCATGCACGGATGTGAGGAGGTATCAACCAAATTACTTCTTTCCCACGACCCCTCGTATTGGGATAGCATCGTCAGAAAGCAATACCCCGGGATCGGTCTTACCTTTTCCGGTCACACTCATGGGGGGCAAATAGGTATTGAATTCAGGAACTTTAAATGGAGTATTGTTCAGTATCTCTATTCCCAATGGGCCGGGTTATATCAGCAAGCACATCACGACAAGCCTTCTCAATACCTTTATGTTAACCGGGGAGCAGGAACCATTGGCTATGCCGGACGAATTGGCATCTTGCCGGAAATTACATTAATTGGTTTGCAGTGTGGTCAAAATGTGAATGATCGAAAGGAATAATCGTGACAGGAATTATTTAATCGCTCTGGAAACCTGGATAAAGGAGACTTCAATATCCCCTCCCTGTGGGTAGAGACTGATCCAGTTGTTGTCTTCGCGATACCATGGGTCCTGGTTCCTGACACTGATCAGTCGTTCATTGATTTTTCCGTCGGGGCTGATATTCCGTATGGCTAATCCACCATTGATCTGTCCGTCTTTCCCATATCGAACCAGGATATTGAACTGATCCTCAGTCAGGTTTCTGAGCTTCAGGTAGATGAAGTTATTCCTCCGGGAAGCTATATTGACCGGATTAAACGAGAATTTCTGCTCTTTGCCGGCTTTGATTATAAAGGGTTCATTGAGAACATCCACAATCGCATTTTCCGAGATCGATTTCCGGATCTTGGCAATCATCTCACGTGGGTAATCCTCCATGGGCAGGAACGCCAGAGCGCGGGTGTAAGCGTCAATAGCCCTGTCGTACTCAAAGGTGTTAAAGAAACTGTCACCCTCGCCTACTGCTTTGTCGTAATCAGCTCTGTTCGCCCGGTAGATACTATCAACCTTACTTGTTATCAGCCGGATCTGATCTTTTGGATATCTCTCTTCAGGGAAAAGATCCAGCGCCTGCTGGTAAGTGTCCCTGGATTTAATATACTCATTGTAAGCCAGAAACGAATCCCCGTTAGCAAGCAGTCTGTCGTAGGTATTACGCTTGCCCTCCAACTCAGCTAACGTCTGGTTGATCTCACCGATCTTCTCTTTGGGATAATTCTCTGAAGCTTTGATCAGCAATGCGTTCTGATACTCATCTCTGGCGCCTTCATACTGCTCTTCAGCCAGTAACCCATCAGCCCGGGTAATGGTTGCCAGGTAATCTTCATTCTGTTTCCGGATTTCAGATAAAATACGGTCAATCTCTGTCACCTGATCCTGCCAGTATGTTTTCGAAGGCCTCAGCTCTCCAGCCTGGGTATAGGCAATCCGGGCTGAATCATAGGAGCGGGAGGCAAAAAGCCGATCAGCCTCTGCAACGGCCAGTGTGTATTCCTCATCAATTGCAAGCTGACGGGCGATCTCCTGCTTAATGGAGTCTATCTCGGTGATCTTCAACGCAGGATAACTCTCTTCAGGCTTCAGCTCCAATGCTTGCTGGAATGATGCAATAGCAGGATCCCATGCCTGTTCACCAAAAAACTTATCGCCGGCAGTGATCGCATCCTGGTATTGCTCAGCCAGAGCCTGGTGCTGCACCAACTCTGCAAGAATGGTATCTATCTCATTGATACGCTCCTTTGGATAAGGTTCATTGGGTTTCAGCTGCAACGCAACCTGATAGTTCGTTTTCGCAGGAAGAAAGGAGGAGAGCGTAAACAAACTGTCCCCTTTCGAGATAGCTTCAAAATAATTTGCATTAAGTTCCTCCTGTCGTGCTATCCCGGCGAGAGTGTTGTCAATCTCCCGAACCTTTGCAACAGGATACTGTTCTCCAGGTTTAATTGTTAACGCTTCCGTATACCTCTCTTTGGCTTGCAAGTAGTTAGTATCTGATAACAACGCATTTCCTGCCGCGATCAACGAATCATATTGCTCGTTCAAAACCTGTTGATTGGCAAGTGCCAGGAAGATCGAGTCGATGGTTGCGATCCGCTCCTGAGGTAACAATTCGTCCGGTTTGATCCCGAGTGCTTTCAGGTACTCACCCTTTGCGGATTCATAGCTCCTGATACTATATAGCCTGTTGGCTTCTTTCACGACAGACAGGTACCGGGCATCGGTCTCCCGTTGCAGCCCGAGGTTAGCCAGGATGCCGTTAAGTTCTTCAATTTTTTGTTTCGGATAGGTTTCCTGCGGTTTCAGCTCCAACGCCGCTTCATATTGCTGTTTAGACTGGGAGTAAAGGTTATCGGTAAACATCCTGTCGGCATTAGCCAGGATCCGGTCATATTGTTCATTGATCTCAT
>JACNKI010000180.1 GCA_014382125.1 Bacteroidota bacterium | reverse complement strand
ATCTCTCCATCATGAAGATGAGATCCTCGATTACCTGACCGATCCGGATGAGATCTATGAAAGGTTCAATAACCTGGTTGATATTGTGATCGATTCAGGACATGGAGGACTCATTCCTTCAACCGTGGTCGACTGCACCGGTGAGGAGCCGGTTGTAATTCGGGAAGGGCTTGGAGATACGGGATTGTTGGAATGATGCTGGATCCTGGATGCTGGATGCTGGATGCTGGATGCTGGATGCTGGATATCTAGATAACTGGATGACTGGATAAATAATTTGAATCCAGAATTTTGAATTTATAGCAAAGCGTTGTAATTTTGCACCCTCAAAACGAGGTTGACTCGCTAGCTCAGTTGGTAGAGCATAGCCCTTTTAAGGCTGGGGTCCAGGGTTCGAGCCCCTGGCGGGTCACAGATCGATTTTCGATTAATTCGATTTACGATTGACGAATTTAGATTAATGAATGAAAAAAGCCGTTTCGGGAAACCGGGAGGGCTTTTTTGTACATGTTTGACAAGTGAGACATGTTGGACCAGTTAGTGAACCTTGCAGCTATCTAACGATCACCAACTTACGAACCTGAAATGTGTTCTTTGTTTTCACAAGGATATGATAAAGACCCTGTGGCCTGGCGGACAGATCGATCTGATACTCTTTTTCTCCCTCCAGTACGCTCTTTAGAATTACCAATCCATTCAGATCCTGGATAGTAAGCTCAATCCTTCCTTTATGGTTACCGGCAGGTACAATGTTAAAGGATCCGCTGTTGGGATTCGGATAGATCCGGAGTTCGTCAGCTGCCATTTCACCATCACCCACCGGCCATGGCGCCTGCGTAACAGTAACCGTTTGCAGAGGGACACTCGGTCCCTCGACTGTAATAGAAGCAATTCGTTCGATCCCTGTGCCGTTTTCTGTGTAAGAAGCAAAGATAGTATCGTTGTTGCTTCCAGCTGGTGTTACGGTACACCATGGCGAATCACTGACGGCGGTCCAGTCGATATTGGAACTCACATAAAACTCTGCGGTTCCGGCCGGAGCTGCCACATCCTGGTTTGTTGGAAGGACTGATAGAAATGGTGCAAAGCCGGTGGAGAAATAGAGTTCTTCACCGATAGAGATGCCGGATGCATTCTCAGCCACGATTCTGAAATAGTAAGTTTCATTGCTGGTGAGGTCCGTTATGTCTTCACTAACAGTCAACGTTATAGTATCAGAACCGGCCGAAACGGCATCTGTAGAATCAGAAAGTGAGGCAGGATCAGTACCGTATTTGAAATAGTATGTGGTTTCCTCACCCATCGGATTAACAGTGCCGTTGAGTGTGGCCGAGTCGGGTCCGACATTTGTGGCTGGCAAGGTGGCAACAAGTGGCCCCGTAATAAACTGAAATGAAGCAATCCGGGTTCTCCTGCTGTTTCCTGATCCCACATATTGGTTGGTATACCAGAAAGTTTCATCATCAACCGGATCAACAGCCATTAACGAATAGTCTCCCCACCTGTTATAACTGTTTTGTGAGTAAGCTCCGGTGTATATCGTATCTTCCGGGATATCGAGAACACCGGTTGAATCGGCATATTCATTAGGAGACTGCCCGCAATACCTGATACTCGGATAGACAGATGAACTGGAAACCGAATAACCGAGGGCAATTTTGTTACTCCCATTTAACATGACACTCCCCATCCATCTGCTTTCATCATCAGGAGCATAAGTTCCCTGCTGCCTGACCGTCCAATCGCCATTCGTTCTTCGCAACTCATACCAGCGCATTCCTGCATGATTTGCACCATCCACATTTACTGTGTGGCAGCAAACGATTGTCTGATAAGAGCCGAAATTTCTGTATTGCGGCGCATTCATTACAACCTGTGGAATACCATCAAGCTTCTGTCCGGTTCCTGGCTGTATGATGTTATTCCAGGTGGGTCCAAAACTTGCATTAAAAGGTAATACATCAATTTGTTGAACCCGATCAAAGGTTGACGCAGAGGGAGTATTCCAGTCCACATCCAGCTCATAGATCCATAACTGGTCGGAACCACCACCAAGTGCATCGTCATTAAAAGCAATGTATAGACCAGGGGATCCGTCTGGTGCAAAGTCTCCGTCGTTATCCAGTGGGGGCACACACATGAAACCATCTGATGAGGTAGGTCGCCAGGGGTTGTTGAAGCCCACCAGTTGGGCTGTTCCACCTGTTAGCATAGGCTCCCGTTCCATAACATAGATATCAAGTCCCGAATAGTTGTTATCCCCCATGTAATAGCCGTCCTGCCAGACTCCGAATTTCGGATAATCAGGCATAGCCGCCACCTGGAAAGAATACTGATGCCAGGTGCCGGTTGGGTCGTTCGTAGTGGATACAGCCATGAGCATGTAATTGGGGCCCGAATATGGAATAGAAAACTCTGTCACCAGCCAGCGATCTGCTTGCTCATCATACAAAATGATCGGATCGCCGTCGTTGCGGTTCGATCCCGGGACGTTTCCGAACAAGAGGTTCAGGTTAGTTGGACCTGCTACAAGTGTCCCTGTTTTATCATAAATAGCATAGACACAGTTAATGGTTTGCATATAATGATTTGGGCCGGGTGTCCCGTTACAATCCGGTGGATAGTACGGGGAAATTTGTCCGTCGAAATTCATGATCGGTGACCGGCTCAAATGTGTCGTACCCATTGCTCGCTGCCACGCAGGATCATCTCCTTTGGGAAGGGCTGTTGATGCAAACGGATAATTCCGGTATCTCAGCCCTTCGTTGAACTGTTTCTTCTTCGCCTTTTCCTCAATCTCCATAAACTCCTCTGTCGACATGGGTGGCAGATCCCTTAGCGGTTTGCTTACCCCGTAATACGTTCCGGTAACTACCGAAACAGGATGTACCGGGGTATCCTGAGAGTTCACAACATAAACCATAATAACTAAAATAGATATTAAAAGAGTGGTTCTCATTTTCATAATAATCCGATTTTGAAAAGGTGATTTGAACCTGCAAATATATGTATAAAATTAGTTATGTGGGGATGATGCTATTGGCGATGCTTCAACTCTGAGGCGATTGCCTTCTTCAGGGAGGTTATATCACCCCGGAAACTACGGATCTCAGCTGATGTCACATAGGATCCGGGTACAATCCGGATGATTTCCCGGTAGGCCAGTTCTGCCATGTTCCGGGAGGAGGAAAGCAATTCCCTTAACTTTTTCGGGTCGCTGTTTCTGATTCCAAGCTGCGACTGGTATTCATTGAAATAATCTACGGCTGCATGCATTGCATGAACAGCATTATTATAAATATCGATATAGTAATTGCTCCGGATATCGGATATATAGGAGGTAAACTTCCTGTATAAACGATTCAGCTCACGGATTTCAACATTCATTTTTTTTGCACGACGAATGCTTCCTTCTGCTCGTTCGATTTTTTCTTGTGTGAAGTAAAGGTCAAGGCTATCCGGATAGTTAAAGAACTCTTCACCTTTTTTAACTCCTGCCAGGAATTCAGAATGGTTAACAGGATATGGCTTCAGTTGCCAGAGTGGATCAAATGGCATATGGGTAGCGATCAGGCTATCGGGAGGCGCTTTATAGAAATCCAACGAGAAACTTTTGCAGTAGCGGTTTCCATTCACATACCCACTTCCCCACGTTGGGTCGAAAAGATACCATCTTCCACTAATTTTAGCTGCATTCCAGGCATGCCCCTGATCTGTCTTGATCTTATCGTCTGCTTTTGTATATCCATGTATGGTAAACGCTTTGATTCCCATACGCTCACAAATGTTCTTAAACACTTCTGCATATCCCTGGCAAACACCATGCTTGGACCGAAGCGTGAAATCGACAAGTTCTCCCATGCTCTCAAACCGGATCGGTGAATCGGTCCGTTTTACATCGTAATTTATCTCTTTCGCTAACCAGATATAGAGAGCCTTTACACGTTCCTCATCTATCGCGAAAGTCGTTTCCAGGTATGAAGCGAACATGCCAGGCGATCGTGTTACCCGGGACGGGATTGACCGAACCAGGGAATCTGCATTCCACTCAGATGCAACGGTAGAAGTAATCGCCAAAAATGAGATTGAAAAACAAAAAAAAACCTTATTGACCATAGATACGACAATTGAACCTGGAAAGTAACGAGTTCTATCTTTATTAACGTCGATATATTGTTCTCTATTATATGGCTCTATTTTCCGTTTAACATATCAGATAAATTTACGTATTTTTGTATCTGATTATTTAACTATATCTATTAATTGTTAAGGGAAAAGGGATGAAATCAAAGAAGAAGGGGAAGGAAAAGGAATCCAGAAGGGATTTCCTAAAAAAAAGTGTCCAGCTCACAGCAGTAACAGTGCTGGGAGGAGGAATCATCGCTTCCTGTACGAAGCTGAAGGCCGGTGAAAGTGGAGAGAAGATTAAAGTACTTACTCCTGACGGCAAGTTGATGGAAGTAGATAGAGGGCATGCCCTTTGTTGTGAGACACCAAGCTCAGAGGAAGTTAGAAAAGGGGTCCCTGGACGTAGTTTTGTCATGGTCATTGACCTTTCAAGATGCAGGAATGCAAGGGAATGTGTTACTGCCTGTAATAAAATGCATTTCTTACCTCCGGGGCATGAATGGATCAAAGTGTTTCTTATGCAGGATTCAGAGGACCTTTCCCCCTATTGGATGCCCAAACCCTGTTTCCAATGTGGTACACCTGCCTGTGTGAACGTTTGTCCGGTTGGAGCCACCTTTAAACGTGAAGACGGAGTTGTGCTGATTGATAACGAACGATGCATCGGGTGTAAATTCTGCATGGCCGCCTGCCCGTATTCCTCCCGCGTTTTCAACTGGCAGGAACCAAAAATCAAAGTGGAAGCAAACTACTCTCCCGAATCGAGTGTTCCTCAAAGAATGGGAACTGTCGGAAAATGCGATTTCTGTCCTGATTCCTTTCAAACAGGGATCCTGCCTGATTGTGTAACAGCTTGCCCCAATGGTGTCATCTTTTTTGGCGATAAAAATGAAGATGTTGTAACCAATGGAGTAGATTCATACCGGTTCAGTGAACTTGTTAAGAACAAAGCCGCATACAGATTCATGGAAGAGCTCGGAACAAGACCCAATGTATATTACCTTCCACCTGTCGACAGAATGTTCCCGGTCGAAGAAGGTTTCGAGAATATTCCTGAAGACGAGAAGAAGGCTTATGAAGTAAAAAGAGCCCATTTGAAGAAGTTTGATATCTAAAACTTTTGTTATGAGCAATCAAGAAATAGCACAAAAAAAACTAGTTGAAATCATTTCTCTTTACCAGAAGCCTTCACTATTTACAAAAATCTTTTTTATCTTTTTACTCCTGGTTGTGTTACTGGCAGTGTATGGGGTCATCCTTCAGTTAATCGAGGGTCAGATTGTGACGGGAATGAGGGATTATGTTGTCTGGGGAATTTATGATGTCAATTTTATCTTTTTTATCGGGATCAGCTACGCCGGAGCTATGATCTCTGGGATTCTCCACCTGCTGCATGTGGAATGGAGGAAACCGATCATCCGAATTGCAGAAATGATTACTGTTATTTCTGTCATCATCGGACCTGCTTATATTCTGCTAAGTATGGGGCGGCTGGACCGGATCTTTAATATTTTTATTCATG
>JACNKI010000060.1 GCA_014382125.1 Bacteroidota bacterium | reverse complement strand
ATTATCGCCATACCTCCAGTTGCAAATGCCGGTCCGGATGAAACGATCTGCGGAGCTTCGCCCCATCCTATAACTGGAGCTACAGCATCAGACTACAGTTACCTTCAGTGGTTAACAGATGGAATGGGTGTGATTGAAGGGGATACCACCCTCACACCAACCTACATTCCTGGTCCGGGAGAGACGGGAATCGTGACCTTTACCCTGATCGCTGGAAATCCTCCATGCGAAGATGACACGTCGCGAAGGAGTCTTGTGATCTTACAACCAACTGAAGCAAATGCAGGTCCGGATATCCTGTCTTGTGTAAACATCCCTGTTATTGTATCTGATGCAAGTGCTGCAAGTTATACCTCATTGCTCTGGAGTACCTCAGGAGGTGGCACTTTCAATGATCCAACACGCCTGCATCCGGTTTATTTCCCCAGTAATGAAGATGTGTTAGTTGGCTCAGTAAACCTATTGTTAACCGGCTTTGCCATACAACCCTGCGAAGATGTCCAGGATACCATGATGATCACGTTCTCAAAAGCGGCACAAGTAGATGCCGGTCCCGATGACGCCATCTGTACGGGTACAACATTTCAGGTTACAAACGCTACTGCCCGGCATATTACTTCGCTCCTATGGCTTCATAATGGAATTGGCACGCTGGAGGAAACATCTACCCTGACTCCAGTTTATTACTCTTCGCCCGGTGAAAGTGGCTTCGTAACGTTGGTCTTGACAGCAAGGGGAGAATCAGCCTGTATGGACTCTATCGTGTCTGATCAGATGACCATTAAAATATACCCGGAACTGATTGTGGATGCCGGGCCGAATAAGACCATCGAACAGGGCACGACCACGCTCCTTCAGGGAATCGTGAAATCAGGTTCCGGAGAGTATCTCTTTTCGTGGGAACCGGCCGGCCTCCTGCTGGATCCGTTAATACTACAACCGGTGACGATAAACCTGATCTCCGATACCACGTTTACACTCACTGTGGATGATGTAATCTCAGGTTGTTCCGGAACTGATAGTATGAGGATCCATGTTAAATCCGGGCCGGATCCTTCCGATCCCGAATGCCTGGAATTATACAACGTAATCACTCCGAATGGTGATGGCGTTAACGACACCTGGATCATCGAATGCATTGAACAGTATCCGGAGAACAGTGTGCAGATCTTCAACCGGTGGGGTGATCAAATCAACAGTTTCAAGGTGTACGACAACACCTTCAGGGTGTGGGACGGGACCAACAGCCGGGGAGAGACGGTTCCGGACGGAACATACTATTATGTGCTGACCATCAAAGAGATGGAACGTATGACCGGATGGATTTTTGTTCGTGGAGGATCAAAGTAAAACAGGATGAAGAAACATACTTACCTCTTACTTCTTACCTCTTACTTCTTACTTCCATCGAACATCGTCCATGGACAGCAGGATGCATTGTTTACCCAATACATGTATACTAAGCTGGAATTCAACCCCGCTACTGCGGGAAGCCGGGAAATCTTCTCCATGGACCTGCTGGCGCGGTTTCAATGGGTGGGAATCGATGGGGCTCCCAAAACATTCTGTTTCACTGCAAGTACTCCTTTAAGGAATCCGCATATCGGGCTGGGATTCTACGCTTACCGCGATGAATTAGGGCCCTCGGTAGATTATAACATCATGGGCTCATTCGCATATCGGATCCTTTTTCCAGCAAGTACACTCTCTTTTGGCATCTCGGCAGGAATCAAATATTACAACATCGACTGGAATGCATTGAACCCGAGAGATCCCGGTGATATAGAGCTGATTAACAATGTGAATAACAGGGTGGTGCCGGATGTCGATTTCGGGATCTATTTTTATCATGAACGCTATTATGTTGGCATCTCTTCCAAACACCTGCTGCAGAACCAGATAGTGGTCTCCAGTGCGGTGCCGGATGACCAAACCAGCTTTACGAAATTACTGCGTAATTTCTACGGGATCGCAGGTGGTGCAGTTCCATTTTCAAATCGTGTTGTGTTCATGCCATCCATCCTGATGAAGTATGTGCAACATGCACCTTTACAAGCAGATATCAGTGCCCGCTTCCTTTTGTATGACATCCTGACCATAGGGGCATCCTACCGGACAGAAAGAGCCCTGGGATTACTGGTTGGCGTAGAACTTGGAAAAGGATTTGCCATAGGTTATGCGTACGACATATGGTTCAATGCATTGAAGGCAAACAGCCGGGGATCACATGAGATACGGATTGGTTATGAAGTTGATCTCTTCCATAAAAAACGAATGCTGACACCGAGGTATTTTTAATTGTCATGATTGCACAGAATTGCACATAATTGCCATGTAATGCCCCCCCAGCCCCCTAAAGGGGGAGTAAGTCCCCTTCAGGGGATTTAGGGGTAAATAATGACCTGATGACAAGACCATTTATCCTTCTTCTGTTTCTAATCCTCTCCTTCACCAACACCTTTGCCCAAATCCGGCAGGCGAAGAGGGAGATGACTCTTTACAACTATATGGAAGCAGTGACATCGCTTCAAAAGGCGATCAAAAAAGGTGATGTCGACATGAAACGGGAAGCCACACTCCTGATGGCGGATTGTTATCGCTTAATGAACAACTGGTCCAAAGCAAAAGAGTGGTATGGTAAGAGGATCAGGTATGGGAACGCTGAGCCGGAAATCTATTATTATCTCGGTCAGGCTCTCCGTAATACAGGAAATTATAAAGAAGCCAGGAGAATGTTGCTCATATATGATTCCCTCTCTCCTCAGGACCCTAACGGAAAGTTGTTAGCCGGTTATTGCGACAGTGTCGTGTTCTGGCAGAAATATCCTCCTGTTTATGAAATAAAAAACGTTCGGTCTTTTAACTCCCCTCAATCTGAGTTTGGCACAATATTCTATGGCAACGGGATCCTTTTTACCAGCGACCGAAACGTACGAAAACAGGAGGTGAAGAAGTATGGCTGGACCGGGAACAGCTACCTCCGTCTTTTTGTGGCAGCCTATAACCGAGAAGACAGCATATCTTTTGACAACTATAAGCCAGAACCTGTACCCGGTCTCTTCAACCAAAGCTGGCACGACGGACCAGCCACTTTCAACAGGGATCTCGATGAAGCAATTATCAATCGTACACTCTATTTCAGGGATAAAGGGAAGAGAGATCCCGGCCATATCCGGACTCACTTGTTGAAACTATACAGTACGTTGAGAAAAGATGGAAAATGGTCGAAACCAAAGGCGCACTTTCTTAGTTCCAACGAATATTCTGTTGGACACCCTGCACTCACCCCTGATGGACAAATCCTCTTTTTTGTCTCGGATATGCCGGGAGGATTTGGAGGGACAGATATTTACCAAATAGTAAAAAAAGCAGGCAAGTGGAGCAAACCAAAGAACCTGGGAGCAGAGATCAACACCTCAGGTAATGAAATGTTCCCGTTTGCAACAGAGAATGGAGATCTCTATTTCGCATCCGATATGCATCCCGGTTTGGGCGGTCTGGATATCTTCACTGCACACCTCAGGGAAGGAAAGTGGGCCCGGCCTCACAACCTGGGTTCACCTGTGAATTCTTCGTACGATGATTTTTCGCTGGCAACAGATAGCACAGGGGATCAGGGTTTCTTCAGCTCCAACCGGCCCGGTGGACTTGGGGATGATGATATTTACTGGTTCCAAGAAAGGCACAGGGCCACGGAGGCAAAAAGGCATGAAGACACCAGTCACCAGCCACCAGTCTCCAGTCTTCAGTCTTCAGTTGACAGGATTAAATCTCCGATTGTATTAGAGTTGAATAAGCCTTACATCCTCGAAAATATCTATTACGATTTCGACGAGTGGGAGATCCGGGATGATGCCAAATCCTCGCTTGACAGCCTTGTAAGGCTCATGCAAATCTACCCAGTCTCTATTGAGTTGGGATCGCACACCGATTGTCGCGGAACCGAAGGTTACAACCGGGAACTTTCCCAAAAGCGTGCCGAATCTGCAATAGCTTATATAATCAGTAAGGGAATCGAAACGGACAGGATCACAGCCAAAGGATATGGAGAAACAAAACTCATCAACAATTGCGCTTGTCGGATGGGAGTCATCTGTACTGAAAGTGAGCATCAGGAAAACAGGCGAACGGAGTTCCGGATCATTGATCAGGGCAAAGATCCATCTCTACCCGATTATTAACTCAACTTGTGCCAACCATTTTTTGTAGTTTTATGTCTTCTAATAGAACAAAGATACGTTGAAACGACTCATTTTACTCTTAACGCTAATTTCAATCTCCATCGCTGGTACAGCCCAGATCGACAATGAGTTCTGGTTTGTCGGGCCCGAGATTGCCCAGGCTCATGGTGACCGACCGATTTTCATGCGGATCTCCACCATGGAAGACACCGCAAACATTGTGCTCCGGATGCCCGCTAATCTCTTATTCGCCCAAATCACACAAAAGATCAATCCAAACACTACATTCAGCATCAACCTTACCCCATGGATCAGTATTATAGAAAACGCTCCGGCAGATCAGGTTCTGAATCGTGGATTGTTACTGACTTCCGACAATGATGTTACCGCGTATTATGAATGCGCTCACACGGCCAACCCCGGGATCTTCTCCCTGAAAGGAAAAAACGCCGTCGGGCTGGATTTTTATATTGTCTCACAGAATGACTACCATAACCAGGTAGGTCAAGAATCATTTGATATCGTAGCAACAGAGGACATCACCACCGTTACGATCCGTCCTTCGGATGATATCATCGGACATACTGCCGGACAACCGTTTGTGATCACACTGAACAAGGGAGAGACATATAGTGCGCGGGCTATCTTTACTGCGGCAGATCGAACGTTGAACGGCTCCAGGATTACTTCCGATAAGCCCATAGCCGTCTCCTGGCAAGATGATTCCATCTATCAATCAGGAGCTTATGATGTCATATGCGATCAGATCATTCCTACCAACATTCTGGGTTGGGAGTATATTGCCATTCGTGGATATGCCAATGACTACGAGGCTATCTATGTATGTGGTACCCAACCAAATACAGATATTATGCTGGATGGTAATCCTACTCCTGTTGCTAATATCCAGGCCGGCGATCTTTACAAATATCAGTTCCCCGGATCGGCAAACACGGTCTATCTCGAAGCAACCGAACCAGTATATTTGCTGCATCTCTCCGGATTCATCAATGAATTTGGCGGCTCCATTCTACCTCATGACTCCTGTACCGGATCGGCTCAAATTGGATTCAACCGAACAAACACCAACAGCTTTGCTCTACTGATCCTGACACGAAATGGCAATGAAGGAGATTTCTTACTGAATGGATCCAGTACTATCATTACAGCTGCAGATTTCACCCCTGTACCCGGCACCAACGATATCTGGGTTTACGCTCGTAAACAATTTTCAACCACCCAGGTTCCTGTTGGAGCCAACCTGATCATGAACACCACTGGAAAATTCCACCTGGGAGTACTTCATAAAACTGGCCCCAGTGCTGAATATGGCTATTTCAGTGACTTCAGCAACCTATACCTGGGAGCTGACCAAAATATCTGCCCGGGCGATAGTGTTGAACTTGATGCGGGTTCCAACATGACATCATATGCGTGGCATAAGTTAATCAGTGGCATCTGGACCCTCGTAGGCTCAAACCGTTACTACACCGTCAATGATAGTGGTTTCTACTCCTGTGTGGTGAACGGGAATTATTGTACCCTTTCGGATACGATCCATATTGGCTATTATCCAAACGCCACGGTCTCTCTTG
>JACNKI010000221.1 GCA_014382125.1 Bacteroidota bacterium | reverse complement strand
ACTGGTATCCATTCACCGACGGAGTAGTATACTGGAATGAGGACATGCCACAGTTGCCGGAAATGATGGATTGGGATCAGCTCTTTGCCGATGGGAACCTGATCGGATGGGTAACAGATACTATGGTATGGTATGCTCAAACAACTGAACTGGCCTATTACTACAACTCCATGACCAGTCATCCGAATCTCATTATCGATGAAAGCGGATTTATTTTTTGCGTGTGGGATGAGGTAACGACCTTGTTAGATATCAATAATTACATGTTACGGCATGTATTTGGAAGGATGTCAGATGATGGTGGATCGAGCTGGTGGAACATCGTGGGCCTCACAGATGATTTCCTTTACACCTGGAGTGAATGTGTATTCCCCTATGCGGCGAAAAACAGCACCGATGAGATTCATTTTATCATGCAGGAAGATCCGGAAGCAGGACTTGAGTTCTACGGATCGCAGGGGGCACAGGGTCAGGTGGCGATCACGCAAAATAATCAGATTGTTGTGTCAGTGGACAAAAGCGATTTCTATGTGGCTATCAACGAAATAGAAGCTATACCATTTGAGGTGTCACAGAACTATCCCAATCCGGTAAACAGTCAGACAGCAATTGAGGTAAATCTATCGCAACGGGGAACGCTCTCCCTGGAGATTTGCTCGCTGGTTGGTCAAAAGATCGTTGAGATGCGGAAAGGAGATGTCAATGCCGGCAACTATACATTTGTGATTGACGGAAACAGTCTCAGCAAAGGGATCTATTTTTATACGGCCCGGGTGGATCAACAATTCATAACGAAGAAAATGATTGTTAATTAGCCTGTTATGATAACGTTGTTCGATAAATCAAATGAAATATTCGATAAATACTTATTTTTGTCGTACCAACCCGAAAAATCGAGTAAGGTTGAACATTGATCTAATTTTTTTTACTGATGCCGGGAACCGGCCTACATTTGTTCACAAATCAATTAAACCAAATCAATTAATTAAATCAATATGCTATGAAACATTTATTCCTTTTTACAGCAGCTTGTTGCATTGTTATAACCGGCTTTGCGCAACTGAAACCTGCTTCTTTGCTCAAAAACAGCGAGGTGGCCGTACCTGACGTCACCGTTCTGCATGATGGCGCAGTGGTTGGTGCACAGCAGACCTTCTCCGTGGTCTCCACAAAAGGTACGCTCGATGATGCGAACATCGGGTGGACATTTTATGACCTGCAGACCAACAGCAGTACCCAACCCCGTCTCTTCCGTCATACAGATGGCACGATGGGAGCTGTATTCACGATGTCGCATGAGTCATCTTCATCGTTCAGCGACCGGGGAGCCGGGTACAACTACTTTGATGGAACAGTTTGGGGCCCTGCACCGACCGCCAGGATTGAAGTGGATCGCTCCGGATGGCCAAACTATGGACCTGTCGGCACAGACGGGGAGATTGTGATCTCTCACAGAGGAGCCGTTTATCCGTTGAATGTCAATACACGACCGGTGAAAGGTACCGGGGCATGGACAGAACTCATTCTTCAGGCTCCGACCGGAGCCAGTGGAATGGACTGGCCCAGAATGGTCGTCAACGGACCAGATAACATGTATGTACATCTGATCGCCGTCACCGGACCTACCGGCAACGGAGGGACAGTTTGGAACGGCCTGGATGGCGCCCTCATATATAACCGTTCACTCGATGGCGGTGTTACCTGGGACGGTTGGCTTCAACTGGATGGTATGACCTCTGCCGATTACCTTGCTTTTGGTGGAGATACTTACAGCTGGGCTGAACCCGTTGGCAATATCATTTGCTTCACCGCGGGTGATAGTTGGTATGATCAGTTCCTTATGAAATCGACCGACAATGGAGATACCTGGACCAAAACAATGATCTGGGATTGTCCCTTTGATCTGTGGGCCGGTGGAGATACCACAGGTAATTTTTATTGTCCTGATGGGGCAAATGCAGTCCAGCTTGATGCAAGTGGGAAAGCCCATGTCGTATTTGGCAGGCAGCGTGCCAACGGTGATGAAACCGGCGCAAAATTCTATTTTCCCTGGACTGATGGCCTCATCTACTGGAACGAAGACATGCCGGAACTACCCGAGGAACTTGATTCGGCTTGGTTAGTTGCTAACGGTAATTACATCGGATCAATACAGGATGGCGCGGTATGGGGAATGGATGCAACCCAACTGGCCTATTATTACACGTCGATGAGCAGCATGCCGGCCATGGTGATCGATGGGGATGATAACATCTTTGTTATGTGGGCTAGTGTGACTGAACTGCTTGATGTCAATAACTACTTGCTACGTCACATCTATGCCCGAGCCTCCACCGACAATGGTGTCACATGGAGGGATACAATCGTTGACATTACCGGCGACTTCATCTATAACTGGAGCGAATGTGTTTACCCAAGCGCTGCTTCAGCCTCCACCGATAAGCTCTTTATTATCATCCAGGAAGATGGTGAAGGAGGAGTCTACCTGAATGGATTGAATGGTTCCCAGGGCCAGCTCTCTGCCACGACCAATAACATGCTGATCCTGACTCCGGAAAAGAATGATATCATTGTTCCCGGCGTAGGTATCAACGACCGTCAGGAGGTTAGATTCCACCTCTCGCAGAACTATCCTAATCCGGCGAAAGATCAGACAACCATGAAACTCACACTGGCTCAGTCAGCTGATGTGACTGTGAATGTCTTTTCAATCCTCGGTCAGAACGTTCAGGAGACAACCAGCGGCATGTTGCGTGCAGGAAATCACCAGCTTGTAATCGATGCTTCCGGTTTGAATAAAGGCGTTTATTTCATCTCGGTGAAAGTAGGTGACCAGGTTCAAACCCGTAAATTGATAGTTGAATAGAGAGTGTCATTACGTTATTCTTGAGAAAATCCCGGATAAAACCGGGATTTTTTCTTTGATACCAAGCCCGAAATCTTTAATTTTGTAAAAAAAAAAGCGCTTATGAGAAAATTTACACTATTTTGTATTTCTATCTGCCTTCTTTCTATGGCAATTGGTGTGCAGGCACAGGTTTCGAGTGCCAAACGCCACCAGATGAAAAACTTCAAGGTGCTGAAGCCGAACTTCTCCCAGAAAGGAGTTGACGGAATCGGCCAGTTACCTGTCAATCCCACTTCCAACAGCAAAAGTGCCCTGCTGGATGAGGTGTTGATGATCACCCGCTACGACCTCCAGACCAATGCATCCAGTGAGAACAGGATCCACCTGTTTCCGGATGGAACTGTAGGTGCTTGTGCAATGTTGTCCCATCAGGACGATTTCACTGACCGTGGAACCGGTACCAACTTTTTCGATGGAACCACCTGGGGTACCCCTCCATCCGTCCGGATCGAATCTTCAAAATCTGGTTGGCCATCGTATGCCCCATGGGGCCCCGATGGAGAGATTGTGGTTAACCACCACATGCTCGACGGGTTGTATATCATGACCCGGGCAACAAAAGGAACAGGACCCTGGAACGAAGCGATTCTTCCCGGTCCGGTGGGAGCCGTGGATATCTCCTGGCCCCGTGTGGTAACCAATGGCCCGGATAACATGTATATTCATATTATCTGTCTCACCTATACGATATACCAGAATCTTGATCTGGCCTTTCTATATTACCGTTCATTGGATGGTGGTGCAACATGGGATACTGAACACCTGGTGATTGATGGATTGACGTCAGCCGATTACCTTGGATTTTCTGCGGATATGTATGGCTGGGCACAACCCAAAGGGGACACGCTGGCATTTGCTTTTGGTGATTCCTGGCATGACCTTGCCATCATGAAGTCGACCAACAACGGTACTGATTGGGAAAAGATCGTCGTCTGGCCATGCCCCTATAACTTATGGGCGGGCGGAGACACAACCGGCACATTCCTGGCTCCGGACGGCACATTGGCGCTGGCCCTCGATAACGAAGGAAAAGCCCACCTTGCATCAGGAATTATGTATGCAAGCGGCGATGACCTGGGAAATCAGTACTGGGTTCCCTTTTCGGAAGGCATGATTTACTGGAATGAGGATATGTCACAACTTCCGGTTATATTGGACTGGGATGCTCTGTATGCCGATGGAACGATGATCGGATGGGTGACAGATACAAATGTGTTCTATGTAGATCCAACGCAACTTGCCTATTACTATAACTCCATGACCAGCCAGCCGACCATCAGTGTGGATGAGAATAACCATATTTTCGTTATATGGTCCGGGATGACAATGAATCTGGACCCGGACAATTACATGTTACGGCATATTTACGCGCGTGGTTCAACCGATTTCGGAATTTCCTGGACAACCAGTATCGTTGACCTGACTGGCGATTTCCTTTACACCTGGAGTGAATGCGTATATCCCAGTGTATCATGGAACAGCGATGACTATCTCTACCTTGTTTTCCAGGAAGATGACCTGGCCGGAGTCTCTCTCAACGGCGCTCAGGGCGCTCAGGGCCAGGTTGCGATCGGAAATAATAACATCAAATTCATGCAGCCCTTAAAAACTGATATCCTTACACCTGTCGGGATCGATCAGAAACATGGTACAACAACGATCCGGGTTTCTCAGAACTATCCCAATCCGGTTGTAAACAGAACCTCAGTGAAAGTTAGTTTGACTCAACCGGGCAATCTCAGCCTTGGGGTGACCAATATGATGGGACAGGAAGTGATGTACCTAAACCGTGGCGCCTGTGGCATAGGCAACTACTATTTTACAATTGATACGCGCGGATTGGCTCCCGGAATTTACTTCTACACAATCACCTTCAACAATGAGAAGGTGACAAAGAAGATGATTGTCCAATAATCATTTTATCTTTGCGGCGTGATTCTTAACTGATGCTGCTAAAAGAAATAAGAGTCCTTATAAGTAAGGATATTAAACTGGAGTTAAAGCAGAAATACGTCCTGAACGGAATCCTGCTTTATCTCCTTTCTACCATCTTTGTTACATACCTGGCATTTGACAATGTGATCACCCAGGAGACATGGAACTCCCTGTTCTGGATTATCCTTTTATTTGTCGGGGTAAACGGGATCAGCAAAAGTTTCGTGCAGGAGAGTCCGGCCCGTTATATCTATTATTATACAATCGTAAGCCCCCAGGCAGTCGTTCTCTCCAAAATCCTCTACAACCTCCTCCTAATGGCGATCCTCGCGCTTCTCTCTTTCGGGATGTTTCTGTTGCTGATGGGAAACAAGGTTGTCAATATTGAACTGTTCTTGCTGACACTGATCCTGGGGAGTTTCGGTTTATCCTCCATCCTAACCATGGTGGCAGCTATCGCTTCCCGTGCCAGTAACAATTTCTCCCTGATGGCGATCCTCAGCTTTCCGATCATCCTTCCTCTCCTCCTCACGCTGATGAAAATTTCGAAGATTGCACTGACAAGCCCGGAATGGTCTGGCACTTCCGGCCCGCTTATCATTCTGCTCACCATAAACATCGCTGTCATCATCCTTGCCTATCTATTATTTCCGTATCTTTGGCGCGATTAAAACAAAACTAATTTAACTCCCTAATTTCCTAATTTCATAATTTCCCAATGACTGTAATGACTGTATGATCTTATGACAAAAACCAATCTAATAAAAGGCATCTGGTGGAAAGCACTCTCATTTATCCTGCTTCTTTACGCAGTGATCTATGGATTTATTGTTCCTGTTCCGGAGACAATGATCGGAGGATCATTAAGGAATGTATTTTACCACGTGGGGATGTGGTTCGGGATGTTTGCCATGCTGACCACCTCTTTTATTTTCAGTTTGAGATACCTGCAAGGATTTCGTGAAAAAGAAGATGCGGTTGCTGTGGAAGCGGT
>JACNKI010000219.1 GCA_014382125.1 Bacteroidota bacterium | reverse complement strand
CTGAGAACCATTTGATTTAGTATTTTTGGATCATGAATAAAAAATGGTTATCCCTGATTATCCTCTTTATATGCCTCTCCCTGGCCGGTATCATAGCCGTCCAATATATGTGGATTCGTAATGCTTTCGACGTCCGGGAAGCTCAATTCAATCAGGGTGTTAACGATGCCCTTGATGATGTGGTAACTAGGCTGGAGACCAGTGAGAATATGCAACTGATCCGCCAGCGCCTCATCTCCGACAGCATTCTTAACCTGATCAGAAGTTATGCCAAAGACAGCATGACGCTGGAACAGAGCCAGATTGACCTGGATCAGTTACAAATAGCCCTCTATGGGAAACCGCTAAGAGTTAAATCCAGGTCAGGTTATTTTTCTTACGATTATGATCATGCTGCGCGTCTGCAAACAAATTACCAGATGTCCCTCACATGGAGCCTGGAACAACAGCAAGAGATTGACTCCATCATGGATCAGATCGAAGACATTTTCCCCATTGAAGAAAATATCGTGCTCAATCAATTTCAGTGGCAGGAATCTCAGATCAAGAAACTGGATTCCCTCTGGATTGAACAGGAGAAACTGATCGCCAGACAGGCACGCGATGCGAGAAGTGATTTCAAAATCGACCTGGAACATTTTTCAGTACCCGGGGTTTATATTTCCACACATGATGTCCCCCAGACTGCATCCAGGCAAATTAAAACCAAAACCAAAAGCGACCCACACATAATTGTCAGGCCTAATCCCACTGAACTTATCGTCGTAGCACCTCAATCACCCGATGCACAAAAGAAAGCATCAAAAGTGGTCGAGCACAAGATCAAGAAACTGAACAAACGAACAAAACAACTGCAGGATCTGATCCAACGTATGGCAATTGAATATGAAGAATTTCCAAAGGCGGTGGAGGCCAGGATCGATAAAAAAATGCTTAAACGCACACTCAATTCATCCCTGGCAGATAACAACATCAATATTCCTTTTGAATTCGCTGTTTATAATCCGGTCAGCGACAGCAATCCGATACCCATTCACTCTACCGGATTCATCAATGAAAACCTTGCCAGTGATCACAAAATATCCCTCTTCCCCAATGATGTGATTGAAAAGCCGGATCAGCTACTGGTATATTTCCCCGGACAGCAATCTCACATTGCTAAATCGCTATCATTCCTGATGCTCGGTTCGCTGTTGTTTACAATGATTATCATCGTCTCATCCGGACTCAGTATCTTTGTCATGATCAGGCAAAAGAAAATATCGGACATCAAAACCGATTTCATCAACAACATGACACACGAGTTCAAAACCCCGATCGCTACTATCTCCATTGCAGCTGATTCCATCAACAATCCAAAAGTGATAGAGAAGCCGACTCAGATTAAGTCCTATACGAAAATTATCAAAGAGGAGAACAGCCGGATGAATTCGCGTGTGGAACAGGTTCTCCAGATGTCGCTTCTCGACAGCCGTGATTTCAAGCTTTTCTTGGAACCCATAAACTTACAGGAGCTGATCCAACGTACAGCCAATCACTTCAAGCTGATTGTAGAGAAGCGTGGTGGAACCGTCCAGAAAGAGTTTGAGGCTACTGAACAGATCGTGGAAATAGATGAAAGCCATATGCGGAACGTCCTCATGAACCTGCTTGACAATGCCAACAAATACTCCCTTGAGAAACCCGATATCACTATACATACAGAAAACAGATCCGGATGTTTTTATTTTTGTATCCGGGACAAAGGAATGGGCATGAGTAAAGATGTTCAAAAAAGGGTCTTTGATAAATTTTACCGGTTAACGAGCGGGAATGTTCATAATATCAAAGGATTCGGACTCGGTCTGAGTTATGTGAAAGCAATTGTCATGGCTCATCACGGAGAGATCAAGATCGACAGTGAACAAGATAAGGGGAGCTGCTTTGAGATCGGATTACCACTTTATTACGAACAGCGAAAAATGTCATGAAAAGGAAAGTAAGAATACTGCTGGTTGAGGATGATCCGAATTTCGGTTCGATCATGAAATCATATCTCGAGCTGAATGAATACAATGTAACTTTACGGGTAGACGGGAAACAGGGCCTGGAGTCTGTGAAATCAGACTCCTATGATATCTGTATACTGGATGTGATGATGCCGGAAATGGATGGGTTTGCCCTGGCCCGTGAAATCAAAAAACTTCATCCGGACCTGCCGTTCGTTTTTCTGACAGCCAAATCACTGAAAGCCGATATGCTGGAGGGATTTAAAGCCGGCGCTGACGACTACATCACCAAACCCTTTGACTCAGAGGTATTGCTTTATAAGCTTAAAGCGATCCTGAAGCGTCACGAACAGACAGAGCAGGATGAGAGTCAAAGCATTGAATTCCAGATTGGAAGTTTTACCTTCAACTCTATGTTGCGAACATTAACTTTCGGAGATAAGGTTCAATCGTTATCACCCAAAGAGGCCAAATTGCTGAAGATGCTCTGTGAAGTAAAGGATCTGGTCCTGGTGCGGAAAGATGCACTTGAGAAGATCTGGGGAGACGACAATTATTTCAATGGAAGGAGTATGGATGTCTTCATTACGCGTCTCAGAAAATACCTGAAAGCAGACCCAAATGTAGAGATAGGCAACATTCACGGAAATGGCTTCCGGTTAGTTACGAAAAGTTAATCCAGCCCTTCTTAGGTATAAAGATAGGTATTCATCAGCCAGTAGGTGACTGCTCCTGCAAAATAACCGATCAGCGCCCAGATCGTGATCGTCCGGAGGTACCAGATAAAGTCAATTTTCTCCATCCCCATCACAGCTACACCTGCAGCTGAACCAATGATCAGGATGCTTCCCCCTGTTCCGGCGCAATAAGCAAGCATTTGCCAGAAATAGTGGTCCACAACAAACGTCTCCCCGTACATCCCCATCGCCCCGGCAACCAGTGGGACGTTATCTACAATGGCGGATAGCACACCGATGATTATATTGATCACGTATAAGTTCCCTACATACTTATCCAGGGTATTCGCAAGCAACTCCAGGTGACCTGCACTCTGCAGCGCAGCAACAGCAAGCAAAATCCCCAGAAAGAAAAGCACGGTTGAGGTATCAACACGGCGGAGGATTCCCACCACCGTCAGCATCGGTTTGTGCTCCACATTCTTCTTTTTATGCAGGATTTCTGTAGTAATCCAAAGTATACCCAATCCCAATAACATGCCCAGATAAGGTGGTAGGTGAGTAACCGTTTTAAAAACTGGAACCATCAACAAGCACCCCACTCCCAGGAAAAAGATAAAATTCCGCTCAAAAGCTGTAGTGGGATTAATATAACTGCTTCCGGTGGGGAGAGCCGGCCGGTTGATGTCGCCTTTCATCATGAAAGAGAGAATCGCAAACGGGACAGCCATCGAAACAAGACTGGGAACAATGGTTTTCATGATGATTGTTCCGGTAGTTACATGGCCATCAATCCATAGCATAATTGTGGTTACGTCACCGATCGGGCTCCATGCTCCCCCGCTGTTAGCAGCAATGATCACTATCCCGGCAAAAAACCATCGATCTTTTTTATTGGCGATCAGCTTTCGCAACAGGGCAATCATAACGATCGAGGTGGTCAGGTTATCCAGTGCGGCCGACATAAAAAAGGTCAGTATAGCAAGGATCCACAGAAGCTTGATTTTCTTTGTCGTCTTGATCTTATCGGTGATGATCCGAAAGCCTTCGTGCGAGTCGATCAGTTCAACAATTGTCATGGCTCCCAGCAGAAAAAAGAGAATCTCGGAGATCTCTCCCAGGTGATGTAACAACTCATGATGCGTGATCCAACTTGCAAATGTTCCACCGGTTACCTCCTCCAGATATTTGTGCAAACCCGAAGCGTTGACTAAAACCTGATCTCCTGCAAACATGAATACCACCCACATGAGCACAGCCAAAACCAGCGCTGAAGCTGATTTATTGATCCGTAGCGGATGCTCCAGTGCGATAGCTGTGTAACCAAGGATAAACACAACAATCATTAAATAGAACATACAATCCTGCTTTATTTCAATTCATTATTATTCAGCAAAACTACACAATTCCTTAAAACCTTATAAAAGCCAATGCTATAAATCCTGCAGCTTTCTCTTCAAACTCCTCTATCTTTGCTACAGGTTTTATCTATTTTGAGTTGGCAACATCAATACTTCATTCAGGAATTATGAAACAGCTCTTCTGCCCCATTATCATCGCTCTGCTGATCACAGCCTGCTCCCCTCAAGATAATGCGGAACCTGTCAATTATTCAGGTTACACGCAGGGCACTACTTTTTCCATTACGATTTATGGCGAAACCAATCTTGACGAACTACAACCAGATATAGACTCGCTTTTTGATGTGATCGACAAGACAGCCTCCCTCTACGACAGCAACTCCATCATTTCCAGGTTTAACCGAAACGAACCGGTTACATTCAATGACCATTTCCTGTTTATCCTTAATCGATCCCAGGAGATCTCTGAGGCCACAAATGGAGCGTTTGACATCACAACAGGTCCGCTTGTAAAAGCATGGGGATTCAGACAAAAAATGGGATTGTTGCTACCCTCAAGGCAGGTCGACAGCCTGTTGGTGTATACCGGTTTCCATATGATAGAGATTATGGATGATGAGATCCGTAAAAGCAATCCCCTGGTACAGATCGATTTAAATGCTATTGCCCAGGGTTATACTGTTGATTTACTGGCATCATTCCTGGAAAGCAAAAACGTGAATCGTTACCTGATTGATATTGGTGGGGAGATCCGTGCAGGTGGATTGAAACCCGGAGGAAAGAAATGGATCATTGCGATTGAGAAACCGGCCGAAAACGATTCTGCAGCTCAATCCGTTCAACAAACCTTGGCCATCGTCAATAAATCGATAGCCACATCAGGGAATTACAGGAACTATTTCGTAAGCGACGGAATCAAATATGCTCATACGATCAATCCAAAAACAGGCTATCCGACTCACCAAAACCTACTTAGTGTTTCAGTTATTACCAACGAATGCATTTCGGCCGATGCATACGCAACGGCATTTATGGTAATGGGACTGGAGCGAACGCTGGCTTTCCTGAAATACCATCCGGAAATAGATGCTTTCCTGATATTCAGTCAGCCAGACGGAACATACAAAGTGGAATTTTCGGAAGGATTTCAGAATTTCTTCGCCAAGTTGTAATATTTTATTTACTTTTATATTTCGATAAAGCTATCCATATGTATTTAAAAAACCTCCCACACAAAACAGTCGAGCGCCTGAGTCAATACAGAAGAGCGCTTCTGTTAATCTTGTCGAAGGAGAAAACACATGTTTTTTCGCACGAGATTGCACATATGTTGCATATCACACCTGTTCAGGTAAGGCGTGACCTGATGCTGATCGGATACTCAGGAAACCTGCGAAAAGGATATGACATTAAAGAGTTGATCGAACTGATCGGAAGAATTATAGATACTGAAAAGGGCCAACGGGTAGTTGTTATCGGACTGGGAAACCTCGGGAAAGCGATGATTAGTTACTTCAATGGAAAACGGGCAAAATTAAATATCATAGTAGCGTTTGATATCAATCCGGAAAAGATCAATCGTTCTTACGATGGCGTCCCCGTTTATCACATTAACAATCTCGCTGATGAGGTTAAAAAGAACAACATCTCCATTGGCATCATCACAGTACCCTCAGATTCGGCTCCGGAGATTGCTGAAGCCCTTGTAGATGCTGGAGTAAAAGGGATCCTGAATTACTCGCCCAAACCGCTTAACGTCCCAGCATACGTCTACCTTGAAGAGTATGACATGATAACCTCCCTCGAAAAAGTAGCATTCTTCGC
>JACNKI010000216.1 GCA_014382125.1 Bacteroidota bacterium | reverse complement strand
CACCGGAAACATCTGCCGGTCACCCTTAGCTGAAGGTGTCTTGCGCTCAAAATATGTTGAACTGGCTATTGATGCTCATATAGATTCGTGCGGATTTGAGGCCTATCACTTCGGAGACCGGCCGGATCACCGGGCTCAAAAAGTCGCCCGGGCGAATGGGATCGACATTTCAAACCACTCAGCCAGACGGTTCATTGTTGAGGATTTCAATCGCTTCGATAAGATATTGGTGATGGATTCATACCATTACCAGGCAGTGATGAGTGTTGCCCGGAATGACAAAGACCGGGAGAAAGTTGATTTTGTTCGCAACGCTGTCTATCCTGGGCGAAACCTGCCTGTAAAAGATCCCTATTACGATGACTTCTACGCATTTGAAGAGGTGTTTGAGCAACTGGATGAAGCATGTGAAAAAATCGCAGAGATTGCTGTTACATTCAACAAATCATGATCACGACTCCCTCTCCCCGACCCTCCTCACAAGAGATTCGCAATGCACATACCCGAATCATCCCGCATATCCACCGTACTCCGTTAATTTCAAACCAGAGCATCAATAAAATTGTGGATGCTGAACTCTTTTTTAAATGTGAAAATATGCAGAAGGTCGGTGCGTTCAAAGCCCGGGGGGCTACCAATGCGGTATTATCACTATCCAAAGAACTACAGGCAAAAGGGGTTGCAACTCACTCTTCCGGTAACCACGCACAGGCACTCTCCTGGGCAGCTTCATTGGTGGGAACAGAAGCCCATATCGTCATGCCCTCTAACTCAAACCGGGTAAAAATCGAAGCAGTAAAAGGATATGGCGGGAGGATCACCTTTTGCAAACCGACACTTTCTTCCCGGGAAACCACACTGGAAAAGGTTATTGAGGAAACAGGCGCTACAGAGATTCATCCGTACGACAACCTCCATATCATCGCCGGTCAAGCGACAGCGACCATTGAGATGCTTGAAACTGCAGGAACTCTCGATATGGTAATGGCACCGGTTGGTGGTGGCGGACTGCTGAGTGGAACTGCTCTCGCATGTCACTATTTCGCTCCAACGACAAAGGTTGTTGCCGCTGAACCCGAACAAGCTGATGATGCCTTCCGCTCCTTTACTCAACGGAAATTTATCCCGTCAGTCAATCCAACTACCATTGCAGATGGCCTGCGAACCTCCCTGGGCGAGATAACCTTTCCGATCATCCTGAATTATGTAACAAAGATATTTACAGTAAAGGAAGAGACTATCATCACAGCGATGCGGTTGATCTGGGAACGAATGAAGATCCTGATCGAACCCTCTGCAGCTGTGCCCCTGGCTGTCTTCCTTGAAGCCCATGATGAGCTGAAAGGGAGACGGATCGGAATTATTTTATCCGGAGGGAATGCAGATCTGGATAACTTACCCTGGAGCAAATGATGAGAGGAACATTATACCTGGTCCCAACCACGCTGGGAGATACAAGTCCGGAAGATCTCCTGCCCGGAAAAACACTTACCCTGATTCGTTCCCTCTCGACATTCATTGTAGAAGAGATAAAACCTGCCCGCAGGTTCCTCCGGAAAGCCGGTTATACCGGGAATTTCGAAGCAATAAACCTCCAGATCTTCAATGAACATACCGATAGGATTGATCTCATGCCATTCATACAACCATTGCTTGATGGTATCGATACAGGATTACTCTCTGAAGCAGGGACACCATGCATTGCTGACCCAGGTTCAGAGATTGTTGAGCTGGCCCATCAAGTTGGAATAAAGGTTGTTCCGTTAGCAGGTCCGAGCTCAATTTTGCTGGCGCTATCAGCCTCCGGATTCAATGGCCAGAATTTTGTATTCCACGGTTATCTCCCAATTGAAAAGAGAGAGCGACAGCGAAAGATCAAGGAGATAGAACGAGCTGCATACGACAAAGATCAGACGCAGATTTTCATTGAAACGCCATACCGGAACAAAGCCCTGCTGGAAGCGCTCAACCAGACCTGCAAGCCATCTTCCCGGCTTTGCATGGCGATCAACCTGACAACAGCGAAGGAGCAAATTCTCGTTCAAACCATCGCCGACTGGCGAGTGAGCAAAACAGATATACATAAAAAACCGGCTGTATTTTTACTTTATCACTAAACCCAGCCTTTTTGTAATATTATTCGCTTCATAACGTCTAACAAGATTCATCTTATAACACACCATTTTGGAAACGATCCTATCAATTAACCAACTTTCGAAACGCTACGGCCGGATCCAGGCTGTCAACCAGCTATCGCTGGAGGTAACCAAAGGACAGGTATTTGGTATCCTGGGGCCAAACGGGAGTGGAAAGACAACAACCCTAAGCATGGTCCTCGACCTGGTCAGACCCGACAATGGAACCTTTGAATGGTTCGAAGAAACTCCTACAAAAGAGAACCGGAAGCGGATCGGCACCGTAATTGAAACTCCAAATTTCTTCCCCTATCTAAGTGCCCGGAAGAACCTGGAAATCGTAGCGAAGGTTAAAGGCTACGACTACAATGATATCGATCATTCACTGGAGGTAGCAGGGCTTTTTGATCGCCGGCACGATAAGTTCAAGACATACTCTTTTGGGATGAAACAACGGCTTGCCGTTGCATCTGCCCTGTTGAATCAACCTGAAGTGATGATCCTGGATGAGCCGACTAATGGTCTTGATCCCCAAGGAATTGCACAGGTCAGGGAGTTGATTCTTCAGGTGGCTAAAGAGGGAATCACCATCATCCTGGCGAGCCATCTTCTGGATGAAGTGCAAAAGATCTGCGACCATGTTGCCGTGTTGAACAAAGGCAATATCCTCTACACCGGCGATGTTCACGAAGTGCTGGCCATATCCGACTCAATTGAGCTGGCAGCTGAAGATAATCAAGCGCTGAAAGAAGCAATAGAGAATCATCCCGGTTTTAAATCCTTAACAGTAACAGACGGCATTGTGTTGGTTGTATTCCAGGAAAACATCCCAACTGCTCAGATCAACGAATATTTTCACAACAAAAAGATCACACTCACACATCTCGCCGAACGAAAACGGACCCTGGAACAACATTTTTTGGAACTCCTGAAAGACAACCCTTCATGAAGCTGATAACCATAGAATTAAAAAAGATACAGACCTATCGAACCTTCTGGATCATTTTCGGACTATATTTTGGTTTCCTGGCTCTCGGAATCATCATGGCCGAATTTATGGTCAACGCCATGGTAGATGATGTGAACAAACGTCTGCCCATCCCCCTCCCCCATGCGGTACTCTTTAACTTTCCGGATATCTGGCAAAACCTGACATTCTTTGCCAGTATCAGGTATGTATTGATCTTCCCTGCAATCGTTATTATTATTCTGACAACAAATGAATTTTCATACAAAACCGTCAGACAAAACGTCGTCAACGGCATGTCCAGAAACGAGTTCATCTTTGCCAAACTTCAGATTGTCTTGTTGCTTACGCTGGTGATCACATTTATTCTTACCATTGTCATGTTTATCCTGGGACTGATTCACTCTGATAGCCAGAGTCTTACGATGATGTTTGACAAATTCAGTTTTGTCATTGGCTTCTTTGTACAGATGCTCACCTTTCTCTGCTTTGCTTTTTTTGTTGGATTTATCTTCCGGCATACCGGATTGGCCATAGCACTTTTCACGCTATATGTACTTATCATCGAACCTGTTATTTACTTTGTGTTCCGGGCGCCATTTATGTGGGAGAACACAATCTATACTTATCTTCCGGTTAACTCGGTAGTCCGTGTTGTCGAATACCCGGCCATACCAGCCTTGGAGAGGTTGATGGACTTTCAGTTACAGGGAGAGGTAACCCTCCTGTCCTGTGCGATTCCCATCCTCTATTCAGTTGTGATGATTGCGATCGTATACTGGTCTTTTAACAAAAAGGACCTATAATCGTGAGACGTGAAAGGTGAATCTATTTTTTGTTAATCTCTGCCAGAGCTTTCAGTCTGCTCAAAAGTGGCGGATGCGAATAATGGAAGAAAACATACAACGGGTGTGGCCTGAGATTGCTTAATTGGTTCACCGATAATTTTTTGAGAGCGTTCTGCAGAGAGACCGGATTGTAGTTGATCCCGGCAAATCTATCGGCGGTAAACTCGTTGGTTCGTGACAGCATACTCTCCAGGATTCCCAGGATAAATGACAACGGACTGTAAAGCATTCCAAACGCGAGGATCCCCAGATGAAAACCGGGTATGGCCTGCAGTCCTGAAAAGCCGGAAAGAGCCTGGCATAGTGAAGCAGACAACGCGCTATCCTTGCGAATGAATAACGAAAGGATAAACAACATCAATCCGGTCTGAAGGATGGAGAGAATGATTCCCTGAAGCGTATGCCTCTTTTTAT
Source organism: Bacteroidota bacterium (assembly GCA_014382125.1). Lineage (GTDB taxonomy): Bacteria > Bacteroidota > Bacteroidia > Bacteroidales > FEN-979 > QYOJ01. The sequence goes on along the minus strand of JACNKI010000216.1, from coordinate 1,488 downwards.
AATGACCGATCTCATGTGCCAGCACACCAACCAACTCTTCAGTTGTGTGGTCCCTGATCAGCGTATCATATAACACGATCCGCTTTTTTCCACCCAAACCGGTAAAGTAAGCATTCGCTTTTGTGGAGCGTTTTGAACCGTCAATCACGTAAATATTCTTCAGTCTGAATCCTACTTTATTCGCAAACGATTCGATTGCATCACGTAATTCCCCTGAGTCCAGAGGTTTTTGCTTGTTGAATAGCGGAACAATCAGGTTGGAATAGAACATACTCATAAAGATCATGAAGAGGGTAATCACTCCCCACACAATGAGCCAGAAATAATTCCCGGTAGTAGTATAGATCCAGATGATCAGGGCGAGAATCCCTCCTCCTATCAGAACGCCCAGCAACCAACCCTTCAGCTTATCCAGGATAAAGGTCTTTATTGTGGTTGTATTGAATCCGAACTTCTCTTCAATAACGAAAGTAGCATAGAGCTCAAACGGAGTCATAACAAGTGAAGAAACAAACCCTATTGTGCCAAAGAAAAGCAGAGCCAGGAGAATGGGATCTTCTGAAATTCGCCGGAGCAGGTCATCCAGCCATACAAAACCACCCAAACACAAGATGACAACCATAGCTACAAAAGCAATGGAGTCGGTCACCCAGGAGAAATGTTGTTTTTTCTTCAGATATCGCTGGGATTTCCGGTAACGTTCCTCTTCGTATATCCCCTTTAGTTCCTTGGGAAGAATATCACTCCACCGGGTTGTATTCAGATATTCGAGTACCCGCTCCAGCAGGAAATCAACTATCAGTATGGCCAGAATCAAGTAAAAGAATGTCATCGCGCTTGAAGTTATGTGTTACAAACCGGAATATTTCCGCATCAGCCATTCAGCAGAGAGCAAGCTCAGGATCAGCAGGAAGATCCAGGGTAAACTGATCAGGTCGGAGAATACTTTCTCTGCATATGAGATTGAATGAATCTCATCACTCTTCTGTAACTCTGTTGCAAGTTGCCCAAGTTCTGACGGAAAGTACATCTCTCCCCGATGACCTTCTGCCAGACGGTATAGTAAATTGTGATCGGCTTTGAGCCTGATGGCTTCAAGGTTGACAGGTGCAATCACGAAACCTCCCCTCTTTTCATAATTCTCTTTGCCTGAAATGACCGAAGCCCGGAATTGATATTCTCCGGGTGAAAATGTTCCTGTATTCAGATAGTACCGTTTCCCTGTCGGACCAAACACAAACGGATAATGATTTCCCGATTCATCTATAATCGTCAGATTTACCTCCGGATCATTGATTGGCTCATAGCTCTGATTATATAATTCCGCTTCGAATTCTACTGATTCATTCTCCAGGTATTGGGGCTTGGTATTGATCCTGAAGAAACTCCTGTCTGCCTGTACAGAAAGATATTGCACCATCTTCTGGATGAGTTCATCAAATGGCACAAATTCTCCGATCTGAACAAACGTTGAGAGCCGCCACCGCC
>JACNKI010000197.1 GCA_014382125.1 Bacteroidota bacterium | reverse complement strand
GTCACGAATTCAGACCCATTCAGAACATCCTGAATGCAATCCAGGATTTTGAGCAATTGTCTGCTTGATAAATATTTCTATTTTTGTACTTGAACCAATCCCCTGACCATAGATGAAGATTGCTGTTTCCGGTGCTAATGGACGTGTTGGATCAGTTTTATGCAAAACACTTGTAGAACTCGGACACCAGGTAAAAGCTTTGATACACAAACATTCAAAGGAGATTCAGGATCTCCCCCTGGAACAGGTTCCTGGCAACACCCTCGAAAAAGACTCACTCAAGCGACTTCTTTACGATGTGGATTGCTGTTATCACCTTGCCGCTCATATTTCCATTAGTGGTGATCCGGATGGGATGGTATGGAGAGTTAATGCTGAGGGAACCCGAAACATTGTAAAGGTTGCCCTGGAGACCGGAGTCAAAAGGTTCATCCATTTTAGTAGCATTCATGCTTTTCAGCAACATCCTCAGGATCAGCCTCTTGATGAAACTCGGCCGCTGGTTGGATCCAATAGATTCGCTTATGATGTTAGCAAAGCAGAGGGGGAGCGTTTTGTGAAAGCAGCCGTTGATGACGGTTTAGATGCACTGATACTATGCCCTACTGCAATCACAGGTCCGGCTGACCCGGGGCCATCCCTGATCGGACAGGCATTGCTGGAACTCTCCTTAAACCAGATTCCTGTTCTTGTACCCGGCGGTTATAACTGGGTAGATGTCAGAGATGTGGTTGATGCTTCAATCAACGCCTTGACGATGGGAAGGAGGGGTGAGAAATACTTGCTATCGGGGAGATGGTGCAGTTTACTGGAACTTTCGAAACTGATTGAGCAGATTACGGGACAGAAAACCCCTCAGAAAATCATGCCGATGTGGATTGCCCGGATCGGGCTTCCATTCATTACCCTTTACAGTAAACTTACTGGTGTTAAGCCACTATATACTTCAGAATCTCTCACCATCCTCTCGGAGGGACACAGGCAAATACTCAGTGAGAAGGCTAAAAATGAGCTTGATTTTACTCCCAGAAAACTGGAGGAAACCATCCGGGATGCTTTGACCTGGTTTAAAGATAACGGATATTTACACTAAACCTTTTGGTCTATGAGTAACTCTACGTTTTATTTACTGGTATATATTTGGATAGGGATCGCCATTGTTATTTTTCCAGTCGTAATGAAAATCACTGCACCTTATGGCAGACATACGACTACTACGTGGGGGGCTCTGATCAACAACAGGGTTGGGTGGATCATCATGGAGTCCCCTGCCCTACTGGTTTTTAGTGGACTATTTCTCTTCGGATCAGCCAGCCATACACTTGTAACCTGGGTGTTTTTTAGTTTATGGGTGTTTCATTATGTAAACCGGACGTTGGTCTTTCCTTTCCGTTTGAGGACAGCCGGGAAAAAGATGCCACTAATGATAGTTTGTTTGGCCCTCTGTTTTAACCTTGCAAATGGATTCTTCAACGGATATTACCTGGGATCTCTAACTACCATGTATACCATCTCATGGTTGACAGATCCCCGGTTCATCATTGGGATTATAATGTTCTTCGCAGGGGCTTTCATCAACTGGCAGTCAGACAATTTTCTTATCCACCTGCGAAAACCAGGCGAAACAGGCTATATCATCCCTATTCAGGGCTTATTTAAATACATCTCCTGTCCGAATCACCTTGGAGAGATTATACAGTGGTTTGGATTTGCCGTAATGACCTGGAGTTCACCCGCGCTGGCCTTTGCCATATGGACGCTCGTCAACTTATTGCCCCGGGCGCTTCATCATCATAAATGGTACCGGGATACGTTTCCGGATTATCCACATAAACGAAAAGCGGTGATTCCTTTTATCCTCTAGGAAGTGTTTACTCATAAAACCGTGATGGGAACTCCGTCTGGCCGACAAAGTTCCCATCCAACATCATGCAGCCGTGGCCGCCTGGTGTGTCAAGCTACGGTTATTGTGGCTGGCGAACCTTCCGGGTTTCCCCTTTTTGTTCTTCCCCGCTTCCGCTTCTGCCTCCCTTTTAGGTGGCTTCGACGGCAGCACCTTGATTAGTAACCTGTCACCAATGCGAGTCTTGCGGAATCGCCTTTGTCCAGGTGTTGGATCAGGAGTGCTGTCCCCTCTCGGTTCCTGCTTTCGCATCCCCAACTTCTCAGCGGGCCTTTTATCCCTCGCTTGCGAAATCAAAGATACAGCAGCGATAAACCGGATGTCAATTATTCCGGACTGTTTGTATTAACATGTAATGAACATAGTTTATTAACAAATTGTTCATAAAACAACTCAGTTAAGATGCTGATTACGAAGGGTATAAAAAATGTGAAAAATGGAGTTGTTGAAAACTTGTTAATAACCTGTTCATTTGTCGATGGAAACGGTCAGCCCGCGATTGCTCATCTCATCATGGATAGGTTTCAATTCAGTGTGAATACCCTCTTTTACAGGGCATTTCCCTTTATAATGAGCAATCCAGGTACATTGCTCTGCCTGTATCGGATCATGTAAACAAACATCCACAAGTGTTTCAATGACATAATCAAACGAGTTAACCTCATCGTTATAGAGGATCAGTTGACTTGGATCCTGCGATTGGGTTTCTTGATGTTCAATCGGTTTGACCTTTTCTTTGACCATGAATGTCAGATTTATCTGCACAATGATACGAAGATTTTCATGATCAAATTGTATTTTTGGAGAATATTTTTGCGGATGGCATTTCATATCTTTATCTCAAATGTTTCTCAAGCGCTTACTCAACCTCTGCCCGGAATTGAGGCACAGTTGAAGATGTCATCGATGAAGAGGATCCGGGAACTCATGACCACTATTCGTCCTAAAAATCCGATCCCAAGCAGTGTACTGCTTATCCTTTACCCTTACAGGAAGGAGATCTATACTGTGTTTATCCTGCGACCCGACTATGGCGGTGTTCACTCCGGGCAGATCAGTCTTCCCGGAGGCAAGAAGGAGCCTTCTGATCCTGATCTCCAAACAACCGCATTGCGTGAATCATATGAAGAGGTGGGGATCGTTCCTGAAAAGGTACAGGTGCTTGGGCAACTTTCAGATCTCTATATTCCACCCAGCCGTTTCCTTGTTACTCCAATCATTGGTTGTATGGAGACCCGCCCCGATTTTGCAAGAGATCCTGCTGAAGTGGAAGAGATCATTGAGGTTAATATCCGGGATCTGTTCAATGAAAAGGCTTTTCAGATAAAACGACACAAGGTAGGAATGGGTATGCATATAAAGGCACCTGCTTTTGTGGTTGATAATTATGTGATCTGGGGGGCTACTGCGATGATCCTGAGTGAATTCAACGATATGATCAAAGCATATTTATGAGTTCTTCAGAAGAATTTCCCATGAAATTTCACTTGAATTCTTTAGCATCGCGTTGACACCGCAATAATTCTCACTCGACAGTTCCACTGCCCGTTTAATTTTTGCATAAATCTCGTTGTCTCCTTCGAAATTATTGCCGGTGAACTCATACGTGATGTGGATCTTGTTGTAATATTTCGGATGGGTTTCAGTCATCTCCCCATTGATTTTAATCCTGAAACTGGTGAATTCCACTCGTTTTTTTTTCAGGATAGAGACCACATCCATACCTGTACACCCTGCCAGGGAGCTCAATACCATGGGTTTGGGTCTGGGACCGAAATTCGTTCCGCCATGATCCGGAGTGGTATCCATTTTTATTGAATATCCATCAATCTTTGCTTCAAAGGCCATGTGCCCCATCCAGGTGGTTTCAACAATTTCATTCATGAGAACCGAATTAATGTAAACGTTTAGAATTCTGAATAGTACCAAAACAGAATGAACCGGGGATCCTGCCTGTTGTCCAGGTATCCAGCTGGGTGCCAATAGAAGATGAAAACTGAAATGCAACTCCATTCTGCACATAATCGATGGCATCAGTAGCAAAAATGGTTCCATCGATCGGGTGGATAGCTAACCCGTAAAATAATTTACCGGAGGCGGGGATAAATGGGGACGCCGGTATCCCGGTATCTGTAACCGACATCTGATAAATACCGTTATTCAGAAAATAGAGGGTGTCGCCTGTAGGATTGATGTTCAGGCGGCTTGGAGTCTCAGATGTGCTGGTAAACGTAAATGCTTTTTCAATCTCCCTCAAGTCAGGGTTAATGCGAATCAAGGCCGGTGGCTCAAATCCATCCCATCCTCCTGAGCACAATACCCAAAGTTTTAGTTTTTTATCAATCACAATCCCCAACGGTTCTTTCCCTGTTTGAATACTGTCAATGATCCTGTCTTCCCTACTGTCAATGATTAGTAATTTGGCTTTGCGCTTTGAACTTGGTTCATTGAAACTGCCAATACACGTCACAAGCATATAATGTTGATACTTGATCATCCCCTCAGTCCATTCCGGCGTTTTGATTGTCTTAGTAATCGTTAGGGAGTTCAGGTCAACCACAGAGATATCACCATGGAGGTTCGTGACATATGCTTTATTGGAATCAATAAATTCGATATATCTTGGGGAGTTGAAGCCTTCAATCGATTTGATGGAAGTGAAGGTTTTCAAATCAACAACCTCTACTGTGCTTGAATTGTTTACCACGATATATCCACGGCCGTTAAGGATTTTCATCGATTGGGCAACATCACCAAGCCGGCTGTTATTTGCATTTTGAAAAATCTCCTGTTGAACACTCCCGTCCAATTCACTGATAAATGTCACGGAAGAGTTACCCCAGTTGAAATTACCCTCATTGATGATGAAAAATCCATCATTATAGGTAGATGAAGTACCGATTGGAGGAGGGTTAGTTTCCTCCCTGATAGGATCTTTGGCGCAGGAAATCAGCAGTGAAGCAACAATCAGTAATATGGAGAAATGAACCAGGTTTGAGAAACCGTTTCTGAATATGTGTCTGCGAAGGTGTTGTTGCATAAATAAAATAATTTATTGATCTGATTTACTGGAAATTATGCCTCTTATTGTAAAAGCAAAATTTCTTCCAGGCATTGGCCTGTTGGCTATTGACTGGTAATCAAGATCAAATAAATTGTTTATTTCAAGTTGTAAAGATAATACAAAATTATTCAATTGAAAGTTTTTACCAAAAAAGATATTTGATAAGTTATAACCAGGCATAAATGACTGGTTATCAGTACCTGTATATCTTTTACTAACATAATTGATCGTATATGAGAAATAAAAATCCTTTAGTGACCCTCTCAGGGTTGCATTGACTGAGTGAACGGGTATGTAGATCAACTGTTTTCCGAGGGATGCATCACCTGCCGACTTGGTTTTTTCATAGGTTGACCTGCAAAAATTATACGTCGTATTCAGTTGAATGGTTGCATCACCTATAAGTAAACTTCCATTGATCCCTGTTTCGATTCCACGAGCAAGCACCTCTGTAATGTTCATGGGTTTCCATATCGCCCCGCTACCAGAAGATGGCAGCCACACAATCATATCTTCAATAAAGGAGTAATATCCAGTTATTTCGGCTTCAATAAATAACGTCCGATTCGTATTCAGCAAATTCCAGGTAATCCCCATTTCAGCTATATAACTGATTTCCGGAAGCAGGTCCGGGTTTCCGAAGAGGTCCCAGTACAGATCGTTCAGCGTGGGATAGCGGTAATTCCTGGCGATATTTCCCGAAAAGGAGATATTGGTTTTATGGAATGGCTTGTACTTCACGCCGATAGCCGGGATAAAAGGCATAAACCGGCCATCGATCAGGTCTTCACGTGCAAGAAATGAGATGGTCAATTTTGGATTTGGGACATATATGATCTCAGCAAATCCACCGAGGATATATCTGCGTTTTTGTCCGTCATATGCATCGG
>JACNKI010000099.1 GCA_014382125.1 Bacteroidota bacterium | reverse complement strand
ATCCGGCGATGAACCGGTGTGCCGTTAGGTCCTTTTGCTTCAAAAGTGACCATGTAGATCCCCTCGGGTACGGATCCGTCACAAATCACCCTCACTGGCAGCGAGCCGGGAAACGTGGTGATCTCCGTTCCATCCGGGAAAGAAAATGTAATGGTTCCACTTGTAGGAATTGGATTTACGCTGGCTGAAAGCACAACAGTATCGTCATAAAGTTTTACTTCAGGCACGCTAACCGTAAAGGTACTTGAGTCGCTGGGCGTATATAACGTATCGCCTGCTTTATCTATTGCCATTGCAAAATCAGGAAAATAAGCTGTAACACTCATAAAGTTCCCATTACGAAAGTCAGCCCAATTAGCCATGGAAACTTTGCTGTTGGAAACGATCCCGTTATAGTCGCCCTGGTAACGGGGTGTTCCTCCGCCACCACAGGTGTTGCAGTTGATCTTCATTTTTTTGTTTGATATCGCTTGATTTTCAACAAACGTATCCCCTCCATCATCTGAATAAGTAGCATAGATCAACGCACTATCACTGGTGGGCGTATCTCGGGTGTCCATCCACTGAATGTAAAGTCTTCCTGTTTCTTTGTCACACCAGATCGCGGGATGCCATTGGTTGTGTTGAGTGGTATTGGCATCGTCATTTACGAGGACATCAGTTGACCAGGTGCTTCCGCCATCATCACTATATCTGCTCCAAATGTCTGGTTTGTTTCCGCTTCCCGGTGGGTCATTGGAAGCATAGACACAATAAAGTCTACCCCTGTAAGTGCCATAGCTGTTGTCGGCTGCTATAAATGGATATGGACGGGTTCTCATATTTTGAACTGAATTGCGTCCATTCACATTATTACCAACAGTGTTTGCCCAGTAGTTTTGTGATCTCTGAACAAAAGTTGCACCCCCATCAAGGGAACGGAAAAAAGTATATCTTGAGCTAAATGCACTTCCTCCGTTTGCTACCACATAAACAGCTCCACCCTGAACATTTCCATATGCTCCAACACACACCATCATTCCCGGCAGGCTCTGTGTGCTGGTTGTAAACGTGGTTTGCCATGTCGCACCGAGATCGGTGCTCCTGGCAAAGTTTCCACTGTTGTATGAGTTGCTGGTCATGCATGTGTAAGCATAATTAGCATAAGGACCGGCTGTTTGATCAGCAGCAAGCCAGTTTTTATCACCACCATTAATCGCGGTTACAGGTGAATTCCATGTTGCTCCGTTATCCTGAGAAGTAATTACCTTACAACCTTGAATTGAGCTTCCATACATGTTTTCGTAATAGAGAGTCCCAATGCTATCATATGCCTGTACAGGATCGCCACGCATGTTTGCTCCAAAATTAGGCGTGTTTCTATACCAATTGAAGCCATTTTCAGTGTGATGCGTTCCATTAATATTAAATGCTGTAAAGTACCAGGTCGGATCAGCCGGATTTTCAGCAATGTTTCCTTCAGCAAAATCAACTCCCAGGTTGAAATTGTCAAAATTATCAATCGTCATCACAGAAGATAAGGGGGCAACATCCGGTTCTACCTGCCATTGTTGTAATAGAGATAAAGGGATTTGATCCACGTTTGGATTGTCTTCATCGCCCGCTAAATCCTGCGCAATTACCCCAATTGGTATCATCAGAAATACCCATGCGGCAATCACACAGATGTTAATAATAGAGTTTAAATTTTTCATGATATGGATTGTTTCTAAATATTAATTGGATTGAATAAATACAAACATATAAAAAAATATTTAGCCCGATCGATATTTTCTATTTATATTGTAACCTAAATTTTTTGATTGCGTCATAGGGCCGGATGAAATACCGCGATGACAACCATTTATTCTGATTTCATGATCCCCGAAGAAATAATTTCTTCCCTTCGCGCATGTTTCCACTCACAGGGAGACACAAACTTCACCATTCATTCGGTTAGTTATCTTACAGGTGGCGATATCAATCAAACATGTAAAATTGATACTTCTTCCGGTACTTTTTGTCTCAAATACAATTTTACAGGAAAATTTAGCTCCATGTTTGAAAAAGAAGCTCACGGACTTCGATTGTTACAAGGTGCAAATGAATTGCGTGTCCCGGAGGTCGTTACTCAAAATACATTACCCACATACACGTACCTGCTGCTTGAATTTATCGATTCCGAAAAAGAAATTGATCGCTTTATGTTCCGTTTTGGTGTGTCTCTTGCTAAGCTTCACGACCATTCGTCTGATTTTTATGGCCTTGATCATGATAATTACATGGGATCTCTTCCACAGAGCAACACACCATCCAATGATTGGTTTGATTTTTTTGTTGAGGAGCGACTACAAAAACAGGTTGCTTTGGCCCGCGATTCGCGGCGACTTGATTATTCAACAACAAAGCGATTTGATGAATTGTTCGTTCGCCTGAGCAGATTGCTTTCTAAGGATGGGCCTGCTCTTCTTCATGGTGATTTGTGGAGTGGGAATTATATGGTTTCAGAGTCAGGAGAGGCGTGCTTGATTGATCCGGCTGTCTATTATGGTCACCGGGAAGTGGACCTTGCCATGACTACACTTTTCGGCGGATTTTCATCTGGTTTTTATCTTGGATACGAAACTCATCATTCCCTGGAACCAGGCTGGAAAAAGAGGCTTGAGATTTACAATCTCTACCCTCTGTTAATTCATTTAAATCTTTTCGGAAGCAGTTATTTGGGTTCGATCCTTCGAATTCTCAACTGCTATATTAAGTAACACTCTGGCGATCTTTCCAGAGCTCTTTGAAGTTTTTGTTAGCTACTTTGGGAAGTGTTCTGCGGGGACCCCACATTTTTGCTCCAAAAAGGCTTATTGCTCTGTTTTTAATGCCCGCGCCGGGCTTGTCAAGCATCCAGCGATGAAGCATTGTATAGTTCCATCCTCTCATCAATCGTCTCCAATTGTAATTACTATAGTTCCTTAACACGGCCTCTTTTCTGTTTCGCAAAAGCAATTCGTGAAGTGGTATTTTTACCGGACAGACCTCTGTACACTTCCCGCAAAGGGAAGATGCAAAGCTCAGGTGATTATAATCGCGCAATCCTTTAAGGTATGGCGATATAACAGAGCCGATGGGACCCGAGTAGACAGAATCATATGTATAGCCTCCTACATTCCGGTAAACCGGACATTCATTCAAACAAGCCCCGCATCGAATACATGAAAGAGCTTTTCGCTGTTCCTGATATTTCAGGATTTCTGTTCGCTTGTTGTCAACCAGGATGACATACATTTTTTCCGGTCCGTCCGGTTCATTTTCTTTTTTCGGCCCAAATAAAATATTATTATAAGCTGTAATATGCTGTCCCGTCCCATATGTTGCAAGTAGTGGAAGAAAGAGATCCAGGTCTTCCAGGGATGGAATGATTCTCTCAATGCCGGCAACGACGATATGAATTTTTGGAAAAGCGAAAGACAGAAGGCCGTTTCCTTCGTTTTCAGTCAATGCAACAGCCCCGCAATCTGCAATCAAAAAGTTGGCGCCTGTAATCCCAACATCAGCACGAATAAACTCATTGCGCAATTTCTCTCTGACAAATTTTGTGATCTCTTCAGGAGGAGTGTTTCCGGGCAATCCAAATTTCTGGTGAAACAATTCAGATACATCCTCCTTGGACTTATGCATTGCAGGCGTGACAATATGATATGGTTTTTCGCCAGCGAGTTGTACAATATATTCTCCCAGATCGGTTTCAAAAACTTTTCGTTTGTTTTTTTCAAGCAGCTCATTTAACTGAAGCTCTTCTGATACCATGCTTTTTTGCTTAACGATCACCTTTGCTTTTGCCTTCTTAATGATCTGCATGATCTCTTTCTGAGCGTCTCTTTCACCCGGGGCCCAAAGTACTGTTCCACCCTGACTCTCAAAATTTCTTTTAAACTCTGTTAAATAACCATCCAGTTTGTTGATGACTTTGTTCTTGACGTTTGCAGCTCTTCGTTTGGCTAGCTCTAAATCACGATATTGTTGCTTTCCAGTGTTTACAGCCAGATCATATCTGCCGATATTAAAATTAATTCGTTTTCGGTGTTCTTTATCGAATGATTTTTGAAGAGCATCATTCAGAAATCGCTGCGCTGTATAATTCATCAGATTAACATTGAATATTGTCAGAGATCTTATTCACCCTTTTTTGATGTCTTCCCCCTTCAAAATCTGTATGTAAAAAAAGTTTAGCTATTTCAACAGCCTGATTGTTTGTAATGAACCTGGCCGGTAATGAAATAATATTCGCGTCATTGTGCAATCGGGCAAATTTTGCGATTTCCGGTTGCCAGCAAAGTGCTGCTCTTACATGCGGATATTTGTTTGCAACCATCGCTGCTCCATTTCCGCTTCCGCAAATAATAATTCCTCTTTTGAGTAGTCCTTTTTCAATGGCTGAGGCCAATGGATGAATGGGATCAGGATAATCCATACTCACCTTGGAATACGTTCCAAAATCTTTTAGATCAAATCCCCACCCGTTTATCACTTTTTTCAGATATTCTTTCATCCCGAATCCGGCATGATCACATCCCATAGCAATAATTTCACCAGCTTTTACCATTGTTAATAATTTTCAGACAAAGTTAATCATTATATGATCCGGATTGTCTGGAAATCATAATTTTAAATTTTAAACAAAAATATGTTAACAACTATGTACCTTTGTTATAAAATTCTGATAAAATATCACTTTTTGGATATGCCATAAGAAAAGTGAATTTTTTGACAAATTTATCCATTGTTATCAAATTATCTTCACAATGAAATTGAGGTTTTCGGCGATTTTTTTATGAACAAAGTAGAAAAATACCATTTATTTTAAAATTGATTAATCAACTATAAAATAAGCTTTTATAAAATATTAAATGTGAATAACCTGTTCAGATTAAATGATAAATCACTTTACAAAATTTTTTCATCAAAATCTTTTAACCAAATTAACACCCATTAATAATAATAATAAATAAAAAGGGTTTTTATATTAATATTGAAAATGAAAAATTCCAGAAAAAATCTGATTGATAATATCAAGCAAATTCAGCAAAGAAAAAACGTTGTGATTCTTGCGCATTTTTACCAAGTATCAGAAATACAGGATATTGCGGATTTTGTTGGAGATAGCCTCGCACTAGCTCAACATGCTTATGAAACGAATGCTGAAATTATTCTGTTTGCAGGAGTTCACTTTATGGCAGAAACAGCCAAGATTTTAAATCCTGGTAAAAAAGTGATTCTTCCTGATCTTGAAGCAGGTTGTTCGCTGGCAGATTCTTGTCCTCCTGCGGAATTTAAAAAATTTAAAAAAGAACATCCAGATCACATCGTTATTTCTTATATTAATTGTTCTGCACAGATCAAAGCGTTGTCAGACATTATCTGTACTTCCAGCAATGCTGTCAACGTAGTAAATTCATATCCGGAAGATCAGAAATTGATTTTTGCACCGGACAAGAACCTTGGAAATTATATTAACAATATTACAGGAAGGAAGATGGTGCTCTGGAATGGAACATGTGAAGTTCATGATATTATCAATACAGAAGCAATCATTGATTTGAAGAAAGCCCACCCGGATGCGAAGCTCCTTGCTCACCCTGAATGTAAAGCCGTTGTGTTGGAATTAGCAGATTTCGTTGGTTCCACAACAAGCTTATTGAATTTTTCTAAACAGGATCCCTCTGAAAAGTTTATCGTTGCAACCGAAACAGGCATTTTGCACGCAATGAGGAAAGCTTCTCCCGAAAAGGAATTTTTCATTGTACCGACAGACGAGACATGTTCCTGCAATGATTGTCCGTATATGAAGAAAAACACACTGGAGAAGATCCTGGCAGCGCTTGAAAACGAAAAGCCTGAAATTATATTAGAAAAACGATTATTGGAAAAAGCCAAAAAACCCGTATTAAAAATGCTGCAATTATCATAATGATGATGGGGAGAAAGCGAATAGTCATAGTATTAATTGTGATCTTCTGCCCGTTAGCTTATGCTGCCTGTCAGGATACAACAAAGCCGGGTGGATTCCGGCAATTTTTCTATCCTAACGGCAGCCTTTCCAGCGAAGGCACCATGCAAAACGGACAACCAAATGATTATTGGAAATCCTATTATGAGAATGGAATATTAAAATCAGAAGGAAACCGGAAAAATTTTGAGTTAGACAGTATCTGGAAATTTTTCAATCCGGAAGGAAAACAGATCCTGGAAATTACCTATAAAAATGGGAAACGGAATGGCGTAAAAATCTCATGGCTTGACAGAGAGACCATATACGAGAACTACAGTAACGATATAAAAAACGGATATACAGAATATTACAATATACAAGGTTGGAAAAAAATAGATATTCCGTTTATCAAGGGATTGGAGCAAGGGATAGGCAAAGAGTATTCTCCCGATGGGAAAATAATCACGATCACAGAATATAAAAAGGGATTTATTGTTGACAGAACCAAGATCAATCGCCTGGACAAATACAATCGAAAACAGGGAAAGTGGATTAGCTTCTGGGATAATGGAAAATATAAACTGGAAGGAGTATTCAAAAACGACAAGAAAAATGGATATTTTAAGAAGTATTCGAAAAAAGGAGATCTGATCAGTATTGAAAAATACATTGACGACATCCTGCAGCCCGAAGCGGCAGAGATACAAAAACTTGAAGTTGAAAAAGAGTATTACCCCGATGGAAAAGTCAAATCCACAACGCTTTACCGGAATGGAATTCGGGAAGGAATCAGGATAGAGTTTTCTCCGGAAGGTCAGATCATAAAAGCAATTGAATACAAAAACGGGATCCTGGCGGGCGAAGGGCTTGTACTGGAAGATGGCAGCCGAAACGGCCACTGGAAAGAGTATTATCCCAATGGATCTCTCAAAGCCGAAGGAGATTATGACAACGGAAAAAAAACAGGAACCTGGAAATACTTTCATTTAAACGGAAAAATTGAACAAACAGGCCTCTATAACAAAGATGGAAACCCCGAAGGAATCTGGAGATGGCACTTTGATTCGGGACAATTATTAAGGGAGGAAAATTATTATAAAGGCAAACGTGACGGTCTTTCTGAGGAGTTCGATGAAAATGGAGTCCTTATCGAAATGGGAGAATACTATGATGGGCTGGAGGACGGACCTTGGTTCAGGCTAATAGGAGACTATTATCAACGAGGTAATTACAGGGATGGATTAAGAACAGGTATGTGGTATGATTATCATCTTCAATCCAATGAAAATAAAACCGATAGTCTGTTGATCTTCAAAGGAGGATTCATTGAGGATCTGCCCGATGGCAAACACATCTATTACTGGGACAACAAGAAAATAAAAGATGAAGGCATCTATATTATGGGCAGAAAAGAGGGGAACTGGACAAAATACAATTACGACGGAACGCTCTTTTTGATCATCTCATTTGTGAATGGCGTTGAAACACGATATGATGGGGTGAAAATCAAACCCCCAATTGAATCCGAGGAGTAGAGATGAAAAAAGCAAAAAAGAAAATGCCGAAACCAATGGATGGATCGGGAGATCAGGAATTGATCAGGTTGAATAAATTCATTGCGAATTCGGGTGTATGTTCACGGAGGGAAGCGGATGAATTGATCAAAGCCGGAACAGTTAAGGTCAATGGAGTTGTAGTTACAGAGATGGGGACCAAAGTGTCTCCTACCGACAAAGTTAAATTTGGCGACCAGGCGCTGCGGCGCGAAAAAAACAAGTATATCTTGCTTAACAAGCCAAAAGGATACATTACTACAATGAGCGATCCGCAAAAACGGAATACGGTAATCGCGTTGATCAAAGATGCTTGTAAAGAAAGAGTATACCCGGTCGGAAGGCTTGACAGGAACACCACCGGGCTTCTTCTGTTTACCAATGATGGCTTCATAACAAAAAAATTGACCCACCCCAGGTATGGAATTAAAAAAATATACCATGTTGTGTTGAACAAGCCATTGACAAAAGAGGATAAAAATAAAATTACAGAAGGCATGGAGCTGGACGACGGCTTCATTCGCGTCGATCAGATTGAATATATCGGAGATGGGAAAGATAAACGGGAAATCGGGATCGAACTTCACTCCGGAAAAAACAGAATTGTTCGCAGAATTTTTGAACAACTGGAACATAGAGTAGAAAAACTCGACCGGGTCTATTTTGCAGGCTTGACTAAAAAGAACCTGCCTCGCGGGAAATGGCGGTTTCTGGAACAAAAAGAGATCAATTTATTGAAAATGATTTGTTCAAAATGACAAAAAAATCTATCACGATTTATATTGTTGAAGACGAGCTGTTAATAGTTTCTTGTCTGAAGGATCAATTGGAAGAATCAGGTTATCAGATCTTAGGCACCTCTACACGTGGTGAACAAAGCCTCGAAGAGTTAACGAAATTACGAAATGAGAATTGTGAGCCAATGATCGTTCTTATGGATATAAACTTGCGTGGGAAAATGGATGGTATCGAAACCGCACGGCTCATAACAGAGTTGTTCGATTGTTCGATCATATTTCTTACCGGACAAAGTTCCAGAGAGATTTATGAGCGATCTTCCCGCATCAAGCCATTTAGTTTTGTATTGAAACCGTATGATCAGGAACAGATGATCATGGCCATTGAGATTGCAGCTTACCAAAGGGAATTGGAACAGGAAAACAAAGAGATCAAAGAGAAGCTTGCATCACTTTTATCGAAAAATTCAACCAAACAGTAACGAAAATAAATAAGACCATGAGAAAATATCTTTTTCTCCTCGTTTTTATAGGATTTTACGGCATTTCTGTTGCTGAAGATCCGATTCAGGATTTGATCAAACAGGCTGGTGATGCAAAGACATTCCCAAAAGACAACCTGCTTGTTGTGTTCGACAGCACCATCTCGGATGTACAGGAAAGCGGATTAACCTTTGTGAGAAACCACACCCTTTATAAGATCCTTACTACCACAGGAGCCAAAAACCTTAATGCATTGACTTTTGGGTATGACCCCCAATCGGCATATGTAGAGATCCAAAAAGCAACGATCTATCGGAGAGATGGAAAAATTATTAATCTGGACCTGGGTAGCGTTATGGATTATCCTGCCCCGGCACGAGCGATTTATTGGGGTGCCCGGGAAATCATGATCGAAACAGGAAGGCTCGAACCGGGAGATGCCGTTGAAGTGGTCATGTTCAAAAAGGGATTTACATATGCCTTGCTTCAGGACGATGATGACAAATACATTCCTCCTATGAGGGGGCATTTTTATGACATCGTCGAATTTTACAGCTCCAACCCGGTTAACCTGAAAGTATATCAGGTAAAGGTTCCAAAAGAGAAATCCCTGCAGTTTGAATTTTATAATGGGGAAGCACAGGTCTCGGGATGGATCAAGGATGATGAATTTGTTTATACTTTTTCCAAAACCAATATGGTTCCCATCAAATCAGAACAACGAATGGTAGCCAAATCCGATGTGGCCCCAAAATTATTGATCTCTACCAGCCCTGATTGGTATGCAAAATCGACATGGTTTTTTCAGGTGAACGAAGATTATGGAAGCTTTGACAACACTCCTGAGATCCAAACTAAAGTGAACGAGATTCTGAAAGATGCAAAAACCGAGCTGGATTCAATATCTCTTTTAACACACTGGTGTGCAGATGAAATCCGCTACTCCGGTATCTCCATGGGTGAAGGTGAAGGATTTACACTTCATAAGGGAGAGATGACCTTTACCGACCGGTGTGGTGTTTGTAAAGACAAAGCAGGCATGTTAATTACCATGCTTCGGGCAGCAGGATTTGAATCCTATCCGGCAATGACTATGGCTGGATCACGCATAGACTACATTCCAGCCGACCAATTCAATCATTGTGTGACCGTGGTAAAACGACACGATGGTAATTATCAGCTACTGGATCCGACATGGGTCCCTTTTCTGCGGGAATTATGGTCAAGCGCTGAGCAACAGCAGCAATACCTGATGGGCGTTCCGGAAGGAGCCGACCTGGCTACCACCCCGATTTCCGATCCTGCAAACCATTATATTAAAATTACTGCAAACGCTGAATTGGAGGCAACCGGAACTCTAACCGGGAACCTGATTATTACAGCGGAGGGACAATCAGATGGCTCGGTTCGCAGATTTTTCAAGTATTCAAATAAAACTCAATGGGATCAAAATATAGAACGGGAATTTTTACGCATCCACCCCAAAGCAATGATCACAGAACTGGAATTTGGCGATCCGATGGACTACATGGCTGGCCCGATCCGGATAAAAATTGCTTATACCATTCCTGATTATGCAGTGGTGGCTGGCAAAACGATGATTTTCACCCCAATTCTGGCCGCACAACTCTTCAAATCAACTCAGTCACATCTATATTTCAATCCCGAATTGGAAAAGCGTAGCTATCCATTCCGCGACAGATGCTCCAGACAGGTCGAAATAACAGAGTCCATCAAACTCCCGGATATAAAACAGACTATTCGTATTCCAGGGTCGGTTGACAAAACGGGCCAGGTTGCTTCTATCAAGGCCGGCTATCAGCTTAATGGCAACGAACTCCGTTTTACCGAGCAAATATCTCTGGGAAAACGAATCTATAAACCCGAAGAGTGGAGCGAATACAAAACGGTGGTTGAAAACCAGAACCGGTTTGCTGAAGAACCTGTAATTGTTGAGATAAACAACTAATTATCAGACGTGTAAAGTATATTATTATGAAGAAATCAATTGGACTTCTTATCGTTTTCATTTCAATCCTGTTTACGTTTCCCGGAATGGCACAAAACGAGGATTACGATGCTGTATATCAAAAACTATCGAAATCATATACCCTGAATCCGGATGGATCCATCGATTACAGGCTTTCCAAATCACAAAAACTACAAACCTATCTATCAATTAATCGCCTTTTCGGAGAGACATTTATCATCTTCGATCCAGATTTTCAGACACTGAAAATCGATGAAGCCTATACATTAATGGCAGACGGAAAAAAGGTTATAACCCCCGAAAATGCATTCAATAAAGTGCTTCCCCGATTTGCCAGAAAAGCGCCCGCATTCAATCATCTTCGCGAAATGGTGGTGACGCATACGGGTTTGGAGATCGGCTCAATCATCAATCTGAAATATACGATTCAAACCCTAAATGGATTTTTCCCTGCACTGATGGGCACGGAGGTTCTGGCAGAGACGCAACCAGTAGACACATTGACGATATATGTCAAAATACCGCAAGGCCAGGAGCTTTACTATCATCTGTTCAATTCAACGTTGAAGCCCCAAATTGGCAATGCCAACGGATATACGTCGTATACATGGGAAATTCAGCACATCCCGGCAATTTCATCAGAGAAGAATCAACTGGACAATCATGGCAATTACCCGACCCTGATTTTCAGCACACTCGATAGCTATCTTGATCTTGTTGACTATTTTAACAACCAGGAGGCTTTTTCAAATCAGGAATCAACATTGATCAATGAGTATATCAACAAAATATCTTTCAAGAAAACGAATAAAAACGAATTGATCTTTGCGTTACAGGATGAGATAGTGAAAAACATGAAATTGTTCACCGTTCCGGAAGAATATACCGGATATTGTTTGCGAACACCGGAAGAAGTTTGGAAAAGCAATGGGGGAACAGTGGCCGAAAAAGCTGTTTTACTGGCCTTTATGTTAAAGCAGGCTGGAATTCCTGCAGCCCCTGTGCTTGTGTTTGACGGCAACACATTCGACAAGAAAGTGGGAAATCTAACTAACCTGGAGGAGTGGATCGTTCAGACAAGGATCCCTGAAAAAGAACCCATATATCTCTCTGTTAAGCAGGTCAATGCATTTGACATGACAGCATTATCAGCAGGTCAGGTTTTTATGGTACTGAAGCCGGATGGTTCTTATTCAATCAAAGAGCCGAAGGTCGAAAAAAGCTCTGCGATGATGAAAGGAATATTTACTATTGATCCGGATCATGTCCTGAGTGGGGATATCACCGGTGAGCTGACAGGTCGTTCGAATCCATATCTGGCGTTGCTCAGAGAAAATGAAAAAATCAAACACTACTTTTCTGGATTTTCATCGTCGAATATTCAAAAGGCAAACCTGCTCGAATTATCACCACAAAAAGCCTCTTTCTCTTGCCAGGTCAAGAAAGAGAGTATGATGAAAAAAGACTCCAACTTCTACTTTTTTTCGATCCCATTGTTGAAAACAGGAATACAAAGTGTCGGGATTCAAACGCTTGTAGCGAAGCGGATCACCCCGTTTAAATTATCAGCACCGATTGAGGAAAAGTATGAGTTCACTTTCGCTATCCCAGAAGATTTGACACTGATTACCAACGATATTGATATATATATCAATAATCAAATAGGCACTTTTGTATACCAGGTAAAGCAAAAAAAGAATACTGTTTTAGTGAAAAAAAGCCTGGACATAAAAGAAGCTACAATTGCACCTGAAGATTATAGCGATTTTAAATCGTTACTTGATAACTGGAATATTAACATTACAAGCGAATTGATTTTTTTAGATTAAGCAGTAAAAGCTAAAACAGCGCCTGAATAAATTTAACATGCCTGGATTGAATGTCATCATTGGCAACAAAGACCTTCCCCTTCCGGATGATTTCAGCCGAACCGTGCTACAGCGTTGTTTGTACACTCCTGATTACAATACAGAAATTCATTCTTTGTTTGAAAATTTCTGGATTGCCATTGTTAAATACGAAGAATATCCGGTGCGACAATTTTCAGATTCCAGGTATGATTATTTTTTCGAAGGCCGGATGTTTGATCTATCGGAAATGCAGGAAGAACAACGAATCAGGGAAATCTCTTCAACAATCCATGGAAATCAGGTACGGGAGGATCAGTTGAATGCCCTTATCAATTCGGTTGACTCAGAGTTTTTCCTGTGTATCGTTGATCGGATTGCCAGGCAATGGATGTTAATTGGAGACTCGTTAAGCAGGCTTCCAGTCTATGATTACCATGATGAAAACTGGACACTTTATATCCGGGATCTGGTCCTTAAACAGGTTTTGATTCCTGCTGAACCGGATCCCCAGGGAGTCGCAGAGACAATTTACTTCGGGTACCCGCTTTCCGACCGGACGATCTATCGTCATACCAGCCGGCTCAAGCCTGCTTTCTATATCCTGGGAAATGCACGGGAAAGATCAAACGGGACGTGGAAACGACACAATTTTGAGGATTATCGTGACGAAAGGAATCCCCGGGCCGTTGCAGCGGAAGCTGGAGAGTTGTTTTTACATGCATGTTATACGAGGCTACGGCCGTACAAGGAACGGGTATTGTCGTTAAGTGGAGGTCTTGATTCCCGGGTGATAGGAAGTGCGCTTAATACCCTCAAACTGCCATTCCGGATCTCCTCATATCTCGATCCATGGAATCATGCACAGCGGGAGATTAAGGTAGCAAAATCGTTAGCAACTGTCTGGGGAAAAAAGCTGGAAGTGATCTATACGAAGGGCTCCACGGAAGAGCTTTCTGACAAACTGATAAAAATGAAAGCAGGGATGAACTCCATTGGAATGTCTTTTATCCTTGATTTTTTTACCAGGATATCTTGCCCGGAGATGGTCTACATCACAGGAGACGGTGGCGATAAACTGCTTCCTGACATAACCTGGGACATGCAAGGAAAAAACGTTCCTCAGGTTGCTACCTTTATTTTGAAAAAACATACCGTGATCGCTCGTGAAATTGCCGCAAAGGCCAGCCGGGTAGGACCTAAAAAGATGCATGATTCACTGGTTGAACTTCTCGAAGAATACCCCGAAAAATCATTGAGGGGAAAATATTCACGATTCGTATTCATGGGAAGAGGAGTAAAATGGTTATTCGAGGGTGAAGATCGCAACCGGTGCTTTTTCCCCTCCATAACCCCATATTATTCAACCTCGTTATTTGGTTATTTGATGGCAATACATCCGGTGGTTAAAAGAAATTATCAGCTTTATCGTTATTTTATTTCGATTGTTTCTCCGGAAACCATCCGGCTTGAAAATGCCAACTGGAATTTTTCGATAGATAAAACCAGGCAATTGAAATTTTTATTATTTAAGCAACGCGTAAAATATGCTCTGCCCGGATGGGTGAGGAATTTCGTTGAAAAAGGAAATCACCAGGAGTTTGACTCTATAATAGGGACACTAGCCATGGTTTTTCCTGACAGATTCAATCCAGATACCTTCCGCCCGTGATGGAATTAATCAAGTGAATAATGCCAGAACCATTATCATTCGGAGTTTTATGCAACAGCCTGATGTTGGAAAGATGGCAGGCTGATACGATCGGGCATCTTCGGCATCATGGAATAGAACTGAAACTAATTATTGTCAAGGCTTCCGGAATGGAGCCCTCGTACTCACCGATCCGATCAAAGATGAGGAAGCTACTATCCGGAAACGCATTTTTTTATTTTTATGATCGCTATTTTTTCCATCCTGAATCAAAAGAGATAAAAGATTATAGCCACGAAACAACAGATATTCCCAAGCTCTTTTGCACCGTTTCTAAACAAGGCTATTATTCCCATTTTCATGAAAAGGATCTTCAAACCATCCGGGAAACCGGCCTGGACTTCATTCTCCGGTTCGGATTCGGGATTATCGGCGGAGAGATCCTGACCATCACACGGTTTGGCATCTGGTCTTTCCATCATGGCGATGAGCAGAAATACAGAGGAGGACCTCCGGGTTTCTGGGAGATAGTATTAGGTGATCCGGTTACCGGTGTCATGCTGCAGCAATTGAATGAACAGCTGGACAATGGAGTTATTTTGCGGAAAGGATGGTTCAAAACACAAAGCCATTCGTATAAGGAGCAACTGGATCAAGCCTATCTGCAATCAACCCGATGGCCATTGCAAGTCTGTATAACGATTCAGAACGGAACCTTCAGCGAAACGGTATCAGACAGCCAGGCACCCTTGTACCGGATACCGGATAACAGAACGTTCACAAAATTTCTGTTCAAGCTGATTTGCAACAGACTCTCGTTTCACTGGAACGAACTTATCCGTGCCGAAGACTGGAATATTGGCATCATTCACAGAGCTATTCACGATGTAATCAGGAACGGTTGGAATCCGAAAGAGGTTCAGTGGTTTCCGAAGCCTGACCGGTCAAAATTCATTGCCGATCCTTTTTTACTTGAAATAGAAGGGATAAATCACGTAGTATTTGAATATTATAACTACCGTAAATCAAAAGGGGAGTTATTTGGCATAGAAATTCGCGCCGCACTCGGTTTTCCTCAAAATATAAAAAGGATTTTACAAGCAGAAAACCATGTCTCATTTCCTTTTATCTTTTCTTTTCAGGGAGAACATTTTCTCATCCCCGAATCGCATCAGGATAACCGGATCGCGTTATACCGGTGGTACAACGAAAGTGGGCAATTTGAATATCAGAATACCCTGGTGGATGATGTTCGTGGAGTGGATGCAAGTATACTTTATCATGAGGGTATGTGGTGGTTATTTTTTACCAAAAAGGATCTTCCCAGTGTTCATTTGTATCTCTATTATTCGCATACATTGTTTGATGCATTCAATCCCCATCCGAACAATCCTGTCAAAACGGATATTCGTTCCAGCAGGCCGGCGGGTAGATTGTTTCAAATCGATAACCGGCTAATCAGACCTGCCCAGGATTGTTCGGATCATTACGGAAAACGAGTGGTATTGAATCGCATTTTAAAGCTATCTGTCCGTGAATTTGAAGAAGAGGAATATAGGACAATTAGTCCCCATGGAAATTATTTTAACCAGGGACTCCATACAATAAACGGGAATGAACAGGTTACTCTTATTGACGGAAAAGAGCTACGCTTTCTATGGTCTAATTTATTTCAGGGAATCAAAAGGAAGACAATGAACCGAAAAGGAGAGCAGGAAATATGGTACGAAAGATAACACAAACATTTCTGGTCAGGGTCATCAATGCCTTCCTCATGCTTGTGTTGGTATTATTATGCACCAACACGCTGAAAACAGAGGAGTACGGTACGATAGGGCTTATCGTGCTTGATATTTCGCTGATCATGCTGGTCAATGACCTGATCGGGGGAAGCGCAATGGTATTTTTTTCTTCCCGGATCAATACGTTCTGGTTGATGGTAGTTGGTTATCTATGGGCTTTAATAACCATGCTGGTTGTTGCAGGTACAGGAGTGATCCTATCCCTTTTTCCAACCCTGTTTTCTGTCATAGTTCCTGACGGGTATGGTATGCAAATTCTGTTTCTCGCTTTGATCAATTCCTTTTCAACCATTCATATCAATATATTGATCGGCAAAGAAAAAATCAACCGGTATAATACAACATTTCTTGTCCAGATAACCAGTTTAGTGATCCTGGTTTCAATTTTCCTGTTTGGTTTTCATATACGAACAGTTGACATGTATGTTTATGCCCTGTATGGATCTTATTTCCTTACGTGGATCACGGGATTCTTTTGCACTCTGGGTTTTGTACGGATTAGTCCTGTCAGGGAGATCATTTCCGGATTTGCCGAAGTGACAAAGTACGGGATTTTCACCCAGATAGCAAACGTTATTCAACTGGGAAACAAGCGCTTCAGTTTTTATATTATCAAAGGTGTTCACGGAGCCTCCCCGCTTGGCATATTCAACGCTGCAATTCAACTGACAGAGGGACTCAGGATCATAGGACAAAGCATTTCGTTGATTCAATTCTCCCGGATCTCCAGTACACGTGATCTGTCCTATTCGCGTGAACTAACTATCCGCTTAATGAAGTTTACCGTGCTCATCACCTTGATTTTAGTAATTGTGATGATGGCTATCCCGGCAGGTATTTATGCATGGGTCTTTGGTGAGGAGTATCGCTTCATCCACACGTTAGTGTTTTGCCTCGCCCCGGGAATCCTGGCATTGAACGCATCCATGTTGCTGAGTTCCTTTTTCTCAGGTATTGGAAAACCAAAATACAATATGATTGCCTCCGGATTTGGTTTTCTTTTTACGCTCGTGGTAATTTACCCTGCCGTTCTATACTGGAATTACATCGGAGCCGGATTGACTGCTTCAGCAGCATACACTCTCGCCACGATTTACCAGATGATCAAGTTCGTAAACCTGACGAAAGCAAAACGCCGTGAATTTTACATCCGGAAACTAGATTTTAACCTGTTTTTTCAGTTGATACACGCTGAATTTGCAAAGCAATCCAAAAGATAACACGCGGGGATGTAATGTAGGAACAAATCCGGATCGTTTCTTTACCTGGTGATGATCCGGCCGAGCTCCCTGTTTACAACAATGCTACTGTCTTTCAGATTTTTTAATTCATTTAATAACAGCTCCTGATCTTTTGGATCGGAAGACTCCTGCATCTCTTTCAGTTTGGCCGTGATGATTTTATCCAGTTTCTTTGACTTGAAAGAGAGAATAGCTGTAAACACCAGCTCTTTCATGCGGTTCTCTTCCACATTCACATGGATGTTGTTCTTTTTCCAGTTAATGCTTAATTCATAAGGTGTAAACACCAGGTCTACAGCTGTATGCGCAATATCCGGATCGTTGTGAGAGATAAATTCATTCCGGTCTGGAATCCTCTTTTCCTGGTGAGCTTTGACATATTCAGCGAAGACAGCAGCATAAACCGGATTTTCAAACGTAAGCTCATCGTGTAATATATCGAGAACAGCAAATTCGGCTACCTTAACAGTATATGCTTCCTCTTCATCATCATCATTTTTCCTCGTTAATGGGAGGACATCATCGCCGTAAAGCAATAGTATCCGGATGATCTCACGTTCCTGATATTCATCCGAAGCGATATCATATGTTTCCTGGAAAGGCGCTGTCTGATCTTCAGTCCACCCAATACCCTCAGGTTTCTTCAGCTCCGGAAACGTTTTTTTAATCTTGTTCCGCAGGATCTTTCTCACCTCATTCATTAGAACCTGTTCGGGAACGTTCATTAAGACTGCACACTCTTTGATGTATAGTGTACGCGTAATGCCGTCAGGAATTAATCCGATTGTGTTGACGATCTCCTTGATAAGGACTGCTTTTTTTATCGGATCACCCTCTGTCTCTTTCAGCAACAGATGGGTTTTGAAAAGAATGAAGTTATCAGCTGCATTTGCAATAAATTCTTGAACTTCTGCAGGATGATGGTCACGGGAGTATGAATCGGGATCTTCCCCTTCAGGAAAGAGAACAATCTTTACATTCATGCCCTCCTCCACGATCATATCGATACCTCTGAACGACGCTTTGATCCCGGCAGGATCACCATCATAAAGAATGGTGATGTTTTTCGTGTATCTCCGGATCATGCGAATCTGATCCTGTGTCAGGGATGTGCCGGAGGAGGCGACTACATTTTCGATTCCAGCTTGATTCAGGGAGATCACATCGGTATAACCTTCCACCAAAAAGCAGGTATCTTTTGAGGCAATGGCGTTACGTGCAAAGAAAATCCCGTAAAGAGACTTACTCTTATTGTAGACATCAGAATCGGGAGAATTAACATACTTGGGCCGGTTTTTTTCGGTGGTCAGGATTCGGCCGCCGAAACCGACCACACGGCCGGAAGCGGTATGGATTGGAAAGATAATGCGGGAGTGGAACCGATCGTATGCACGGTTGTCTTTTTGCAGCGTCAACCCGCTTTTAACCAGGTAATCAAGCTTGTACCCATTGTCGAGTGCATATTTGGTAAAAGCATCCCACGTGGAAGGATTATATCCCAGCTGAAATTTCCGAATAATGTCATCCCGAACACCTCTCTCTTTCAAGTAACTGAGTCCGATTGCCTTCCCCTCTTCGGTTTCATGAAGCGTCTTTTCATAGAAATCCCGGGCAAATTGATTCAGGTTATAGAGGCTTTCCCGCTCGCTGAGTTCTTGCTGCATCTCCGGGGTTTGAGCCTCTTCCTCAATTTCAATCTGGTATTTATTTGCCAGGTAACGAAGCGCTTCAGGGTAGGTGAAATGCTCATGCTCCATCAGAAAATTTACTGCGTTACCCGCTTTTCCACAACCAAAACACTTGTAGATCCCTTTAGTAGGGGAGACGGTAAAAGAAGGTGTTTTTTCGTTATGGAACGGACACAATCCGATCACATTAGCTCCTCGTCGCCTGAGGGTGACAAAATCTCCAATCACCTCTTCGATCCGGGTGGAGGAGATGATCGTATCGATCGTATCCCTGGAAATCATGATCATCAAATACCTTGATGCGAAATTACGAAAAAGGAGAATGATATTTTTCGTATTTTTATCCACAAATCATGTTATGAACTGGAAATTGTTGAAACCCGTCCGGGTGATTGTTTCGCTCATCTTTTTCTGTTCCACGCTTTTCATCTTTATTGATTTTGCAGCGATCTCTTCGATCCGGCTGATCAACGCAATCCTCTATCTGCAATTTATACCCTCCCTGATCAATTTTTTAGCTCTTTTCTCTCTGGCTTCTGCCGGGATTCTCTTCATTTTGGCCCTGACTCTTCTTTTCGGCCGGATTTACTGCTCTTCTGTTTGTCCACTGGGAACCCTTCATGATATAATCATCGGGATCAATATTCGGTTGAACAGGAAAAAAAAGTTCAGGTTCCAAAAGTCAATCCCATGGATCAGGTACATCATTTTAATTCTGACCACGATCCTTTTGGTTTTTGGGAATATGTTCTTGCTTACCCTGTTGGATCCCTATAGCCTGTCGGGTAAGTTCTTCTCTGATCTGTTCCGCCCTGTTTTTTATGCAGCAAAGAACCTGGATTCGATCCTGCTGTTGCCCGGTGATGTTTTTCCACTATATGTGGAGCCAATGAAATTTGCTTCCTGGCCGTCGCTGGTAATTTCCGGTGTGTTATTTATTGCAATTCTTGTACCTGCTTTGTTCAAAGACCGCTGGTTCTGTACAGAGATTTGTCCGGTAGGAACATTATTGGGCTTGCTTTCATATGCATCGTTGTTTAAGATTTGGATTGATGAAACAGATTGTATGGCTTGCGGAACCTGTAGTAGCGTTTGCAAATCGGGATGCATCAGTTATGTAGAGAAAAAGGTCGATTTTTCGAGATGTATTGCCTGTTATAATTGCCTGAAATGGTGTCCGCACGGAGGAATGAAATTTACAATTAGAAATTCGAAATTAGAAATTCGGAAAAAGGCGAATTCATCCATTTCAACACCTTCTCTACCCCCCATTGTAAATAATTCCAGGAGGGATTTTCTCAAAACAACCGTTCTGATTGCTTCCGCACTCACGATCTCAAAATCGATCTTCTCTCAGCAAAGAGCGTCTCAGGAAGAGATAAATCCCTATCCGGTATTGCCTCCAGGATCAATCAGTTTCTGGCACTTTACCGAAAAATGCACCTCCTGTCATCTCTGTATCAGTGCATGCCCGACAAATGTATTGCAACCTGCATTTCTTGACTACGGCCTGACAGGAATCTTGCAACCTAAAATGGATTTTGAGACGAATTACTGTAATTTTGATTGTGTGATTTGTACTGAAATTTGTTCTACCGGCGCCATATTGCCGCAAACAATAGAACAGAAACAGCTGATCCAGATCGGAGTTCCCAGGCTGATTAAAAACCTCTGTATTCCTGTTGATGAACGAACAGCATGCGGTGTTTGTTCGGAATATTGTCCGACCAGGGCCATTGAGATGATTCCATACCTGGGAGAACTGAAAATACCTGAACTCCATGAAAAACATTGTGTCGGTTGCGGTGCCTGCGAATATGTATGTCCCACACGTCCAATACGGGCAATCTATGTAGAACCGCTTCTTTATCATCGGAAGATACTGAAATCAAACAAAGAGACAGAAACAAAACAGAATATAAAACGCAGGATATAAGCTATGATAGAGATCAGAAAAATAGAGTCGTTGGAATCGGAGGATGCAAAGAGCGCATTTGCAATTCGTAAAATAGTTTTCGTACAAGAACAGGAAGTAGATCCTGAACTGGAATGGGACGAATTTGAGGCTGAATCAAATCATTACCTTGTTTTGAAGGATTATCAGCCGGTTGGAACGGCGCGCTGGCGTGAAACAACAAGTGGAATCAAACTGGAACGGTTTGCTGTTTTGCCGGAGTTCCGGAACCAGGGGATAGCTGGAAAGATCTTGGCGAGGGTTCTGGAGGATGTCAGGCCGTTAGGTAAAAAAATCTATCTGAATGCTCAGCTACGCGCAGTCCCACTCTATGAACGAGCAGGATTTGTCAAACAAGGCGAAACGTTTTTCGAAGCCGATATTGAACACTATTATATGGAATTATAAATGTTGAATTAGTTTATAAATCTTATCTGCCCGTCGCAGGAATTCCGGTACAGGAATAGAGCAAACATCCCCCTTTTTTGTTCTCATTACAGCAATATTGTCCAAGCGGATCTCCGAAATTGTCATCTCAATCACACCCGTGGTGGGCCCCTGGATATAAATGCGATCACCGGATGCCAGGTAACCTGATTCCAGTTTTATTTCAGCTACTTTCAGCCGGGTAAAGTAATTGGTTACTTTCCCAACATACTCTTTTGATTGTGTTGCAAGCGATCCATGCTTTTCAGTCCATTCCCCGAGTGTTTGTCCGAGGTAATACCCATCCCAGAAACCACGATTGTAAACAGATTTCAACATATCCAGCCATCTATCGATTTTTTCCCGGCTGTATGTTTCTTCTCGAATAGCATCAATTGCTTCACGATAACAGGAGACAACGGTTTTTACGTATTCCGGACTTCGCCCCCGGCCTTCTATTTTCAATATGGAGACACCAGCGCTGATAATTTTATCCAGAAATCCAATCGTACAAAGGTCTTTGGGTGACATGATATATTCATTGTCAACCACCAGCTCCACCTCTCCGTCGAAATCGGTCACCCGATATGGGCGGCGGCAAAGCTGGTAACACGATCCACGATTGGCTGAAGCGTTGTATTTATCGAGGCTCAGGTAGCATTTTCCGGAGACTGCCATGCAGAGCGCGCCATGCACGAAAACCTCTAATTGAACGAGATTTCCGGAAGGGCCCTTGATCTTTTGCTGCTTAATAGCTCGGGAAATAACTGCTACCTGCTCCAGGCTCAACTCCCGGGCGTTAACCATTACATCGGCAAACTGAGCCCAGTATTTTACAGCTTCCAGGTTTGTGATGTTGGTTTGGGTCGACATGTGAACCGGCATCCCTACCGTTTTGGCATACTGAATCACAGCCTGGTCGGAAGCAATTATGGCATTGATTCCATTTTTCATTGCCGAATCCACGATCCGTTTTATCTCTCTGATCTCCGAGTCGTAAATGACGGTATTTACTGTGAGATAGGTCTTTACGTTATGCTTCCGGCAAATCCTGGAGATCTTGACCAGGTCGCGAAGGGTAAAGTTGATGGATGACCGGGCTCGCATGTTAAGTATACCCACTCCGAAATAGACGGAATCAGCACCAGCCTGAATAGCAGCAGTCAGCGACTCCCAGCTTCCAACCGGAGCGGTGATTTCAGGGGATTTCAAATCGAATAGAATTTTTTTACAAAGGTATTGAATTTGAAATTTTGTTACATTTGTCTTTTCTTAAGATTATTGACCAAAAAAACGGATATAAGCATAATCAATGGACGAACAACACAAAACCAATATCGATGAGATCATCGAGAAAGCGACATTTGCTGCCGCGATATTCAATCAGTATGATCAGGAACAAACAGACCGAATCGTCAGAGCTGTTTACAAGGCAGGATTAAACAACCGGGTCAGGTTGGCCAAAATGGCGGCGGAAGAGTCGCAAATGGGCAATTGGAAAGACAAGGTGGTGAAAAACGCGATTGCCGCTCAGTTTGTATACGAAAATATAAAACACCAAAAAACAGTGGGAATCATCTCTGACGATGAGCGTTCAGGGATCATTGAGATTGCTCAGCCTATTGGGCCTATCCTGGCGGTAATCCCTGTAACCAATCCGACTTCGACTATCATATTCAAGATCCTGATTGCCCTGAAAACCAGAAACCCTGTCATCATAAGCCCTCATCGGAGAGCAACAAAAAGCTCCATAGAAGCGGCCCGTATTTGTTATGAAGCAGCCTTAAGTGAAGACGCACCGGAAGAATGCATCCAATGGACAACACACAAAACAAGGGAGGAGACCCAGTACCTGATGCAGCATCCGAAACTGGCATTGATCCTCGCCACAGGCGGAACCGGATTGGTTCATGAAGCATACAGTTCAGGGACACCTGCGCTGGGTGTGGGTGCAGGCAATGTACCGGTTTATATTGAAGAGACAGCGGACATTCCCTATGCGGTAGAACAGGTTATCCTGTCGAAAACATTTGACAACGGGACTATCTGTGCCAGTGAACAGGCGTTGGTGGTAGAGAAAAAGATATCCACTAAAGTTAAAAAGGAACTCGTTCGACAGAGAGCTTATTTTCTAAATCCAGAAGAGCACAAAGCGGTAGAGAAGGTCGCCTATTTCACAGGAACCAAATCGATGAGTGCGGAAATCGTGGGCCAATCGGTTGAAAAGATTGGTCAGATGGCGGGAATTGATGTTCCGGAAGGCATCCGGTTACTGATCGTTCCGTTGAAAAAAGTCGGATATGATGAACCTCTCTCTTCTGAAATCCTGGCCCCCATCCTTGCATTCTTTGAAACAGATGATTTCGAAGATTCCGTTCGGACATGTATCGATCTCAACTTCCACGGCGGCATAGGGCATTCCGCTTCTATCTTTTCCTACGACGAAGAGAAAATCAGGAAGTTTTCCGTCATGATGAACGCCGGCAGGATACTTGTCAATATGCCCTCTTCGCAGGGCGCTGTCGGATCTCTGTACAATACCCTGGAACCATCGTTTACACTAGGATGCGGAACATATGGGAAGAACATCACAACAGATAATGTATCAGCACATCACCTGCTGAACATCCAACGGATCACCAAACGACGCATGAATGAACGGATGCTCCAAATGGGTTTTGATATTTACATGGATGAATCGATCGATGCAGATACCCTGGAACAAGCATACAATAAGAACTACTAAAACTGAAAACCATGAGTTTGAAAACAGAATCCAATACCGATCAGGTGATCTGTCATCTCTCTGGCAGATTGGATACAATAATCTCACAAAATCTTGAACCAGAAATCAATAAATATACCGATCCGGGAAAGAAATTGATCTTTGACTTTTCACAGGTCGATTATATCTCCTCCACATTCCTGCGAATCTGCCTGATGAAATTCAAAGAACGAGGAAGCGAGAAATTCTGGATCCGCCACCCCAAACCGGATGTTAAGAAGGTATTTATGATTGCAGGATTGAATCGCCTTTTAAAAGACTAGATCCTGGATCCTCCACTCACCAGCTCACCATTTCATATAGGCTGCTTTATCCAGCTCGTTTATCGTCTTTATCGGTTTTGGGGGTTTTAAGTATTTGCCGAGGAAAGAGTAAATCTTCAGGCGTATCCCTTTGGCGGTCTTGGTGTCGATACGATCGAATGAATGACCTCCTTCCACCTCCTCAAAAATTTCATATTCAAACGTTTTTCCATCCGCTTTCAGTCCTTTGATCAGGTGCTCAACTTCCAGTACATTAACATCATCGTCGTTGGTGTTTGTATGGATCAGCAAGGGTGTTTTCAGTTTATGTGTATTCCAGGCGGGAGAGCGGCGTTTGTACTCCTCCACATTCTCCTGGGCTGTTTTCCCAAGATGATAATCGGCCGAATAGAGAGCTCGATAGTCATCGTCCTGATACCCCATCCGGGAGATCAGGTCGCTGACAGGAACACCGGCGAAACAGACGTTGTAGTGATTAGGATGGTTGAATACAGCCAACAGCGAGATCATTCCACCATGACTCCAGCCAAGGATTCCGATCCGGTTTTTGTCGACAATAGAATAGTTCTCCACCATATAATTCCGGCTCGCATCTGCATCTTCCACCTCCAGCCCGCCGTAGTCGATCCGCTCCCAGTATGATTTCCCATATCCGGTGCTACCCCGATATTCCGGTGCGATCACAATGTACCCCTGGGCCATCATTTCTCGAACGATATGTGCATAGTAAGTGGTAAAATCGCCATGAACGCCTCCATGCGGAAAGACCAGCAAAGGGTATTTTTTACTGCCATCAATTCCTTTCGGGACAAGTACATAAGCGTAGAATTTAATTGGATTCTTCACCCCCATGGCGGTCTCATTTGTTACTGTCTCCTGGTTGATGGGAGGTCCCGTGATATACACTTTGTCAATGAACGCAACGTCGCCAACACGGTTGTACCAGCGAATGTCGTCGACGGCTTTTCGCACACGATCAATATCAAAAGAGAGATCCCGGAGATCTGATTTCAACTCTATGATCTCTTCCTGAACGATTGAATTGTCGTTCTGAGCTAATGAGAAAAGACTCCAGCTACATGCCAGGAGAAGAAAAACGAAGTTCTTTTTCATAATGAGAAGGTATTAACAACGGATTACACAGATAAAAGTAGAAATAATCTGCAGAAAAGAAAAATCTTACCTTTGCAAAAAACTAAAAAAAACATAAAATGAAAATGAGAACGATAACAATCGCGGTTCTGGCTCTGGCCATTTTTGGATTATCAGGATGCGGAAACAACCAGTTGAAAGAGGATGTTGCTCCACTGGGTGCGGCCATGTGCAAGTTCATTGAGATCCAGAATAATCTGAGAGCAGCTAATGAAGAAGGTGATTCCCTGAACATCCATAAATATGAAGCCGAAAAACATCAGATAACAGTTGAAATGACTATTCTCAACAAAGAATTTCAGGATAAATATGGTGATAAGATCTCGGACCAGGAATTTGGGAAGAAATTCAAAAAAGAGATGAACAAAGCCCTGATCGATTGCCCGCACCTCTCTGTGGAAGACCGTGAAAGGATGGAAGCAGAGCTCAATGAATAATTGAGACAACTAAAAAGAGAAAGGAAATTTTAGAACAGGAGAAAAAGAGAGTAGTCGAGAAGTCTAAATAATATAGGATGATATGTCAAACATCATTGCAGTCATATTCGATTTCGATGACACATTGGTACCTGATTCCACAAATTTATTACTTGAAAAATTTGGGGTAGACACAAACCAATTTTGGAAGGATACCTACACAAAATTAGTTACAAAGGGATACGATCCGACCTTAGCTTACATCAAGCTTTTACTCGATTTAGTGGGAGAAGGGAAACCGTTAGGGGAGTTGAATAATCAACAGCTGAACGAATTTGGCGCAACACTTGATTCACTATTTTACCCCGGCATTCCCGAACTGTTCGATGATCTAAAAACGATTGTCAAAGAGATCAACGAACTCATAGCTATTGAATTCTATATTATTTCAGGCGGACTACATGCAATTATCAGCGGAAGTAGTATTGTAAATGATTATTTCTATGGGTTTTATGGATGTATGTTGGATGAAGAGGGAGATCCACCCATTCTTTCAGGCATTAAACGCGCAATAACCTATACAGAGAAAACCCGATATATTTTCGAAATCAATAAAGGAATTCGTTATCGTGATGCATTGGTTGATCCATTTGCGATAAACACGTTTATTCCACCAAGCGAACGAAGGATTCCGATTGAGAATATGATTTACCTTGGCGATGGATATAACGATGTCCCCTGTTTTTCTCTCTTAGCCGCCCACAAAGCGTCAAGTTTTGGGGTTTTCAGTCCTGAAGACAACAAAAGAGCCCAGCACTCTTACATAAACATGGTTCAATACCATCGGGTTCAAAGCATCCATGCCCCTAATTTTGAGGAAGATCAAGATTTAGGATCATTGATAAGAATGGCTGTATCAACATTGGCCAGCTCGATTTCATTACGCCTTCAAACCGGTTATATTCGATAATAAAAAAACCTGGATTTCGCTACCTCGTAGTTTCTATTCCCAACTCGTTTAGCTTTTCGTTACTGAGTGCAGAGGGGGAGTCGATCATCACATCTCTTCCTGCATTGTTTTTCGGAAAGGCGATAAAATCACGGATGGATTCGCCTCGGCCGAATAAAGTGACCCATCGGTCGAAGCCGAAAGCGATACCCCCATGAGGAGGAGCACCGTATTCAAAGGCATTCATCAGAAATCCGAACTGTGCGGTTGCCTCTTCATCGGAGAAACCAAGCACCTTGAACAGCTGTTGCTGAAGCTCTTTATTGTGAATTCTGACCGAACCCCCACCGATCTCAACACCGTTGATAACCAAATCGTAGGCATTGGCCCGTACTGAAACAGGATCGGATTCAAGAATTGGAATATCTTCCTCTTTGGGTGACGTAAACGGGTGATGTTTTGCATGATATCGCTGGCTCTCTTCATCCCATTCCAACAAGGGAAAGTCGACGATCCAAAGTGGCTTGAACTCACCCGAAGTCATCAGGTTTAACCGTTTCCCCATCTCCAATCGCAAATCGCTCATCGAAGATCGGATTTGATCTGGATCACCGGCCAGGATCAGGATCAGATCACCTGGTTTGGCCTGGAATTCATCCAGCACCTGTTTCATATCTTCCGGAGAATAGAATTTATCGACGGATGATTTGATCGATCCATCGGGATTGTATTTGATATAGACCAAACCGGTAGCGCCTACCTGAGGTTTTCTAACGAAATCGGTTAATGCATCCAGCTGCTTGCGGGAGTATTCCCCACATCCTTCTGCTTTTATGCCAACAACCAAGCCGGCATCGTCAACTACCCTGAATCCTTTTCCCTTCATCAGGGTATTCAGCTCAATAAAGGTCATCCCGAAGCGAATATCAGGCTTGTCGGAGCCATATAATTTCAGGGCTTCCTCATAAGGTAACTGCGGAAAATCAGCAACATCCACATCAAGGATCGTTTTGAACAGGTGTGTGGCCAGCCCTTCAAACGTGTTCAGGATATCATCCTGGTTTACAAACGACATTTCACAATCGATCTGGGTAAATTCAGGTTGGCGGTCAGCGCGCAGGTCTTCATCCCTGAAGCACCTGACGATCTGGAAATAGCGGTCATACCCGGCAACCATCAGCAATTGTTTGAAGGTTTGGGGAGATTGTGGAAGCGCATAAAACTCCCCTTCATTCATCCGGGAGGGAACCACATAATCACGGGCTCCTTCCGGTGTGGATTTGATTAAAAAAGGTGTTTCTATTTCAATAAAATTTTTGGAATTCAAGTAATTGCGGACCTCAATTGCCATCCTGTGCCGGAGCAACATATTCCTTTTATTCTCATCCCTGCGGAGATCGAGATACCGATATTTCATCCGGAGCTCTTCCCCGCCGTCGGTATGATCTTCAATTGTAAAAGGAGGGACTTTGGAAGTGTTTAAAATGGTCAGCTTTTCAACGAGAATTTCGATATCACCAGTCGGAATTTTCGGATTTTTATTGGAACGTTCTGCCACTTTTCCCTGAATACAGACCACAAATTCACGTCCTAACTTCCGGGCATCCCCACAAAGAGAGGCGTTTAGCTCCATATTGAATACAAGTTGTGTGATCCCGTAACGGTCACGCAGGTCGATGAAGGTCAATCCACCCATTTCCCGGTTTCGTTGTATCCATCCGCAAAGAGAAACGTTCTGACCGGTTTGGGATATGCGGAGCTCTCCACAGGTATGAGTTCGAAGCATGGTGAAATCTTTGATTAACAGGTTGCAAAAATACGAAATAGCGAAGTAGTGAGGTAGCGAGAAGTGAAAATTTCGTTACTTCGCCTTTTCGCTACCTCGCTATTTCTATACGTATTCCTTCTGAATGTGCCGAGAACTCCGGAGCATACATGCATTGAACCGTGGTGATTCCATTAGAGAAGTTTCCGGCATTATTTATCACAAGCGGATATTCAAACACATAGGTTCCTTTGGGCAGATTGTCAAAGAAGAAGTTTGTCGCCACATCAGTTGTCGACTGGTAATAGCCCAGCCCATCCTGGTATCGGTAGCCGGAAAGTGATGAACTGGTGAACTGGCGAGTTGGTAAGTTAGTGGGGCTTAGGGGCTCCAGGCCGGATGCCCGCATGGCTTTCAGATGCACAAACTCCATGTTTCGATCTATCGTTAATATGATTCTGACAATAAGCTTATCACCAACTTGAAGAGATGTTGGATATTGGATGTTGGATATTGGATCTGGTATCTGGTATCCGGCATCCGGTATCTTTTCTAATACTGGACCGGATTCAGTGTTCTTCTCAAGAAATAATTGTTGCTCAACCGTTAATGGTGTTTCATGTGGGGTAATCTTGTCGAGGTTTTCGAAATACTGCCAGTACAATCCGCCCCAGGCAATACCATTCGTTACTTTTGTAATCTGAATGGTACTCATATCCGGCTTGATTTGATCTCCCATCCACGACATCTTAAAATATCCGGTTCCAGCTTCTGGTTGAGAATTACTCAGTTTCGCTGGATCAATCTTCAGATCCCCAAGAGTAATGGATACCTGGGGATTGTTAGCCAGCAGATCAGTACCTCTCAAGAGCAGTGCATAACAGGCATCCACCGTGGCCTGTCTGGTTCGCCACATCTGGGTTTGTTTCTGTTTCAACAGCCAGATCT
>JACNKI010000137.1 GCA_014382125.1 Bacteroidota bacterium | reverse complement strand
CCATCACCATATCACTGTTTCTGAGCATTCCGGATGCCTCAAAATCCAGCAGGTATTTTTTCCCATTATATGTTAATCTGCGGTCGTACACCACACTTGAGTTGCAGAGCGGACAATAGGTTGGCAAAATGGGAATACCGCCTAAACTATCGTTAGACAGCTCATGCATCGTGAGCATGCTCAGGGGATAAGCTTTAGCCTCATTATTTATAGAGACAGAGATGACCGGTTCATGGTTGAAAAATGCTGTTAATCCTTTCTCTTTTCCTATAAAGCCGGGAAAGTCAAGTTTGGGAAAGGAATTACGTGGTAAAATCAAACTGATTTCCGACAGGTCAACTACTCTTAGAGTCGTGTCTGTATTCCAAACATACTGTGTATTACGGGGATTTCTCAATTGTGCTTTGATACTGCTGACAGCCAGCGAGAGAATCAGGATACAGAGGAGTGATCTAAAGATTCTTTTCATTTGATTGGGTGATTTTGTTAGTTTGTTCAGAACAGCTAATGCAAAAAAACAAACTAATAATGATGATTAGAGGCATTCTCATTCTAAAATACATTCTTTTTTCGAACTATGGGAGCATGGTCCATGCTTGTGCAATGGAGCTTCAAAAATAAGAATTTCATCTATAAAGGTATAGGGCCTGGTTCGTGTTTTGTTCATTCTGCGGAAGCTTAAAGCCGGAGGCCTGGCATATAGGTAGCAGTGGGGCATGCTCTGCCGTGTGAGAGAGTGAAATGAAGGCAGAATGAGAGGGTAAAAGGAAGAATGAGAAAAATATTCCCTAAATTTGACTATTCACTAAAGAGGATAGGATATGAACCTACGGGATCTATTCTTTGTTTTATCATTTGTTTTTCTTTTTTCCATATTCTCTACTGGCCAGGACCAGGAGATTATCGTTGTTCAAGGTGTGGCCAAGGTAGGGCTGCCGGAATACTTTCTATTCAGCAACAAAAAGCCTTACCAATACTTTGAAACAACTGCGGATGAATATGTTGTTGCTCAGTTAAAATATACTGGAACGCACTCAAGTAAGTTTATGGAACTCGATTCAACTGGAAACAAAATAGAATACAAAGGGATTTTTATTTTTAAAATAGCTGATGGTAAGATTGCTGAATTATGGGGAATGGAAGATGATCTAACAATGATGACTCAGTTAGGTCTTGAATTGAAATAGAATTTTGTAAATGAGCCATTAAAACGGATTTTATACTTAGCCGTTGCAGTCAAATTATCAAAAGATGAATATTAATTTAAACCTTTTAAAATGAGTATAAAAGACAATCATATTACCTATGTTGAATTCAAAGCAAGAGACCTTAAAAAAATATTGGATTTAACTTAAAGATATAAAGATATGAGATATCTAAAAATCCAAATTCTTCTTTTGATTATTATCGGCTTAAGTAATTCGTTGATTGCACAAAAAGATTATATGAAACAATGGCCACAATTTAGAGGTCCATATGCTTGTGGAATAATTGACTCTGTTAACTTACCTGATAAGTGGGATATAAATACAGGAGAAAATATCAGATGGAAGATAGAAATTCCAGGCTTAGGCCATTCATCTCCTGTAATATGGGATGACAAGCTTTTTATCACAACTGCGATTAGTGGAAAAGGGACAGACTCATTGAAAGTTGGATTATATGGAGATATAGAAAGTTATGATGATGAAACTATTCATGAATTCAGGGTAATATGTGTTGAAAAAAAGTCGGGTAAAATAGTATGGAATAAACTTGCTCATAAAGGTGTTCCCAGAACTAAAAGGCACCCGAAAGCATCTCATGCAAATGCAACACCAGCAACAAATGGCAAATATGTTGTTGCTTTTTTTGGGTCTGAGGGTTTATTTTGCTACGATTTTGATGGAGAATTGATCTGGAAAAAAGATTTTGGAAAGTTGAATAGTGCCTATTTTAGAGCTCCTGATGCAGAATGGGGATTCGCAAGTTCGCCAATAGTACATGAAAATAGCGTAATAATACAATGTGATTTTTTAGGTGATTCGTTTATTGCTTCATTTGATATTGAGACCGGAGCAGAAAAATGGCGCATCCCCAGGCACGATGTCCCTACCTGGAGTACACCTAATTATTATAATAAAGGAAATGTAAAACAAATAGTAGTTAACGGGTATAAACATATTGGAGGATATGATTTTACGACAGGTAACGAAATATGGAAATTAAGTGGAGGCGGGGACATTCCTGTTCCAACACCTGTTTTCGCACATGGATTAATTTATATTCATAGTGCGCATGGAAAATCTTCACCCATATATGCAATAAAACCTGATGCTAAAGGTGATATTTCGTTAGATAGCGATAGTACGTCTAATGAATATATCGTTTGGAGTATAAAAAAAGGTGCAGCCTATAATCCAACTAACATTATTTACGGTAAGTATCTTTATAATATGAAAATGTACGGAAAGCTAAGTTGTTTTGATGCACAAACAGGAAAATTGATTTATCAGGAAAACATACCTGATGCTCGTGGAATAACAGCATCAGCAATTGCTTCAAATGGAAAAATTTACTATTGCACCGAACAGGGGGAGGTATTAATAATTAAAGCTGGTAATGAATTTAAACTAATCGCAAAAAACCCATTAGATGATGTAATTATGGCAACCCCAGCATTATCTGATAATATGTTGTTTTTTAGAACCCAAAATCAGTTAATCGCTGTAGGTAACTAATTCCTTTATTCAGCTTCCACTCCACGATCGCGAGATTAATGTTCTTTCTTTTTCCTTAATGAGAAAGAAAGAACCAAAGAAAAAATCAAGGCTGAAAGCTGTTTATCAGGTGTGACCTATATTGCTCCGTCTTTGCTCCGGTTTAGCTCCTTCTTAGCTCCAAGCAGTGTCCGGGGTAGCTCCGACATAACTCCGGGGTAGCTCCGGGTAGCCTCCGGGAAACTCCCAGGTCGGGTGCGAGATGATGTTGTAGAACTTTGATGAAAGAAAAAGGGAAGAGCAGTTGCTCTCCCCCTTTAGGGTAACATGTTGATGGCTGGCAAGCTAAAACTCAGCAATACCGGTACCTTTGTTGCCTGGTGTGTCGGTAGCGGCAGCGAGGACTTTTTGACCGGGCTCAATAGTGTTTGTCTCGGTTGCAGTGTAGTGCCAGTGAATGCCGTTTTCGTCAGGGATGCAGAGCCCCGTTTCGATCTCACTCCCATCAGCCTGTTCTATTGTCAGGCGGACAGAGACGATGTTGAAATCATCGATTGCAGTGACCTGGATCTTGTCGCCAGGCTGACCGTTGTATGCGGTAGCATCGATGATTTTCACGACAGGAGGGGTGAGGTAATCACGCACAGGCAAAGTTGATGCGGGTAAGTTCCTGGGCTTCGGAGAGTGCATTTTTGGAAATGCGTGGTTTGGATGCCATAACGGTTTGGCCGTTACGCTGACGTAACACGATCTGATCACCAAGTTTTCCACTGAAACCGTGGGTGATCACATTAACTTTTGATTTGCTCATTGTTGTTTGTTTTAATTGATTAAAAATTGATTTGATTTAAAGACCGGGATAATCACCAGTCGTGAAACAAAAGTACAATGAAAAACATTTCATATCAACCTAACAAACTGTGTTACAGCTTTTTATGCTACGCAATCGAATGCAAACGAAATCCGAACACTTCAAATCGAAGCAGAAGAAAGATAAAATATTGTTAGTAACTTTTTTGAAAGTGACTGATTTTGGAGGGGATGTTAGGGTGGTCAGTTTAGCCGGAATATGCATCTCTCCCATTCTTAAGAAAATGCTCCACGATGAGGAAATCAAACCGGATGGAGTTCTCCATGAAGGAGAGAAGGTTTTTAACATTCGATGGCCCTTGGAGGAACTCTTTGAGTTTGCTAACAATCAATCCAGGAGCTAGGTTGATGGCTCCCAATGGAATTAGCTTCATCCACCACTTCATCTTTTTTGAGAAATCCAGAATCGTATCTCTGGTAATCAGGTCTTCGCGCAACAGAAACGCCATGAGGTTTGCATGGCTCAGATCCATCACATGAAAATGAATATCGTAAAATTTCTTCAGTTTCATGAGGCTGTTTTACTTTTTTTCCTTAATCCAACTACTTCGATATTTTGTATTATCTCCTCTGAGGAATGAAAGAGTGTCAGCATGCCCCGGAAACGACTTTTGGCTTCCGGGCAGCAAAAAAAACGAATCAGGTTGGTCCGGTTGTGCAGTTTCTTTTTTATTGTCGTGTTCGTCGTATTGGTCAGAATTCTCGATACCTGTACCAGATAGACATGATGGGAATGGCAATGAGGGCAATCATGTATATGAAGTTTCTCAATCTCCTCAGAGTAGTTATGCTGGTATCCTGAAGTGCTGAAATTGGATCTTTTCCAGGTTCTATCGCATTGTTTCATTATAGGTTAACTAAGTTTCCGTAAAGCTACAATGTTTCAAAGCCCTTGTCAATTGGGGAAATCCGTAAATTGTACCTGCGGAAATCCGTAATAGAAAATGAGGGGATTTAGTATATCTTGCTGGTTTTTAAAACCAACCTATTCGAAATCTTCACGCCACTTTGTACAACACGAGAAGTTGGAGAATGACAGATTTGAGGGAAAGTGAGTAAGAATGATAGGGTATGAGGTATATTACCTTACCACAACCACCTTCTCCACCCCGATCACCATCTCTCCATCAGCAATCTTGAGTAGGTATATCCCTGGCTTCATGGTGGAGACATTAATCAAGGCTTTGTCCTGGTTGGGAGTGAAATGGCTGACAGACTTCAAACGGCCGACGAGATCAATAAGCAAGATTGATATCTGTCCGGA
The DNA here is from genome assembly GCA_014382125.1 of Bacteroidota bacterium. Taxonomy (GTDB): domain Bacteria; phylum Bacteroidota; class Bacteroidia; order Bacteroidales; family FEN-979; genus QYOJ01. The sequence goes on along the minus strand of JACNKI010000137.1, from coordinate 1,103 downwards.
TCGGGGAGTAACAGAAACTGTCAGGATGGATGTTACAGGATTTGGCGATATCCGGATCATAAGTGAACAATAATCCTCAATTCCCACAAAATAATAGTCACACTCATAGCTCCAAAGTGGATCGTCATTTTCTTTCACACAAAACAGATCCCATCCGAACCCTAATCCCATAACAATAGGATTTAGTAGACCATAACAGCCTCCAATACCTTCCACATAAAAGCACTCTCCCTGGTTATTACAATCAAAAGTAAATTTCTTCCTGATTTCCCCGTTCAGCAGCATTACATTCTCAATAGTATCAAGGACCAACAATGCTCCAAGTCCAAGATAACTAGAGAACAAAGTGTCTCCTATTTCTAGTGAAAAATCATACAACAATTGATCATGAGGTGTTGAGTTTTCATCATAGATATATACTTTTCGTTCCAATGTATCTTCACGGATGATCGCGAATTTATGCGGGACCGTGTCAACTATAAAGGGAGGGCAGATATTTCCACCAGGGCCTGGTTCTCCCAGCATGGAATACCCGTATTGAAACCGGTAATAATGCCCGTCCATCAAAGTATCACCCTCAATGAACTTCGATCTTCCAGCTGACACATAGCAAGCCACTCCCCCGATATAATCCCCACCATCCCAGAAAGTATTTGATCGAATGATTGGGTGGTAGGATTGTGCAAGCAAGATACAGGAAAACAGCGAGAATAGGATGGATAGAAGAAAACTTTTCATTGGTTTTAGGATTGATGGTTCGGTGCTCTTTTACTCAATTTTCGAATTCATTGGATCACCACCTTCGCATTCCCAACACCCTCTTTCCCATACATCAGTTTCACCACATACATCCCCTTTTTCCATCCTGAAACATCCACATCCACAAGTTTCTCACCGACTGGGATCTCTTTTCGCATAATTAATTGCCCGAAAAGATTATAAATCTCAAGCCGTGTTTGATCCCATTGATAGTGAATGGTAGTAACAATAAATGTCTGAGTTTGGTTTGATGTCTTTAGATAAGTTGGGATTTCGATGTGCAGGATTGTTGAAGCTGGATTAGGATAAACTTTCAGGCGACTCTTTTCTGTTTCCGCAAATGG
>JACNKI010000215.1 GCA_014382125.1 Bacteroidota bacterium | reverse complement strand
AGCATCCTGCAGATCCGATATGGGTTCCTAAAAACCTCTCCATCGTTGCATTTGTATTCCACCAGGAGACGAAGGAGATCATCGGAGTGGAGAAGAAACATCTGATCGAATAACCGGGCGACCCGACGGGTCGCCCTTACATGTTATTTATTTACTATGACCTTACCGGTCCATGTATTATGCTGACCCTGTATCATCAGGATATACATTCCATTCGGCACATTTGCCAGGGAGATCAATTTGTCAAGCCTATTTGTAATGGTAACACCCGTTTCTGAATAGACCATGGTTCCCATCGTATTGAAGATCTTCACGTTGACTTGATCCTCTTGTGAAGCAGCCAATTTGATCTTGAACGTTCCGTTATTCGGGTTGGGAATCACAACACATTGCAATGACGCGCTTGGCTCCGATATACCGGTGATGTAATCAACCGTGATATAGTCGGTTTTGGTCATGGTATTGGTGGTATTTCCATCACCGACCATCAGGGTTACGTCAAATGCACCGGGTGTATCGTAAAATACGACCGGGTTTTGCTCCGTTGAAGTTGACGGGGTTCCCCCTTCGAAAGTCCACTCCCACGAGGTTATACCTCCTGTAGAGAAGTCGTAAAAGTCAACATTTTGTCCAACGTTTATATTTGTAGGATATCCGACAAAGTTTGCAGCCAATGTAGGCATATCAATACCGAAGAAGGTGAGATACTCTTCCATCAGATCTTTTTTAGTAGATGGAGCTAAACCGTCGGCTAAACCACCAAATTCAAATGATGAGCCAATGGTTCTGAAAGTGCCTCCATCATAAGCCACAGCATTGATATAGTATGGGCTCTGATTTCTGAAGATCTGAAATGCCGTTCCTTCATTGGTAATACGGTCGATAAATTTGTTATCTCCTTCATAATCATACAACATCCCTTCTACAAATGTGCCGGGGAGACCAAGGATAGTTCCCAGGTCGTTCTCTCCATCTGTAATTCCAAGAATATGGAACATCGTATGAGCCGGTGTCTGCGGATCGTAATGCCAGGTATCTCCTCCTTCCATATATGCTCTTCCCCCCTCATCCAGAAAACTCTTTATCCGGTTTCCTTCTTCAGTAGTTAGTATATGTTTATCGGGATAGACTCCCAGGCAGACAAAGACGGTGGAGTAACCTTCGATCTCATTAGGCATAGCGGTACCATAATCGTTCAACAGACCCAGGGAGGATATTGCATCTGTCATATGCAGGCCTGAGTTCAGGTTCCCGTCAAAGTCGATAACAAGTACTGGTATGCTTCCAATGACCTCATTAAAGATAATCACTGTTGTCAGATCCCTGTCGGCAGAGATTGCCAGCATAAAAGGAGCTGCCTGGCCTAATGGTGCATTTGGATCTACATTCACCGTATAGGTTTGTGAAGTAGAATCGCCACTTGCCATATTGCCAAAATTTTTCAAATCTGATGTAACCGTCACATAGGGACTGATGGAGATCAGGTCGCCGACGACATTGTATGCATCAGCTGATCCGTTGTTTTTCATTGTCAGTAACAGGTCTGCAGTCTCGCCGGGATCAAGACGCCCGTTATTATTGCCGGATGGATCAAGCACCTCATTACCAATTAGCTGTAGGTTTGGAGCATGAGCTATAATGTTGAATGTTGAGGTCCAGGTTTGCGCCCCATCCATAGCAGTCATCTCAAATTCAATATTTTCACCATCGGGAATGTTGCCGGACACTTCGAAAAAGTATGCGTCAGGAATCTCCTTGATCTCATCAGGCTGGACGACTCCGTAATTCTCTGTGTAATCCGTTTGGTTGATATATGGAAGGGCTGTAATCACTTCTACTTCGAGGTTTTCGGTAGCTGCCACACCCAGGTTCTTCAATGCAACTGTCAGGAAGATGTCCTCCCCATAATCTACCAACTGGTCGCTGTTCCCGCCCTGGTCGTTCACCGTATTACTGATATACTGGATGTATGGTCCATTGGATGTAATGACCGGGATATCGGCAATGTAAGGAATGTAGTTAAAGGCTGTTACCACCAGGCGAACGGTATCTGAAGGATTTGTCAACGCCGGAAATGTCAGGGTGACTCCACCGCCGGTCACAATGTCAGTAGCCAGAATGGATCCGTTTAATGAGGCCGTTGCTCTGGCACCATCTACATTACAATCAACATCAAGTGTGGTGGCGCCGACAAATAATGTAGGATCGTGAGTTACAGTCATGGTTCCGGGATTATCAGTCCGGACAAAAAGTGTTGGATCCCCAAAGACTGTCCAGGTATCTGTCATGTTATTTCCTCCACTACCGTAAGTGTCGTTCATTTTGAAGCATCCATTGATAGATAATCCGGCAAATGTGCGTTTGATATTGTCGGAGTAGGTTTCAACCAGGAGGTCTACCATTTCATCCTGTCCCTCCATGGGAGGATTCCAGCTCTGGTTTATGGTGGACCCAAAGAAAGCGATAGCTCCGGTAGGTTCTCCATTATCGGTTGCCCGTAGCCAGGCTTCAGCGAAACAGGTGATATTCTGAAAATTCCCATTTACACATGCAACAGACCAGATAAAGGGAAGTTTATCCTGGTTAGTCAGGTTGTTAACATTGTTATTATTGAATCCAGACGTGCTCCAAGCTGTATTGCTTCCATGGCCGGTATAGAGCATCAGGCTGGCTCCTTCATCCACACCAGCGCCAACAGATGCGGCAGATGGATTTCCGGGAGCATCATTTCCTCCCTGTGACCCATCAAAATATTCCGGGTTCCAGGTATAAGTAAAGTTGAGGCAATCGTCCTGCATATTACGGACGTGTACGTAATCATATTCATTATCATCTCCCGGGCCCTGATTAGAAGCAATCCCAATGACACTTGTGAACCAGTCATCTGTCAAAAACTGGGGATCCTGTTCATAATTAATTGTCCGGGTAACCTGGGTTTCTACCTGGGGAATCGATTCAGCAGAAAACCGTCCTACAAACAGCTCCTGGTAGTGATCATTTCCATCGATATAGCCATATGCATTATCGGAAGGGCCTCCCAGTCCGCCACCTGTGTTGGTAGGAATCTGAGGACCATCACCCACCAGCAGGACAAAACTCAATCCATTGGTATTGTAATAATCCGCAATATAACTCTTGATTATACCTGCCGTACTACCGACTGTAGCTACATCCACAATCTCAGTAGGATAACCAATAGAGGTCTTCCAGTCAACATATGGTTGCATGGCATCCATAAATGGGCCGTGACAAATGATCAGTAAGTTTCCATACTCATCAAGCGGCGTGTAAGTAATCGCATCGAAATTCACAAACTCATTGGAGTAGATTTGGATCCATTCTTCACTAAGTCTGATCTCTTCACTCTTACGATTGAGTGGATTAATCCCCATCTCACTTGTCTTAAATAGCTCAACTGTTATCTCATGGTAGACACGCAGTGTTTTGGTCACCGGATTGTACTGGAAGGGATTTACAATTATCGTTTGTCCTCTCAGGTCTCTGGCAATAAACGGATCACGGGTAGCAGTCAGATTCCCCGGGAAAAACTCGTTGGTCTGGTACACCTCTCCATAGGTATAGGGAACGGTGGCGGGATCTACTGTTCTCAACAAGTTTCCTTTCGATGGAGCGATCTCCATATTGGGATAGTCCATAAAGCTTGAAGAGATAATCCGTACATTCATACCAGCCAGATCAGGAATGATCAGGGTGGATGTCAGTTTAGGAAGATCAGGTGATCCTGCTTCCAGCATGAAAGAGCCCTCTTCAATAAAGGGGATAAATGCATTTCCCCGGGTTGTCGTGACCTCATTGAGGTAAAAACCACCCAGTGTAAATGTCATTGTTGACTGATCAATGCTCGATGCGACCATTGTGGTTTTAGCCGGGACAGGATCAGCGGAATTGATCTCCACCCAGTTGGCACTGATACCGGCAAAACTGACTGCCAGTATGAAAACAACTGTTAGAATCTTTTTCATTTTGATGATGGTTCTGGTTCTATTGGTTTTCTGTTTTATCTGGTTAGAATAACTTTTCGGATTACTGTATAGGCATTTGTCTGGATCCGCAAGTAATACATTCCGGGCTGCATGTTGCCGCTCTCCAACGAAATGGAATGCTGACCGGCAGCAACTGAAGAGTGGTCTTTCATCACCCTGATCAACCTCCCAAATGAATCTGTCAGAATGATTCTGACGGCAGAAGATTCAGGCAGGGTAAAGGTGATATTCAACCGGTCGGTAAATGGGTTAGGGTAGACTTGTATCAGTTTCTCGGCACTCTTCTGGTCGATTGAGGCAAAGAGATAGTAGATGGTATTGGATGGATCTGACTCACACCCTGTGATTTCATCGGTAATTGTAACATAATATTCCCCTGTGAGCGTAGGCTGGTATGTAGCCTGGTTGGCTCCGGGGATTACAGCTCCATTGTAATACCATTGGTTTCCGTCAATGACACTCGACTCAAGGAGGTCTCCATTCAGAGTAATTATGGCTGCATCCGGTATAGGCAGAACTGTAACTTCCACAGGATCTGAGACGAGGGTTTCATTGCCATCGTTAACGGTTACGGTGTAGGTAATGTTGGCGTCAGGTGTACAATATGGAAACTGACTGGTGGGGTCATCAAGGTAGGTAGCCGGTTCCCACAGGTAAGTATAGGTACCTGTTCCACCTGAAGGGATTGCTGACAAACGGGAGGATGATCCAAGGCAAACCGATGATGGGAATGCGTTGGCTATCAGCGTAAGAGGACCTCCAGAACAACTTATAATTGCTTCCCAACCAGGGTAAATTTCAGAATAATCGGAAACAAATTTAAATGTTAGTGAACCATCCGCAGCTGTGGATTCAATCAAGCCCGGGGAGTCAGTTCCGCAAAATTTTCCGATCTGAGGAGACAGGGTGGTGTTCCCGTCATAAATAGCCAGATAATCATAATTACAGTTAGCTGATGGTTCCAAAACAAAGTCTGTGAAGTCAACTTTCAGCATTGCCCCGGCAGTAGACGGAAAGAATGTCATGATGAAAAACTCGTTGTTACTGTAAGGTAAAAACTCTCCTCCAGAATCATAGAAATGGGCACCGCACGTGTTCTCAGAGCCATTTTGCATCGTGAATACGGCCAGGGCGCCAATCTCAATCTCAAACTGTTTCTGAGCACTAAATTGATTCTGCATTCCTGCTGTTTCGTTGTAATCCAGGGTGACTATCGTTCCGATCGGGGTGATCCCGTTGGTTTCTACCGGGAAATCAACCTCTATATCGATATTTAGCGGAAAGTCCCCTATCAGACAATTTGGTGCATTGACAATAATAAAAGGGGATGATTCCGGTTGAACGGTCAGATGGCCAAGTCCATTTCCAACAACAGCATGGCCTTCGTTCCTGGTAGTTACCCGCAATATTGCAATTTCACCCGGATCGAGTTCGCCATTATTATTTCCACCGGGAGCCGGGTCAATTACCGTAATATTATTCACCACAAGTACCGGTGCATTCAGGGTAAGTAATAGCGGAGATGTCCAGGTATTATTCCCGTCCTCAAAGACGACTTCACAGAACACTACATGCTGGTCCTCTACAAAATCATTCACTGTTAATGCAAACGCATCCGGGCAAATCGTGATCCCACCTGCCGGGATAGAGTCGATGACACAGTTGTTGTTTGTAATGACCGCATTTGTATCGGTGGAAGTTAACGTAGCTGTAACGTTCAATGCAGGTTCCACGCCAATGTTGCTGACTTCCAGGCTAAGGAGAATATCTTCACTGAAATCGGCATTGCCGTTGTTATTTCCGCCTGCTGAATCATTCACCATAAAAGAGGCCAATGTCACGTAGGGACCTACCGCGGGGATGATCTGAATGGAATCGATATGCGGTTTGAAATTCTGTTTGGTGATAACGACCCCAACATAACCGGGGTCGGTTAACGCGTCAAAGGTAAGCGTGGCATCG
>JACNKI010000037.1 GCA_014382125.1 Bacteroidota bacterium | reverse complement strand
AGAGGGTGATATCGTTGCTTTTTTCGCAGATTTCGAAGAATTCTTCAGCAATGAGATCCTGGATAAAAAGAAGTTGATCCGGGATTTTTCAAGCGGAAACCGACAACGTATCGGCATTGCAGGCGCGTTGATGCCACAACCTGAGATCTTAATTCTGGATGAACCATTTATCAGCCTGGACCCAACAACCCAGATACGACTGAAACATATGCTAAGAAAACTGAAAGAGGATAAAGGAGTTACAATGTTGATCTCAAGTCATGATCTGAACCATATCACAGAGGTGTGCGAGCGGATCGTGGTGTTGCACGAAGGGAAAGCCGTTCACGACCTGATAACCAACCAGGATACACTGAAGGTGCTTAAGGGGTATTTTGCGGTTTCGTGATCTAACCAGTTTATCGGCGAGTAATTGCTTTAAAATAAAATCGTTACCGATTTTGCTTTAACATAATTTCGGTACCGATATCGTCCTGAAGACCGATATCTGAAATTATGTTAATCAGCAGAGCTGACCGCAGTATTGTTGTCCTATAATTAATATTATGTTAAATAGGAATATCGAAATAATAAAGGAACGGGTATTCTGCTCCTTTATTACTATCCCCCTATTGTGTTACAGAATCGATTTTGGCATTTACCTCTTTTAATTTTTCCTTCTGTTTGGTTCTGGCGTAAATCTGCCGCAACGTTTGAAGTGCATTTACATCATTGGGCTGCATCTCGATCGCTTTTTCCAGGTAAGGCGCTGCCAGCATCAGATATTTGTTTGCCTCCCCTTTCAACCTTTCATATTCGGCAACCTCGTCAAGTGGCAGGGAGTTGGCCTCATCGTCAATCAGAGCAGCCTCGCTCACGTATAGCGCACCAAAATTATAGTATGCTTCGAAATATTCAGTATTGAGATCCAAAGCGCGTTGGTATGCGTTAATCGCTTTATCAAACGCATCCTTCTTCACTGCATCATCTGAAATTGCTGTATCATCAACGATCTTATTGTAAATTGTACCCAACGCATAGTACACGGAGGCATTCATTGTATCTATTTCGATATATTCAAGCAGATTAGTCTGCGCCTGATCCGTCATGTTGAAAGTCAGAAAAACGCTTGTCTCGCCAAGAAAAACAGTTGGATCACCCGGGAATGCCTCTTTCCCCTGCTGAATGATTTTCAGCGCATTTTCTACGTCTTCTTGTCCTCTGTAAATATCTGATAAACTGACGAATATAGCCGGTGTCTGATAGCCTGCTTCCAGGAGCATCAAATAGTACTTCTTTGCATTTTCGACATCCTCAGCGAGGGTTGCACAATATGCAGTATTTAGCATGGCGACGGTATCAACAAGATCGACAACTGCAATCACGTCGACAGCACCGGCAAAATAATTCATTGCAGAAAGGTAATGTTCCGTAGCTGCTTCTGGTTGATTACTATTCAACGCAGCTGTCGCCTGATTGTATGAATCCACTGCCTGGTTGTACAAATTGTTTCTCTGCCAGTTCAGCTTTTGTAAAATATCATCATAGAAATTCTTTTTCGTATCATACTCTATAGCCTTTCTATAAGATTCAATTGCTTTGGGTAGCGGATCAGGATCAAGCGAAGAATATTTCTCGTTTGTTGAATTAGCAATCTCCAGATAGATGTTCCCCCTGATAAACCAGGAACGTGCATCCTGAATCGTTGAAGGATTCTGAACACATTCATTGATCGCTGCTACAGCTTTATCTAACTTACCTGATCTCAAGTAGTTAGAAGCAGTCTGACGAACATTTTTTTGTCCGAATGCAACGGAAATGGTGAATACCATTACCATCAAAATTGCGATTTTTTTCATAAATTGTAATTTGGGTTCCAGTTGGTTCCAATTATTGATCAATTGCAAATTTATAAAATGAAATCTTTAATTGTTAACTTCTTATCAATTATTTTCTGATGAAGAATCCTCTCGAGCACTATTATCCATAATTTCCAGCCCACCTTCCAGTCCGTCCGGATCTTCCACTTCAACCTCAACTTTCGCTACGGCAGCAATCTGATCACCCTCTTTGATCGTGAGTAACCGAACACCTTGTGTAGCCCGACCAACTACGCGTAGGTTGACCACACCCATTCGGATGATAATCCCGCTACGGTTGATAATCATCAGGTCGTCTGTGTCAGTTACCTGCTTGATGGCGATCAATTTTCCGGTTTTCTCTGTAATATTAATCGTCTTCACTCCTTTTCCACCCCTGTTAGTTACCCTGTAGTCCTCGATATCAGAGCGTTTTCCATACCCATTTTCAGAAACAACCAGGATCTCACACTTTTTATCCTTAGGAATGCATATCATTCCAACCACCTCGTCATCTTTTGCCGAAAGCCTGATTCCACGTACCCCTGCAGCATTCCTTCCCATGGCACGCACCTTCTCTTCGTTGAAACGTATAGCCCTTCCCGATTTTAACGCCATTACAACTTCATCATCTCCATTCGTTAACCTGGCTTCCAGTAACTGATCTCCCTCATTAATAGTAATCGCGTTGATGCCGTTTTGCCGTGGACGGGAGTAGGCCTCCAGGGTAGTCTTCTTGATCGTCCCCAGTTTGGTTGCCATGGTGATGAAATTGGAGTTGATATACTCCTCATCTTTCAGGTTTTTCACATTAATGTAGGCTCTTACCTTATCCTCTGTCTCAATATTCAGGAGATTCTGAATGGCTCTCCCTTTGGAGGTCTTCGCCCCTTCCGGGATCTCAAATACACGCAACCAGAAGCATTTCCCCTTCTCTGTAAATAACAGGAGGTAATTATGGTTGGTGGCAACAAAGAGATGCTCAAGGAAATCTTCATCACGAATTTCGGTTCCTTTATGCCCTTTCCCTCCCCGGTGCTGCCTGCGGTACTCCGAAAGCGGTGTTCGTTTGATATATCCCAGGTGAGAGATGGTAATTACCACATCCTCATCAGGAATGGTATCTTCAATCCGAAAATCGGAAGCGGCGTAAACAATCTCGGAACGTGATTCATCCCCATACTTCTCTTTAATCTCAAGCATCTCATCCTTAATGATGCCCATGCGCATCGATTCATCAGCCAATACTTTCTTATAGTATTCTATCTTCTGCTGTAGTTCATCATATTCACTCCGAATCTTCTCACGCTCCAGTCCGGTCAATCGTTGTAAACGCATATCCAGGATCGCTTTTGCCTGAACCTCAGACAGGTTAAAGCTCTCCATCAGCCCTGTTCTGGCCTCATCAGGTGTTTGAGAGGCCCGGATCAATGCAATTACCTCGTCCAGATTATCCAATGCAATTAGCAAGCCTTCAAGAATATGCGCCCGTTTCTCGGCTTCACTGAGCTCGTATTTTGTACGCCTGATAACAACTTGATGCCTGTGAGCGACATAATGTTTGATCAGATCTTTCAGGTTGAGCATCATTGGACGCCCCTTAACAAGGGCTATGTTATTGACATTGAAGGAAGTCTGAAGAGGTGTGTACTGATAAAGCTTATTTAAAACTACGTTGGTGATCACCTCTTTTTTTAATTCGTATACAATACGAACACCGTTACGATCCGATTCATCCCGGATATCTGTGATCCCCTCGATTCGTTTATCATTGACCAGGTCGGCAGTCTTTTTGATCATATCCGACTTGTTGACCTGATAGGGTACGGAAGTTACAACGATCCTCTCCTTATCGTTCTCGTCAGTCTCAATCTTGGCCTCTCCGCGCATCATGATCCGGCCTCTGCCGGTTTCATAAGCTTCCCTGACGCCATCATGACCATAGATCACTCCGCCGGTAGGAAAATCGGGGGCCTTGATAAACTTCATCAAGCCCTCAATTGTGATCGCATTGTCGTCAATGTAAGCGATCACACCATCAATCACCTCCGACAGATTATGGGGGGGCATGTTGGTAGCCATACCTACAGCGATCCCGGAAGCTCCATTAATAAGGAGGTTTGGAATCTTTGCCGGCATGACAGTCGGCTCATTCAATGTATCATCGAAATTAAGCTTGAAATCGACTGTCTCTTTGTCCAGATCAGACAGCAGCTCTTCTGCGATTCTCCTCAGTCGAGCTTCGGTGTATCGCATGGCTGCAGGATTATCCCCGTCGATCGAGCCAAAGTTACCCTGACCGTCTACCAAGGGGTACCTCAGGCTCCAATCCTGGGCCATCCGTACCATGGCATCATAGACAGAAGTATCGCCATGAGGGTGATACTTTCCAAGCACCTCTCCTACTATTCTCGCCGATTTTTTATATGGTCTGTTAGAAAAAACACTCAACTCTGACATGCCAAAAAGTACCCGGCGATGGACCGGTTTCAATCCATCTCTAACGTCAGGTAAAGCCCTGGCAACGATAACCGACATCGAATAATCGATGTAAGCTGTCTTCATCTGGTTCTCAATGTTTACCTGAACGATTTTTTCTCCCGTTTCACCCATATATATATAAAATTAACTGTCTGATAATCTGAATAATATATATTGATATATATAACAACGAAAATACCAAAATTTCGTGAGAAAACCATGGTTTTTTAGATCTTTTTTTGATGATTATGAACATCTTCTTGTTAATAATTATCAGGCGTCCGGACAGTGGGTCCGGGTTTCGGTCGTATTTTTGGCTTTCAGTCATTTTTGCAGGTTTATCATGATGGTTTGATTTTTGTATATTTGAACCGCAGGCATTTTAAAAAGAGCCGAAATGGAAGCAAAATTTTCACAACGCGTCAAAGACGTATTGATATATAGCCGGGAAGAGGCTCATCGACTGGGTAATAATTACATCGGGCTTGAACATCTTCTACTGGGAATCATTCGCGAAGGCGAAGGATTGGCTGTCAAAATTCTCCGCAATCTTGGTCTCGACCTGACAGATATGCGTAAACGCCTTGAAACATCTGTTGCCAACCATACGGAAAAATCGATTTCAGGAGACCACATCCCACTCATCAAGCAAGCCGAAAGAGCCTTAAAGATAACATACCTGGAAGCTAAAATATTCAATAGCGAACTGATAGGGACGGAACACCTATTGCTGGCGATCCTGAAAGACGAAAACAACCTGGTTACCAAGACATTCTCCGGATACGGAATCTCATACGGTGCGGTCTCAGAAGAACTGAAGTCTATCCTGACGAACGTCCATGGAGAGAGCTTGTTCGAACCCAAGGACATTCTGCCGAAAGATGATGATGAAGAGGAACCGGAAGAGAGCGGAAAAGGATTCAGTAGTTCATCGAAGAGACCCTCCGAATCAAAATCAAAAACCCCTGTCCTTGATAATTTTGGGCGGGACATCACCCGTGCGGCCGAGGAAGACCGGTTGGATCCAATTGTTGGTCGCGAACTGGAATTGGAACGTATCTCCCAGGTCCTGAGCCGACGGAAAAAGAATAATCCGATACTTATAGGAGAGCCGGGAGTCGGAAAATCTGCTATCGCAGAAGGTCTCGCCCTTCGAATCGTACAACGGAAAGTCTCCCGGGCTCTTTTTCATAAACGGATCGTTTCCCTTGATTTAGCCTCTCTTGTCGCAGGCACCAAATACCGCGGGCAGTTTGAGGAGCGCATGAAAGCAGTGCTGAATGAACTGGAAAAGAATCCCGACATCATTCTCTTCATCGACGAGGTACATACTATCGTCGGAGCAGGAAATGCATCCGGTTCGCTCGATGCTTCCAACATGTTCAAGCCTGCCCTTTCCCGTGGTGACATCCAATGCATTGGCGCCACTACGCTGGATGAATACAGACAGTACATTGAAAAGGATGGAGCGCTCGAACGCCGTTTCCAGAAAGTGCTTGTAGATCCTACAACAGCGGATGAAACACTGGAAATCCTGAAAAATATCAAAGAGAAATATGAGGATCACCACCTGGTCAACTATACAGATGATGCAATAGATTCCTGTGTTTCACTAACAAACAGGTATATTTCAGACCGTTACCTCCCCGACAAAGCCATTGATGCAATGGATGAAGCAGGCGCCCGGGTTCATATCT
>JACNKI010000067.1 GCA_014382125.1 Bacteroidota bacterium | reverse complement strand
AGCTTCTTTCCGAAGCCCAGCCGGTTATCTGTGAGTTTGAGGAGGGAAGGTTTTACTCCCCATAGATGTAATTTTGTCATCCGGGCGATCGGAAAACGAGCGAGGTATTCCCGCCTGGCAATTTTTAATTCGTTCCCTTTCAGCAAATGCATCGATCCTTCAAACTGGATCCCGCGGATTTTTCCGGTTACTTTTGTTTCCAGATCTATCGTTCCGGCTACCTGATTGTGACCGCAAGCCAGAAATTCCCGGATATGGCGGGTATCGGGATCGGATGTGAAGACAAAGAGATTCTTCTGGGGCAGGTAACAATAGAAACAGGAGGCGCACCAGGGGATATTGTGATAGCTGATTGCCAGGGTCAGCACATGATGCTGGCTGATGAAGTTCAGGATTCGTTTTTCGATCGGTTCCATGGCTAAAAGTCGAGGCTCAGTGAAAAGTAAAACATCGGTGTCCTCACCTGTCCGTCTTCCACGCCCCAGGCCAGGTCGGCACGGATAAAATACCCCAGCAGCCGGGCCCTCAGCCCGCCTCCGAACCCACCTACCAGTGGATCCTTGATCATCTCCACTTCAATGTATAAGGGATTCCGGTAAATATAGCTGGTGAAGAGTTGGTTGTTTTCCGACCATGGGCTTGCCCCGGTCCATGCTGTGCCCAGATCACCGAACAACACAACCTGAAAGTTATTCAGGAAATCGGACCGGATCGGACGGTTAAAGAAATAGCGGAAAACCGGCACCCGGATTTCACTGTTGATCACAAAAAAGCTGTTGCCGTTCCGGATATTCTGATCAAAACCCCGCATATTGGTAGCCAGGGTTTGAAATACATAATTCTGATCAAAGGCTACCGGCGTATTCATGTCAAACTTCGGCCAGAGCCAGTTATCCACGCCGCCCATATAATAGACAAGTTTGTTGCCTCCAAACGAAGTGCTGGCAGCAACTCTGTTCGCCCAGATCATGGTTCGGTGGATCTTTTGATAGTGCCGGAAATCGGCGCCCAGCACAACTACATTATTCCCTCCCTGGTTCACCATCTGATAGTACTCGGCAAAGATCTTGTACCGGGTCCCGTAATAGAGATTCACTCCATAATTCCGGGTGTTGTCGTACGTGAGATCCCCTTTGATACTCCCCCACACCTTGTGCTCATCAGGCCGTTTCAGGTTAAACTGGTCGGTAGAGAGGTAGACTCCCCGGTCGTAGCGGAGCGAAGCCGTACCACTGATTTTCAACACTGGTGTGAAAGGCCAGGTCACAATATAATATAGTTCATTTACTTTATGGCGGATGTAGGAATAAGTTCCGAAATCGTCGACTCCTACCCGGTGGTAAAGGACCTGATGATCCAACCTCCGTTTCAGGTTTGAGTAGCTGAAAATATATTCGTTGTTCACGAGGTCGAAATTGATCCTGATGCCTCCCGAAATCCTGTAGTCCTCCATCAGGTCGGTCACACCGATCATAAAGAGCACATTCAGCCCGGGATTGATAAAGACCGGTTTCGTGCTGGTGTTAAACGGCTGGTAAGAGGTATTCAGGTAGGTGAAATCGATCTGCGTGATCATCTCATCAATAGCATACTCCACGTTGTAGTTCAGGGCTTTGGCCCGCTTGTACTTGTTGATGGTATCCCGGGTTGGCGTCAGTAATATAGTCATCACATCAACCGTATCCTGCGGGGCCGTAACCAGTCCGTGCCGCTGCATGATCATCTCGAGATAGGAACTGTCCACCTCAATCCCTTCACCGGCATCCCTGATCACATCACTTAGCATCACCGTACGAAAATGTCTTTTCTCCGGTTTCTTCACATCCTGTCTTTGTATTACCGTAGAATCCCCGCTGACTATCGCTTCCTGTATCTCGGCATCTCTTACCTCACGGTTCATGAATGAAGTGGGTTTGAGGGTAGTATGTTTGACATATGCAGGCCGGATCATCTCCTCCAGGAACATCTGTGAGTTCCGTTGCCCCATTACTATCTCTCCTATACCTGCAGCTTTTGGTGAGATATCCTGTTCCAGGATGCTGCGCTTGTAATTGGTGACCGGAAAGGCATGTGTAAAATAGCGATAATGTGTAGTGGTGTCGATGAATGAGATGGCTGAGTCGAACCTGGCCAGGAATCTGTTGTAAATGCCGTTCTCATCACTCAGGTAACTGAGGAAATTATCAGTATAGGGCATGGGCTGGATCTCATTGGCGAGCGGGGTGTTGGTGATCCGTTTCAGGATGGGGCTTCTCGTACGGTAATTATAGATAAAGATATCGTTTGTAAATTTCAGGTCGTCGATGTTAACCTTTTCATAAAACCTCACTGTATCGCTTACCCGGTTTGATGAGAAGATGATCTCTTCCGATCCCTGAAGGAAACGGGGTCCGAAGTCGTCGTAGATGTCGTTGGTCAGTTGCTCATGAGAGCCGGCGGCAATTTCGTAAACAAAGATATCTGACTGCCCTTTCATTACAGCCGACATCACCAAAAATCTTCCATCGCCTGAATAGCTGATGTCCAGCACCTTCTGAAAGTTATAGAGGATCTGATATTCCAGTCGTTTCTCCTCCAGGTTATAAAAATAGAGCCAGATCTCTCCTTTCCGCTCGGTCAATATCGCGATCATCTTTCCGGAGGGGTGCCAGGCAAGGATAGGGAAGCTGTAGTCAGGGTGCTCCGCCAGGCGGTATCCTCCCCTGAATATCCGTCGCTTCTTGCCTGTCTCTGTATCCATGAGAAACACCTTGTAGACTCCCAGCTGGTGCGTTACATAAGCAATCGCAGGACTTTCGGGACCTATTTTCATTTGCCGGTAAACCAGGTCGGGCTTATATCTCCGGTTGACCAGTTGGCTGCCGGGATTTGTGCGGCCGGCATCCCGTGTACTGTAAAGGTCTTTGTAATAGGTTAACCAGTCGTTGAGTAGTGTCTTGTATGGCAATCCCAGCACATAGAGGAATCCTTTTTCGATGTTCCGGTTAATGCGGGTCATGTATATGATATTGGAGATCGCCGCTTCGCCATATCTGACAGCGATGTAATGCCACATCGAGAGGCCGGCCCATGTTGCTTCCATCCCGGTAAGGCGGTTAAATTTCCGATACCTGCCGCTTAGGATAGCATCCCTGACGATGTTATCGATCTCCGTATTCCAGCCAATGGAGATATAGGATATGAGGCCGTTCATATACCACTCCGGCATATTGAACAGCGCATTGTTCTTGATCTGCGCACCGATGCCGGCACCATACATCATCTGGTTCAGGATCACGGTAGCGATACCCGCCCGGATCTGCTGCTCGAAATTTTCGTAGTTGCCATCAAAATAGAGCATTACCCTTCCACCCAGAATACGCGTCACCCCGCCGGTGTTATAAGTATCCCAGTCTCCGTAAAGACCAATATTGCTTTGCTTCAGGTCGGAAAGGCTGTTGAAGATTATAAACTGAACTTTTTTGTCGAGACCCGACTGCAGGGTCAGCTCAATCTGGCGGATATGCTGATCGGCATATTCAGCTGTGTATTGAGCAAGTTCTTTCCCGTTGAGGTAGAAATAGGTATCGAATTTATCGAACCGGTAATAGGTCCAGAAGAAGTTATTGAACTGCACCCTGCTCTTCCCGAAACTGAGCTGGGAACCGTTATAGAATTGTGCGTTGGAGGTAAGAGGTAAGAGGTAAGAGGTAAGAAGAAGGAGAAAAGTGAAACTAATTGTAATCCGGAGGATAAAAGATAGGCGACGATGATTGTTTTTTCCAGGCATAAATAGTCCAGCGGGTATGAGTACAAATGGGAGGTAAAGTTACGGGAAAAAAATGTATGAGGGTGTGAGTGTATGAGAGTATGAGAGTATGAGAGTATCCGGCATCTGGCATCCGGTATCCGGTATCAATGTGATTTATTACCTTTGCCCCAATTCAAAACCTCCCTGCATGATCACGATCAAAACCTTTGTCTTTAATGCCTTTATGGTGAACACATACTTGCTCTATGACGAAACCCGGGAAGCGATTATCGTTGATGCTGGCTGCGCGGATGAGTATGAGGAGAACAAACTGGCGGATTTTATCGAGTCGAACGGCCTGAAGCTGGTCCGCAATATAACCACTCACTGCCATGTTGACCACATCCTGGGCAATGCTTTCATCGAGTCGCAATACAACATCCGGCCCGAGTACCATAAAGCGAGCGGACCTTTTCTGTTTACAGCCAAGGAGGTGGCAGCTACATTCGGACAAGAGATTACCGGGATCCCGGAAGCAGAAAGGTTCCTGGAAGATGAAGAGATGATCAAATGGGGAGCGTCGGAGTTGAAGGTGCTGTTGGCCCCCGGACATGCCGACGGAAGTGTGTGCTTATATAACAAGGAGCAGGGATTCGTCCTGACAGGCGATGTGATGTTTGCCGAATCGATTGGCCGGACAGATTTGCCGAGCGGCAACTACAACCTGCTGATCGAGAGCATCCAGGAGAAACTGTTGACCCTGCCCGACAACACGATCGTCTATCCGGGACACGGACCGGAGACATCAATCGGGCACGAGAGAAAGTATAATCCGTTTATTCGGTAACCCCTCCCCGACCCTCCCCTGAAGGGGAGGGAGACCGGTAATAACTATGAAGAAGATTCTGATAATACGGTTAAGCTCCATCGGCGATATCATCCTTACTTCGCCGGTGATCCGTTGCCTGAAAGAGCAGCTGTCGGAGGTGGAGATCCATTACCTGACCAAGAAGCAGTTTATCCCGATCCTGCAGTCGAATCCTCACATCACAAAGATCCATCTTTTCAAGAATAACTACCAGGAGCTGATCCCGAAACTCAAAGCCGAGCAGTTTGATCACATCGTAGACCTGCACAAGAACATGCGCTCCCACTATATCCGGCATAAACTGGGGAAGCCGGCGACCTCCTTCTCCAAACTGAACCTTCAGAAATGGTTGATCACGAATCTTCATTTCGATTTCCTTCCCAACGTTCATATCGTTGACCGCTATCTGAAAGCGGTTGAACAGTTCCAGGTCACGAACGACGGCAAGGGGCTTGATTACTTTCTGAAGGATTCGGAAAAGATCAACATCGGGGAGAAATTCCCTGGGATCACCGGAAAATTCATCGCGATCGCTATCGGAGCCAACCATGTAACAAAAATTTATCCGTCCGATAAGGTCAGTGCCTTATGTGACCTGTTACCACTGCCTGTGATCCTGCTGGGAGGCAAAGAAGATATGGAGCGGGGTGAGGAGATCAGGAAGAGCACGAAACACCATGTGGTGAATGCCTGCGGCATATTGCCGTTGAACGGATCCGCTTCTGTGATTGAGCAGTCCGAACAGCTTATCTCCAACGACACCGGCTTGATGCATATCGCCGCCGCGTTGAAGAAGCCGGTCATCAGTCTCTGGGGAAACACCATCCCCGAATTTGGGATGTATCCATATTTTCCTGAAGAGCTGAAACACCTCTCTACCATCATTGAGGTCAAGGGATTGCGATGCCGTCCCTGCAGCAAGTTGGGATACAAGGCCTGTCCGGAGAAGCACTTCGACTGTATGGAGAAAATTAAACCGGAAGAGATACTGGATAACTGGATAACTGGATGACCATTTTCGCTGATACACATAACCATATTTACCTCGATTCGTTCGATGAGGATCGGGATGAAATAATCAAGCGTGCTCTCAACGCTGGCGTTAACTATATGTTCCTTCCTAATATAGATTCATCCAGTATCCTGGGGCTAGGATCAGTTGTGGCTACTCATCCAGATTCATGCTTTCCAATGATTGGCCTGCATCCTACATCTGTTAAAGCCGACTACCGCGAGCAAATGGGAGTGATTGAGATGGAGTTGCGCGAGAATCGTGATCGGTATTGTGCTGTCGGGGAGATCGGGATCGATCTTTACTGGGACAAGAGTTTTGCGAGTGAGCAGGAGGATGTGTTTATCAGGCAGATCGAGTTGGCCCTGGAGTTTGATCTTCCGATCGTGATCCACACCCGGAACTCGATGGATCTCGCTCTG
>JACNKI010000178.1 GCA_014382125.1 Bacteroidota bacterium | reverse complement strand
ATAATGTGATCGGTTACTTTGATCACCTCCATATTGTGCTCAATAACTAACACTGTGTTGCCTTTGCCCACCAGTTTATTCAACACAGTGAGCAGTACTTTGACATCCTCAAAGTGAAGTCCGGTGGTAGGTTCATCCAGGATGTACAGGGTATTGCCGGTATCGGTTTTGGAGAGTTCTGCAGCCAGCTTCACTCGCTGTGCCTCGCCTCCGGAGAGAGTTGTGGATTGTTGTCCGAGGGTAATATATCCCAGCCCGACCTCTTTCAGGGTTGCAATCTTTTTGACGATCATCGGGATCGCTTCAAAGAACACTACAGCCTGGATGATAGTCATGTTGAGCACATCGTTAATGGACTTGCCTTTGTAACGCACTTCAAGCGTTTCCCGGTTGTATCTTCTACCCTGGCAGTTTTCACATAACACAAAGACATCCGGGAGGAAATTCATCTCTATCACCCGTAATCCGGCACCCTTACAGGTCTCACACCGGCCTCCCTTTACGTTGAAAGAGAACCGTCCGGGTTTGTAACCGCGGATCTTCGACTCCGGCAGGTTTGCATAGAGTCTCCGGATCTCGTCAAAGACTTTGGTATAGGTGGCGGGATTCGACCGGGGAGTACGTCCGATCGGGGACTGATCGATCTCTATGACTTTATCAATATGTTTAATTCCTTCAATAGAATGATAGGGGAGAGGCTTTTTATCAGATCTGTAGAAGTGATGGCTCAGAATGGGGTAGAGGGTTTCATTGATCAACGAAGATTTGCCACTACCGGAGAGGCCTGTGATACAGATCAGCTTTCCAAGTGGAATGTTCAGGATGACATCCTTCAGATTGTGACCGGTTGCTCCTTTGAGTGTCAGCACGTTTCCATTTCCTTTCCGGCGTGATGACGGAACATCGATCGTTAATTTTCCACTGAGGTATTTTCCGGTGAGGTAATCCGTTTGCATGATCTCTCCGGGTGTGCCGTGAGCCACAATCTTTCCTCCATGTGCTCCCGCATAAGGCCCGATATCGATCACGTAATCGGCATGCAGGATCGTCTCCTGGTCATGTTCCACTACAATCACGGAATTTCCTGTATCACGCAGGCTTTGCAGGGCTTTGATAAGTTTCAGATTGTCGTGTTGGTGTAACCCGATGCTGGGCTCATCAAGGATATACAATACACCAACAAGTTGTGAACCGATCTGCGTAGCCAGCCGGATCCGCTGGCTCTCTCCTCCGGACAGGCTTCGTGCCGGACGGTTCAGTGTCAGGTAGCCAATCCCCACATCCAGCAGGAATTTGATACGATTCCGGATCTCCCTGATAATCTCGTAAGCGATGACCTGTTTTCTTTCGTCGAGATGATGATGAAGATCATCAAACCATTCGTGAAGTTTCACCAGATCCATCCCGGAGAGTTCTGCGATGTTGTTATTGTTGACCTTAAACCAGAGTGACTCTTTTTTCAGTCGGGCGCCATGACACTCCGGACAGGGTTTTTTGTTCATGAAGCTTCTGACCCATTTCATGATCCCGGCAGGTGCTGCTTCGGCATGCTGGGAATTGATAAAGCTGACAATCCCCTCGAAGTTCAGCGAGTAAGTAGATGTAACACCCAGGTAGTCGTTTTTTACCTTGAAAACCTCGTCCGAACCATATAATATCACGTTGATAGCTTGCTCAGGGATTTCCGAAATCGGAGTGTTAACAGTGAATCCGTATTTGTCTCCAATCGCTTCTATCTGCTTGAAGATCCAGTTGTTCTTGTATTCACCGATAGGAGTAATCCCACCTTTCTTGATGGTTTTATTCCGGTTGGGGATGATCTTCTTCAGGTCGATTTCCGATACGGTTCCCAGACCATTGCAGTTCGGACAGGCTCCGTATGGTGAATTAAATGAGAAGGTGTTGGGCTCCGGCTCATCATAGGAGATGCCCGTACTCGGACACATCAACAGTCGACTGTAATGACGTGGTGCATTCGCATCAACAGGTGAGGTCATCAATTGATCTTTTCCATGCTTCATGGCCAGGTTAACCGATTGGATCAACCTCTTCCTTGACTCGTTGTTCACGACTAACTGATCAATAACGATCTCAATATCATGAATTTTATACCGGTCGAGCTGCATGCCGAGAGTGATCTCCCTAATCTCTCCGTCGATTCGCACTTTTAAAAATCCCTGCTTCCGTATCTTGTCAAACAGTTCACGGTAATGGCCTTTTCTTCCCTTGACAACCGGAGCCAGCACTAGCAGTTCGTCTCCTTTATGATTGGAAAGGATCAGGTCCACAATCTGTTGTTCGGTATACCTGACCATCTTCTCGCCGCTTTCGTAAGAGTAAGCATCACTTGCCCGGGCATAGAGAAGTCGCAGGAAATCATAGATCTCGGTGATGGTCCCTACTGTTGAACGCGGGTTCCGGTTGGTAGACTTCTGTTCGATCGAGATCACCGGACTGAGCCCGCTGATCTTATCCACATCCGGCCGTTCCAGGTTACCGATAAACTGACGTGCATAAGCCGAGAAGGTCTCCATATAGCGACGCTGCCCTTCAGCATAGACTGTATCAAAAGCGAGAGAAGATTTTCCACTGCCACTTAAGCCGGTAATCACCACCAGCTTGTTTCGCGGGATCGCAAGGTCAATGTTTTTCAGATTATGAACCCGGGCGCCGTAAATCTCTAACTGTTCTTCCACAGGATTTCTCTCTTCCGCTTAATGAATTTCGTTGATTTCCCAATTAAAACCTGCTCTCAAACTCACGAAAAACCGGTGCTACCTGATCTTTCGGAGAGATAACCGGATCTTCTACTCCCCAGTCAATTTGCAAATCCGGATCATTCCAGCGAATGCTGCCTTCCGATTCCTTATTATAGACACGGGTACATTTGTAAAAGAAGATCGTATCATCTTCCAGAGTTAAGAAACCATGTGCAAAACCGGCCGGGATCCAGTACATCCACTTGTTTTGCCCGGATAACACGATAGAAGACCATTCACCATACGTGGGAGAATCTTTTCTGATATCCACTGCTACATCGAGTACCGATCCACTCATGACCCGCACCAGCTTTTCCTGGGTAAACGGAGGATTCTGGAAATGAAGTCCGCGTAATACGTCTCTCTTTGATTTCGACTCGTTGTCTTGCACGAAAGTTATATCAATCCCATGCGCCAGAAAATTTTCCCGGTTATACGACTCAAAGAAATAGCCCCGCTCATCCTCAAACACATCCGGTTTAATGATGAGAAGTCCTTCCAAAGGTGTTTTGATTATTTCCATATTTTCGCTATTCGCTATTCGCTATTCGCTATTTTACCATATCACCATGGCACCACTTCACCACCTCACCACCTCACTACAGGTGGATACACTCTTCGTAAGCCTGGGCCACTGCCTCCATGATCGCTTCCGACATCGTTGGATGCGGATGAACCGATTCGATGATCTCTTTTCCGGTGGTCTCCAGCTTTCGTGCTACCACAACCTCAGCGATCATCTCGGTCACGTTATCACCAATAAAATGGGCACCCAGCCACTCGCCGTATTTTTTATCAAAGATCACTTTTACAAAGCCTTCCCGTGCTCCGGCTGCCGCCGCTTTCCCGGAGGCTGTAAACGGAAATTTCCCCACCCGGATTTCGTATCCTGCATCTTTGGCTTGCTGTTCTGTCATACCGACTGATGCTATTTCCGGATTCGTATATGTACAGCCAGGGATATTGCCGTAATCCAACGGCTCCACATCTTTACCGGCGATTTTCTCAGCGCAGATAATTCCTTCATGAGACGCGACATGGGCGAGAGCAGGGCCGTGAACGATATCTCCTATCGCGTAATATCCTTCAACGTTAGTGCGATAAAAATCATCCACCATCACGTTGTCTTTCTCTGTCTTGATCCCGACCTCTTCCAGCCCTATTCCTTCAATGTTTGTTGAAATTCCTACCGCACTGAAAACGACTTCTGCCTCAACCACTTCTTTCCCCTTTTTGTTCTTTACAGACACTTTGCATAGTTGCCCCCTGGTATCAACCTTCTCAACGGTAGAGCCTACCATCACCTTAATTCCTGCCTTTTTAAATTCACGCCCCAGGGTTTTAGATACCTCTACATCTTCCAGGGGAACAACATTCGGCATTAGCTCGATAAGAGTAACCTGTGTGCCAAGTGAGTTGTAAAAGTAAGCAAACTCAGCTCCGATGGCTCCTGATCCAACTACAACTATAGATTTAGGTTGCTTCGCCAGATTCATTGCTTCACGGTAACCAATGATCTTCTTACCGTCCAGTTTCAGGTTTGGCAACTCACGTGACCTGGCACCAGTAGCGATAATGACATGCTTTGCCACATACTCTTTGATTTTTTTGGGGGCTGAGGACTGAGGACTGAGGACTGAACTCACCTCAACCACCTTCCCGGGCTTCACCTTGCCGGTTCCGACCAATACATCCACCTTGTTTTTCTTCAACAGGAACTGGATCCCTTTGCTCATCTGGTCAGCAACATCTCTGCTGCGTTTAACGATGGCTTCAAAATCAGGGCTAGCCTCTCCGGCTTCAATTCCATATAATGATGCATGCTTCAGGTAGTTGAACACCTGTGCGCTTTTCAGCAAAGCTTTGGTAGGGATACACCCCCAGTTCAAACAAATTCCACCCAGTTCGGCACGTTCCACAACGGCCACCTTATGCCCCAATTGAGCTGCTCTGATGGCAGCGACATATCCGCCCGGACCGCTACCAATGACAATGATATCGTAATTCATACAGGTTCGTTTTAAAGCGCGAAATTACAAAAAAATCATGTACATTTACATCCACGAAAGAAAGCGTAAGACAAATAATGGAAATAGGTATATTCACATGAAACCACCAGGAATTGACGATTACAAAGAAGCTGCTAAACGAGCGATGCAATGGCATTCGGAGTACAAAAAAGAGATGATGAATTGCCGGTTCGATACCATTGCGGTTCATGGGATCTACTCGATGCAGGAAGCCCTGGATTACAACCAGGGTTCAATTATTGAACCCATATACATGTCTACGTCTCAGGCTTACCGCGACTCAGACGAGATGGAAGCTGCTCTGGGATATGCCATTCCTACCTGGTGTTATTCCCGGATTGCTAATCCAACCGTATACTATCTTGAAGGGGTTCTGGCGTTGCTCGAAGGATATGGCACGGGTATTGAAACCAGTTGCATCGCTACCTCTTCCGGGATGGCAGCTATCCAGAGTGCAGTGGATCAGTTCCTCGTTGTGGATCCGAAGCGCCCCTCTGCCCCTATGAATTTTGTAGCCACAGCACAGGTATATGGAGGCACATTTCAACAGTTCTCCATGCGCAAGCAGTTGGAAAGGAATGTGGAATGGCGGAAAGTGTTAAACTCTGGCGATCTGAGCGAGTGGGAATCCCTGATTGATGAAAACACACGGTTTCTCTATGGAGAGTTACCCAGCAATCCAGGGTTGGCATTCTTCGATTTGAAAGCTGTAGCTGATCTGGCTCACAAATACAATATTCCTTTGATCGTAGATTCAACTGTCGCTACCCCTGCTCTGTTCCGGCCTATCGCGTATGGAGCAGATATCGTGATCCAGTCCGTGACAAAATCCCTGGCAACAGGGGGAACAAGCATAGCAGGAGCGATCATCTCCTGCAAAAACATCACCACCAACATCGACAACCCGGAGATGAAAGCCGACTTTGCCACCTATCTCAAACTTCTTCCGAATCGTGACACCGGCCCGAATATCTCGCCGATGAATGCTTTTATGGCGCTGAATGATATCCGGACTCTACGGATGCGGATGGATATGATGAGCCGGAATACCCGGAAAGTTGCCGAATTTCTTGAAGCGCATAAGCATGTGGAGAGAGTTGATTACCCGGGATTAAGGTCGCACCCGTTCCATGACCTCGCTTCAAGATATATGGTGTTGGTTGATTCTGAATATGATGAAATTTACCAGAAAAAGGTGAATAGATACGGACACCTGATGTCGTTCAACGTTAGGGGGGGGGATCAAAACACAAGAAATGTTTTTGATGCATTCACACGAATCTGGAGAGGCACAGACCTGGGCCGTATCAAATCCATCGCAACCATCCC
>JACNKI010000053.1 GCA_014382125.1 Bacteroidota bacterium | reverse complement strand
ATTCCCTGCTTCTACTAACGCATCGGCCAGATCATCGTGCCATTTTGCTGTAAACCGGCTGCTCAGTTCTGTATTTTCGAACGTAAAAGGGGCCATCGAAATCCAGCCATCGATCTTCGTTAACTGAATAAACAAGCCATATGCAACGAAATAGGCAGCTTCACTCATGGTGAGCTCTTTCGACTGTTGAAGTGCATGGATCTCCCGGTTCAGCTCACGCCGAAGATCCATCAGTTCATCCATATCTTTATCCACGAGTGCTTTCTTGTTCAATGCGATCAGCAGTATTTGCGCTTCCTCGATCTGCGATAACATGGGCATGCCTTCATAAAAACTTCGTAAGGCATTCTCTTTGTCATCCATGGTGATAAAATCCCTGCCTTCAACAAGCTTTTGTTTGAGTTCTGTGAGATACGAGTTTAAAAGATTCTTGTAATAATAAACAAGCTCCCTTTTATTTACATAAGCCAGGCCATATACCCGGTCCTTTTTTTTGTCGTAATAGCTGTCTGATCTCAGGCCATTGATCGTTGCTTTTGAGATCGAAACAGTTTTCGAAAGATACTCCTCATTTGATTTTCCATTAATCTCGGAAACATACAGTGCATTATTTGTTTCAATGCTCACAATGATACTTTGGGCCACCTTCTCGCGGGCGAATATTTCATATTTATCCATCAATTGTCCGGGCTCTTCATTCTGTGTATTGTCGCCCGATACAAAGCCAACCAGAAATTCTGATTCGGGATACAGCAATTGCCTTTGATTATGATCCAGCCATGCCGGCTGTTGTGCAACAGCTACGTTAGTCATTGAAAATCCGATGATCATGAATAAAATAAGCCTGATTCGATCAAGTTTTTTCATGCGTCTGTTATCAAAATCTATTTGATGTCGCCCGAATGGACAAAACCTGTTTTATTTCCCCGGAGTTGAACTTTGTAAAATTCGCCACTCTTCCCAATCAATTTCAGTTCGATTCCTCCCGGAATTTTCGCAAGTACTTCTGATTTTTTATTGGGTAATGCATAGACAGAAATTCGATCGGCGCTGTTGCCTTTCATCTGCACACGATCAATCAGTGCATCCGAGTCGCCTGTGAAAGAGTATGGTTGAATGGGTCGGCCTATTCCATCAAGATACGCGGCCAGCAGAATTCCCTTCTTTGCACGTTCAATTGCATCCTTATATTTTGAATTGGTGAAATCAATTTCATATGCAATATTGTAAAACTCAAGTGCTTGTTCATACGCACCAACCATTTCATAAAGAGCTCCCAGGTTATACGCTATTTTAGGGTTGTATGAATCGGCTTCATACATGGCATAAGCAATTGGAAAAGCCCTGTCGAGGTCTCCATTTTTAACGTACTCGACAGCTTCCCTGGCTCGTTGCTTGAATTTTTTAAGTTTAACTCTCTCCAGGTTGTAAACAATGAGTTCGTAACCCGGTGTGAAATAATCGGAGAACTCCCTTGCCAGCTTTTTCATGCACATCTCAGCCAATTGCACAACTGATTTTAGCCCTGACCGTTGATCATCACATTTGTTGTCATAGAATGAAGCCTGAGCACTTTTTGTCCCAACTACCTGTGCAGTTTCCACTGAAATGATTTTCATGGTGCCATTCGCTGTAACAGTGCGTTTAAGACAGGTAGATTTGGTGTTGGTTGCTATACCCAGAATACTGGATCCTTTTTCAGTTATATGGGTATAGGATACATTCCCCATAATAATTACATCCAATCCAAGGATCTTTCCCACCTCAGCAGCAGAACTTTCGTCTAAGGCTCCACTTAATGAGAATCGCTGTTCCCTTAACACTTTCTGAACCTGATCCCGTTCCACAACCTGGTAGAAATCTGTTTTTACACCCTTCACAAAGGTTTTTCCCTCTTTTCCTGTTTGTATCCCAAAGAATTGGGCTTTCTTGTCATAAATACCCCGGTATTGATTAACCAGGTCTGCCACAATATAATCAGTCATCAATTTGTTTAACCTGTTGTTGGTGATACAGTTAAATTCAAGGACTCCTATCTTTTTTATGTCGTAGAATGGTTTTTCGGGAGCTTTCAAGACAAAGCATTCAACTCTTTGAGCATAGTTAAAAGAGGTAAAAGGGATGATCAAAAGAAGAATAAATGCGAGACGGAAATACATAATCTACCGCAATATAACAGAAAGAAAGGAATAAATAAGAAATTTTTCACAAATCTGATATTTTTTTACTTTCGTTGTCTAAACTAACTATATCTCCTATGGACTGGTTTTTACAAACGTTTCGCGATCATCCTGTGATTGCCCTCTTTCTCACACTTGCTCTTGGCTTCTACATTGGTCAATTCAAGTACAAGTCCTTTTCACTTGGTACTGTAACCAGTGTTCTGCTTGTTGGCGTGGTGGTGGGGCAGATGAAGATCGACATTTCGAGTGATGTAAAACAGGTCTTTTTTCAGGCTCTCAAACTGTTTCAGCTGTAATAGGAGTAGGAGGCGACACCATCAACTCGTTGAATCTTGATCCGGAAATAAAACAGCGCATGGTCGATGCAATTCCTGTGTGCTACGCAGTAACTTACATTTTCGGAACCATCGGTACGGCTTACTTCCTGGCACAGGCAGGCCCCCTTTTCTGGGGAGGATTGAAGAAATCGCGGCAGCAGTGCGTAGAATTAGCTGCAAAATTAGGCGTCAACGCAGATGATACCACGATCATCTCTTCTTATACCAATGTGGTCTTCAGGGCCTATCACATCACACCGGATTCAGGATTGGTCGGAAAAACTGCAGACGAGGTGAAGAAGATGTTCTCCCGCAAGGAGTGCCCCGTTTATATTGCACGGGTGAGAAAAGAGGGAAAGCAGGAGATCTTCGATCCGGGAGCTGGGTCAAGATCGATACGATCTGAGGATATCGATCCGGAAAATTACCCGGGGTGGCACTGAGATTCCGCTGATGCCGGAAACCATGTTGTACCGAGGGGATATGATTTACCTGATCGGCCCCAGGAGTGATGTACAGCATGCGACCAAGCTTCTGGGTTTTACTGATGTACTGACTGAAAAATCGGACATGATCGCAGTGGGGATTGGAATCGTGCTGGGGAGTTTGATCGGTCTCCTTGCATTTCATATCGGTAAGGTCAGCATCAGTCTGGGCGCCAGCGGAGGGACTCTGATTGCCGGGCTCTTCTTCGGATGGCTCCGTTCCCGCCTTCCCGGTTATGCCCAGATTCCTCAACCCGCACTCTGGATCATGACCAACCTGGGCCTGAATGCGTTTATTGCCGTCGTAGGAATCTCTGCTGCTCCCGGTTTCGTGACTGGGTTCGAACAGGTGGGATTCATGCTTTTTGTGATTGGTGCAGTGGCCTCTATTGTCCCGCTCCTGGTTGGCATCATTATGGCCCGTTGGCTCTTTAAATTTAATGTAGCCATCGGCCTTGGGTGCTGTTGCGGAGCCCGTACCACCACACCTGGTTTGAATGCCGTACAGGATTCACTGGAAAGCCCGCTTCCGGCACTCGGATATACTGTAACCTATGCGCTGGGAAGCACCTTGCTGATCATCTGCGGGATCATCCTGGTGTTCATGATGAGTTGATTGATAAAAAATTGGTACTTTTAGCTTTCTGATTGCTCAGGGATACTCTAATCAATCTGTTATAAGATGATCAAGGCTAAAAAATTCGGTGCATTTGCGGGGGTCTTCACCCCTTCCGTGTTGACTATTCTTTGTGTGATCATGTACATGCGGTTGGGGTGGGTTGTCGGGCAAGCCGGATTAATCGGTGCTCTCCTGATCATCGTTCTGGCGCATGTGATCTCCATCTCCACCGGTTTGAGTATCTCTTCCATTGCCACGGATAAACGAATCAAAGCCGGAGGAATCTATTACATCCTATCCCGGAGTCTTGGCTTACCGATTGGCGGAGCCATCGGGATAGCATTATTACTTGGAACAGCCTTAAGCATTTCTCTCTACATTATTGGTTTCGCAGAGAATTTCCTAGGTTTGGAGGTCATTCGGAACTTCCTTGGTCTGGAACAGAATGTCGTAGGAATCCGGATTGTTGGAACCGCAGCGTTTTTAATCCTGTTGATTATCGCTTTTATCAGTACTTCTGTCGCGATCAAGTCCCAGTTTTACATCATGGCTGCGATCGGATTGTCGCTGGTCTCGATTGTCATTGGTCTATTCATTAACGGATCCATAAACCCGGATAGCTTCTCTATCTCCTACCTCCACGATGGCGTCTCGCCCGAGATCATCTTTGCCATCTTTTTCCCGGCTGTCACGGGATTTACAGCCGGGGTTGCGATGTCGGGCGACCTGAAGAATCCCAATAAGAATATCCCTCGCGGGACACTCGCAGCCATCGCTGTCGGGTTTATCATCTATTCTGCACTGGCAGTTGGGTTCGCACTGTTTGTTGACCGGGAGTTGCTGCTAACCGACTACAACTTCCTGATGAAGATCGCCTGGTTTGCCCCTCTTGTGGTTGCCGGAATCTGGGGTGCTACCCTCTCCTCGGCCATGGGCGGTATTCTGGGAGGGCCCAGGATTCTTCAAGCGATCTCATCCGACAAGATTACACCTAAGATCTTTGCGCGGGGGTATGGTGCCTCCAATGAACCCCGGAATGCACTGCTCCTCATTTTTGTTATCGCGGAAGCGGGAATCCTGGTCGGAGAGCTGGATGTGATCGCCGGTATCGTTACTATGTTCTACCTGGTCTCTTACGGCATGATCAATATCGCCTTTTTCCTTGAAAGCTGGGCCAGTGTGGATTTTCGTCCCTCATTCAATGTCAACCGCTACATTGGCCTGGTTGGCTTTATTGCTGCTTTCGGGGTGATGTTCCAGATCGATTTTATCCTGATGTTCGTTGCAGTAGGTTTCATGTTGATTCTCTTCTTCTACCTGAAACGGAAAGAGCTGGGATCAGAATATGGAGATGTGTGGCAGAGTGTATACTCCTCTCTGATGAGAGCCACCTTGCACAGGATGGATCATCGAAAGATGGAAGAACGGAACTGGCAGCCAAACATCGTGCTTTTCAGCGGAGGAACAAAAAAGAGGCCCCATCTCATCGATTTCGGAAAAGCCCTTGTCGGGAAGCACGGCGTACTGTCCAATTTTGATCTCCACGAAAGCAAGCACGCCAAAGCTCCTTTCCCCAAACCCATACACACCCAGCAATCAACGGAAGATGAGACCGGAGTCTTTACCCGGAGAAGAACGGTCAGGGACATCTATGACGGGATTGAACTGATCTCCGGTATTTATGGCTTTTCCGGTTTTGAACCCAATTCGGTATTGCTGGGCTGGGGGCGTCACACCCGGGATCCGGAACGATTTGTGGAGATGCTGAACAACCTCTACAACCTGGACCTGAATGTGCTTCTCCTTGATTACGACAAAAGGGCCGGGTTTGGGAAGTTCGGTACGATCGACATCTGGTGGAAAGATATTTCCAACCAGGGAAACCTGGCCCTGGCGCTTTCCAAGCTTCTTCTACTCTCCAACTCATGGGAGAGTGCCCGGATCCGACTGATGATAGTGAATTCGGACTCCGATAGCGCTGAACAAATCCACCAGGAAGCTGAACAGCTGCTTGACAGTTTGCGTATCGATGCAACGGTGAAAGTGATCAATAACCAAATTGAAAAACGTACTTTTTATGAAATCCTCCTGGCCGAATCCCATTCTACCGACCTGGTAATTGCCGGAATCCCTGAGATCGAGGAGGGAAAAGAGGCTGACTTTGTGGAACAGACGAATAACCTGCTCAACCAGATCGGGACTGTCCTTCTGATCAACGCATCTTCAACCTTCAAGAAAGAACGTCTTTTTGTTGATACCCATCCATATAAACAGATCCCACAAGACTCCGGGATTGATCCAACCCATGAGATAAAACCATCATTCGAACATGTACTTCCCGAAGAGGCTCCGGAGGAGTTAAGGGAGTTACATGCGTCCTGTTTACAACTTGTTCACAGCCTCTGTTACGATTATATCCAGCCCGCCTTCACTTACAACATCAACAAAGTCGCCGAGTTGGAGAACAGTATCTCGGAGTCGCTCCAGACGATTGAGTCCGATCCGGTCCAGAGTTTATCCGAAGATCAGCAAACCCGACAGCTGA
>JACNKI010000205.1 GCA_014382125.1 Bacteroidota bacterium | reverse complement strand
GGGAGCGATAACCTGCTCTATCAAGAGGGAGAGACGATGAAACTCTATGTGAAGGTAAACCATGAGTGTTACCTTCGGTTCATCTACTACTTTGCCGACGGCATCAATACCCTTCTCCTGCCTGGTGATTACTATATTGACAGTGACATGGTCAATAAAGTGGTCGAGATTCCCACATCATTTGACTGTGCGCCTCCTTTCGGTGTTGAAGCGCTTCAGGTCATCGCCCAAACTGATAAACTCCCGCCTCTGTTTACCGAAGAGAAGGATGGCTACTTCTTTATCAAAGATGAGGCCAGCGAGATCCTAAAGAAAGTCCGTGGATTTAAGCGCTACAACGATCAGCAACTCTTTGCTGAAAAACGGCTGGTGATTACGACGATACCGTAATACCCCATCCCCCGGCCCCTTTCCCACAAAGGGAAGGGGAGAATTGTTCTTGTTTGAATACTGAAGTCCCTCCCTTTTTGGGGAGGGACTTAGGGAGGGGTAATGGGCGCAGATCTATTCACAGATCCTGCCATTTACCCGAATGTAATAGGCGCAAAAAGTGTGGTGATCCAAATCGCCAGAGCCAATACAGCGAAGGTGCCGACTATAATTGCCAGGGTGTGGAGCGGAGGCAGCTTAGCTGATTTCATCTCCATTTTGGAGGACATATCATCGGATTTCTTGCTTTTAGATTTAGGAATCGCAGTCATCATCCCGTGTTTTAATCCACGTTTCACCATCCAATAATTGATGGGGAATGTTGTTATCATGCCTGCCATGGTGGCCAAAGACATAACGCCCCAAAATAAAGCCTGGGTGGGATCGTCGGAGCCAGGCAGAATGTGCATCAAAATAACCATTGTGGGAATCATCCCCACCATGACCATGTTCATAGAGACGGTCTCTACAAAAATGGTTTTGCTCACGGCTAACCAGTAGTTGCCATACATGGAGAGCATAAACAACGCTTGAAAAACAAACAGGCCTACCACAAAGGCCGAGATGTATTCAATAGTCAGGTCAATCCCGTTCGGCAATCCAAAATGGTAAACAATGGCGGCGGATAAAATAATTCCTGTCGCATCTCCTGCGACACAATGCAAGAGTGATCCGGTAGCTTGTTTCCAGAGTGGTGAGATATATTCATCGTGAGTGCCGGGTAATGGCTGTCGACATGATAACAAGTAGATGAACAGGCCGATGGGACCGGTGTAAAACACCACCAGCACCCAGGCCAGTTTCATTACCTTACCTGCAGGCGTGTTTGTAAAGAGGTCCCAGATAAGAAAAACCATGGAACCAGCTGTCAGCAGGTACCAGGTGATAAGTGCTCCTTCAAGGTAATGGTTCATTTGATGAGTATTAATAACTCACTAAAGTAAACAAAAAACTTTCTCGCCACTCGCCCCTCGCCCCTCATCCCTCTGACCCTATCTCATCACAAACGGCACAATAACTGCGATAACCCCGGTACAGACCACAACCATGATGAAGAGGTTGTAGCGGATACTGTAGCTGCTGAGCAAGGTTTCGTCGTAATATTTCTCCACTTTCTGGTCGCGGTACATCGAAAGCAGTCCGTTCAGCAGTTTGATCCGGGTCTGTTTCCCCTTCAGCAATCCTAAGATCACTACTATATTGACGAGTACCAGCAGGATTGACGAGTACCAGCAGGGCGATGAAAATGAACATCACCAGCAGCATGCTGCTGTCGGTTCGGGATTCCTCGGCCATCCCGGAGTTTATTGCAAGTGTAATCAGGTTTAGAATAATAGCAGCCAGGATAAAGATAATATCGGTTCGTGTATTTTGCTGCAGTTCCGATGTGATGTGTTTATGAACGTGTTCAATCATGAGTTGATTCCTCCTGTTTTATGTGATATTTTCATGTGAATCTGCTTTAAATGCTTTAAAGATAGTTAAAATGGACGGGAAAAGGATCCAAAGTGATGGTTAATCACATCAGGCGGTTCAAACAGCGATGGTGAAGGAATCCCGGATGCCCTGGAGAAATAGGGATCCAGCGATTTTGCCTTTTCCATCAGTTTCTCAGCTTCTTCCTTGTGGCCCGTAAACATTTTGGTCTTTACCAGCATGCCTGTAGCATATGCCTGAAGTGGGATTACAGGAGCTGGTTCACTGGCAAGATATTGCTCCGTATAGTCTGCGGATATTGGCAGAAGAGAATCGGCCAGCTCTCTGTTTTGCATAACCTGGTACATATAATAACGTGCGAGATCAAGGAGCAGGATATTTTGAGTTGAGTCCATCAACATAGCCTGGTTAAAATAATCTTCAGCCTGTTCAGGATCTTCCTGATAGAGATAAGCAATGCCAATTTCTTTAAACACATCCGCGGTGGTATCATGAGAGGAGAGATACTCCTTCCAGAATGTTACTTCATCCACTTCGTTCATATCCAGCCAGGCTTTGGCCGCGTAGTAGTCGTCAGTTTCTTCAAGCAACTCAACATAGTCAACAGCCTTAACACTGTCGCCTCCCATTTCCGGAGGAAGGAGGCCGTAGATCTCAACAAGATACAACATCGCTTCAGGGTAATCGGATTTCAGCTTTAACACATGTTTAAACTCCTGAGATGTTTTTTCCACAGCATCCATTACATCATCCTGGTTTTTCATCATGGCTATATATGCATTCAGGAAGTTGTACTTGGCTTTGGCATAAGCATAGATGACGTTTCCAGAGTCGTACAACGTGGCGTTGTCAATGTTTGTTAGGATCTCATCCATAGATACATCACCACCTCCTGTGAGCATATACTTGTACGTGCGTGAGAGTTCATAATAGGCCATGGCATTGGTGGAGTCGTTGGCAAGGATCGAGTCGAGCAGGATTAAGGCCTGGTCAACCTTCCCTTGCATTCGGAGATTGTAGGCTTTCATTACATCGTTATCGGATATCTCCTTCTGAGACGAACAGCTCCCAGTAATCAGGATGATCATTAGGAGCAACATAGTTAGCTTTTTCATGGGCTTGGATTTTGGTTTAACATCAATTGAATTGACAGACAGCGGTAAAAATATTATGACATAAGGCGATTCTTTGGTAATTCCTTTGTAAATTGGCTGTAGATTGTTTTACAAAGAGCCCGAAGTGGTTGTCGGGATAATTGTAATAGATTATGCAACAGCAGGAGAGAGAGCATTTCAGGTTATTGAAAAAGAAGATCGTTGATGCCATGCAACGCGCTTATCCGGCTGTTAGTTCCAATATCGTGGAGTGGAGAGGGCAGGAGATTACCGATTTCCAGGAAGAGCTGGGATCAAAAGTGAACGGTCACATCAGTGAGAAATGGTTTTACACTCACATGAAATCGGAAAGCGGATCGTTGCCCCGTATCGATGTGCTGAACCTGTTGAGCCAATATGCCGGGTATACGGGTTGGGATGATTTCATGTATCAGAACAGGTCTCAGGTTTCTTCCGTATCACCTATCCGGAAGACAAATCGTGTGTTTATTGTAGTTCCCCTCCTGGTCATCACTGTTCTTGCGATCCTCTATTTAGCATTTAAAATTTACAACATCCAGGAGTATCGGTTCTGTTTTTACGATGCCGACACCCGGGAGCCGATCAGCAATAACATCATTGAAGTGAGCATGTTACTCACTGATGAATCTCCGGTCAACTTTCTCTGTGATCCCGACGGATGCCTGGTGCTGAAAACAGATCAAGCCACAGTGACACTGGTTGTAAAAACTCCTTATTACCAAACGGATACGGTGATCAGACTCCTGGATAAATTCAAGCGGGATGAGATGATCCGGCTACGGCCTAATAATTATGCCTTGATGATCCACTATTTCTCAAGGATGAATGTCAAAGACTGGCAACAACGCCGGAATCAGCTGGACAGGATGATTTCCGACAGCGCCCTGATCTTCCAGGTTTACAAGACTGAATATGTAGGGATGGAGCTCTATACCAAAAGGGAGTTTATCAACAAGCTCACCATGCCGGCAAGCAGCTTGAAGCACATTGAGATTCTGGATACCAAGCACAGCCCTGATGACCAGATTATTCTACTTAGATTCAGACAAAAGGAGGAGCCATGATAAAAAGATACCTGATCATTCCGGGATTGCTTTTTGCATTTATCCTTTTCAGCGCTAAGAGTTGTGAAGAAGATACAGAAGAGAACCGTCGACTGGAAGAGGCTGAATATAAAGAGGCTGTCGATCGTGTGAAAGATGAGTTTGAGGCTGATTTCCTGAGAGAAGAGTCTCTATTTGTCTTTGAACAAAAAGCAAAACAGAACCTGAAAGATTTTGCCGATTATATGAACATAGCAAACGACACCTCCCTCGATTCCGCTTTCCGGAATCAGGCTAAGGCTATGACAAACGAACTGTTCTATCTTCGCCATACTCCTGTAATATCCAGATATCCAACGTTCAAACTATTCATTGACTCCATCCATGTGATTCAACCATTACAGCGAACAGGAGATTCTGAATACCAGGGAATCCTTGGATTCAGGGAAGGGGTCACAAGGGTATCCGGACAAGGTGCGATCACCAGTTTCATTTCACTGAAAAAAGTGGAAATCCTGGCAATAAAATCAGATAAGCTTTTCGGAACAGATACGCTGAAGATTTGGAAAGTATACTTAGGGAAACTGGTGAATTGGTGAATTGGCTATCTGGTGATTGAAGACTGAAGACTAGCCTTGAACCTCTCACCTCTTAACTTTTATCTCCAGCCTCCACCAAGAGCCAGGTAAAGATTAACGACAGCATGCAGCTCATCTGTTTGCGCATTTGAGAGTTCCACCTGGGCGTCGTAAAGATTTCGCTGCGCATCGATCACATCGAGGTAGCTGGCATAGCCGGCATTGAAGAGCTGATTTGATAGATCGAAAGCAGTTTGTGCAGCAGCGACAAGATTTTTATCTTCCGTCACGACCTCTTTCTGCTTTTCGATATCCAGGATGCCATTTGCCACCTCTCCGATAGCTGTATAGATCGTTTTCTGATAGTTCAAAAGCATCTCCTCTTTGAAAGCCTGAGTTTTCCTGACGTTGGCTTTGAGTTTCCCCCATGAGAAGATTGGGGCAACAAGGTTGCCGATAGCAGATCCGATGATCCCGGCACCCAGCTGGGAATAACCAATATTCGCGCTGATACTCAGCGAGGGCAGCATATATGCACGGGCTACTCCGATCTGTGCATTTGCTGAGATCAGTTCCTGCTCGGCCTGGATGATATCCGGCCGCCGTGTGATCAGTTGTGAAGGAATCCCGGCTTCCGGAATCACTGCAGGACTCATCTGATGGGTGATAGAGTCTCCTTCAACAATGACTCCTGGTAGCTGGCCAACCAGAAGACGTAATGCATTCTCCTGACTACCAATCGTTTTTTCGTAAGCAGGGATCGCAGTCTTCAATCTGGCAAGCTCTGCCTCCGCCTGGGCTACCACTAGGCCTGAGACGGTTCCTGCAATCAGCTTGGCCTTGACCAGGGCCAGTGCCTCTTCTCGAATCGTGACGTTGAAGAGAGTGATCTGGAACTCATCCCGATACTCCAGCAAGCTGAAGTAGCCCGATGCAATGTTAGCGATGAGTGAGATATAAACAGATTGTCGGTATGCCTCCTGGGCCAGCATGTCGGCCCTGGCCGACTCTTTTGCACGCCGTAGTTTGCCCCAGATATCTATCTCCCAGGTCAGGTTCGCCGCACTATAGAAATCGTGATACTCTATTGTACCTGATGGTGGGGTCTGCTGCTTCTGGTATGCAGTATTTCCACTGACGTCAAGGGAAGGCCAGATCTCTGCACGGGTATACTTAAAGGCAGAACGAGCCTGGTTGACCCGCTCAATAGCCATCCGGAGATCAAAATTATATGATAACCCCTGCCAAATCAACTTTTGTAACACCGTGTCTCTGAATACAAATGTCCAGGTGGTATCGGCAAACGAAGTGGAATCCCCGCTTCCGGAAAATCGATATTCACTCCCGGTGTCTATATCCGGTCGTTTGTAATTGGGCCCCACTTTACAACCAGCGACAAACAGAACCAGCAAACCACTTATAAGAAATCCGGAAAAACATTTTTTTAACACCATTTCAATTTTCGATTTTCGATTCACGTCTTACTTCCCTACTTCTTACCTTTCACCTTATCCTCCAGTCTCTGGAACAACACATAAAGTGTCGGGATCACAAGTACTCCACAGA
>JACNKI010000190.1 GCA_014382125.1 Bacteroidota bacterium | reverse complement strand
GGAATTTCTTCAACGGCAAGTCGGGTACAGAATTGAAGGACCGGACCCTAGGAATTCATGCGTATGGTTATGTTGGTAAAAATGCCGCCAGGATCGCAAAGGGATTCGGCATGGATGTTTACGCCTTCGATCCATTTATCCCCAGAGAGGAGATAGAGAACGACGGTGTCAAATGTATAGATACCGTAGAAGAACTGTACAAGACCTGTCAGTTTGTCTCGCTGCACATTCCATCCAACAGCCAGACCAAACAATCGATTAACTACGCCCTTTTATCTCTGATGCCTGAAAATGCCGTTCTG
Source organism: Bacteroidota bacterium (assembly GCA_014382125.1). Lineage (GTDB taxonomy): Bacteria > Bacteroidota > Bacteroidia > Bacteroidales > FEN-979 > QYOJ01. The sequence goes on along the minus strand of JACNKI010000190.1, from coordinate 5,922 downwards.
GTAAATACAGCACGTGCAGAGGTAATCAATGAAAAGGAGTTATTAAAGGTGTTTGCAGATCGAACCGACTTCGCCTATCTCTCCGATATTGCGCCAGCAAACAAAGAAGATCTTGAAGCTAACTTTTCGGCCAGATTCTTCGCTACCCCCAAGAAAATGGGGGCACAAACACTCGAGGCGAATGTCAATGCCGGGATTGCTGCAGCAAAACAAATTGTTGGCTTCATCAGTAACGGAGATACTACATTTCAGGTAAATAAGTAAAAAAACGATATGCTGAAGGAGCATTTTTAGAATATCTTTGTATCTTAGTGTTCCTTAAGCAGCTCATCTATGGAAAACGAACAGGAAAAACCCACCACCTTTTTTAGGTTTGAAGACTTGAGAATCTATCACAAATCCCTTGATTATATCGATTCCCTATATTCATTAGCAGCTGATTGCCAAGAGGAGAAACTAGCCAAACTATTTTTTGATAAGTTTCTCGCTTCAGCACAAGGGATTGCATCGAATATTGCAGAGGGTTCCTCCAGAAATAAAAGTCAGTTTATCTATTACCTGAAAATGGCCAAGAGTTCTGTCAGAGAGTGTGTGGTTTTATCGACTATTGGACAACAGCGTGCGTATATCAATGACGAAGAGTATGACAATTCAAAGAATTACCTGATGGAGATGACCAAAATGATCGGCGCCCTTATTGGAAGCCTCCAGCGCAGTGTGAAAGATAGTGATTCTGAAAGTGAACCAGTTACCGAGTAATGGCTATTTTGAAAGCATTCAAAGGTCTCAGACCTCCAAATGAGATCGAAAAAGAACTTGCCTCACGTCCGTATGATGTTCTGAACTCCCAGGAGGCAAGAGTAGAAGCTGATGGAAATCCCTACTCTCTTTTACATATCATCAAACCAGAGATCGATCTTCCTAAAGGTATGGATGAACACGATCAGCAGGTATATGATAAGGCCAAAGAGAACTTTGAGAAGTTCAAAGAGAGAGGATGGCTTGTACAGGATGGTAAAGAACATCTCTATATTTATGCCCAGACGATGAATGGGAAGACCCAGTATGGTATTGTGGGTTGTGCCGGTGTAGATGATTACCTGAATGGGATCATTAAAAAACACGAGCTCACACGACATGTGAAAGAGGAAGATCGAATGAAACATGTGCGGATCACGAATGCCAACATGGAACCTGTCTTCTTTACCTACCCCGCCGTTAAAGAGATCGATGAGATCGTTGAAGCCTACGTGAAATCACACGATCCGGTGTATGATTTTGTTGCTGATGATGATATTGGACACCATTTCTGGGTGATAGAAGATGACGAGGTGATGAACAGGATTATCTCCCTCTTCAAAGAGATTCCGTATACTTATGTGGCAGACGGACATCATCGTACAGCTGCGGCAGCCCTGGTAGGAAATGAAAAACGCAAGCAGAATCCAAACTATACCGGAGATGAAGAGTTCAATTACTTTCTGGCGGTTCATTTCCCTGATGACCAACTCTCTATCATCGATTACAATCGCGTGGTGAAAGACCTGAACGGGCTGTCAGATCAGGATTTCCTGAACAAACTGGAGGAGGGATTCAATATTGAATCCAAAGGGAGTGAGATTTACAAACCTGATAAGCTACACAATTTTTCGATGTACCTTGATGGGAATTGGTATTCTATGACTGCCAGGCCGGGAACCTATGATGATACAAACCCGATCGGGGTGCTTGATGTGACGATCTTATCGCAGTTAATCCTCGACAAGATCCTCGGGATCAAAGACCTGCGAACCGACAAGCGCATTGATTTTATAGGCGGTATCCGGGAACTTGGGGAGTTGAAAAGACGCGTAGACAGCGGTGAGATGAAAGCCGCTTTTGCCCTCTATCCCGTCTCGATGAAACAACTCATCGACATCGCAGACACGGGCAATATTATGCCACCAAAGACCACCTGGTTTGAACCCAAACTCAGAAGCGGACTGGTTGTACACTCGTTGGATGACTAGAAACTGGATCCTGTTGCTTCGTAGCTCCACTCCTCGCAATGACAATGATGCTGGATGTTATATAGATTCTCCTTTAATTTTCTATGTATTCACGGAAAACCTCCTGCAGGTAGGCTTTCCCTTCCATGACAAGAGTATCCTGACGGGTTGATGACGGTTCAAAGAAATAAAAATATGGGATATGCTTGTCGAATGAAAAGTATCCGTCAGGGCGAATCCAACCTCCTCCATTTTCGTTCGTAAAATAAGCAAAATCAGAGCTATACGGATTAAAGAGGTTCTTGCTCCAATGAAATTTATCGGCTGGCAAATCCAACTGAGCAAGAAGTGTGGCGGCAATATCATGCTGGTTGCCAATCTTCGGCCAACATGTACCCCGGAACTCTTCTCGTATCACATTCCCATAAAAGAGCATTGGGATCTTGTGATATTCACGTGAATGAGGATGCCAGTTGTAATATGAATTATGGCTATGGTCAGCCACGATGATAAACAGGGTGCTGTCGTACCAGGCTTTCTCACTGGCCTTTTCAAAGAATTCACCAAGGCAGTGATCCGTATATAACGCAGCGTTGATCCACTCCCGTTCATTGTCGCCCCAGGTTAAGGGCTTTTGAAAAGGCTGGTCCCAGGGGGAGTGTGTGCTCAGCGTGAACAGGATAGCAAAGAAAGGTTGTTTTTCACCAGTTAAATCATCCGCCATAAAATCAAGGGTGAACTCATCATGGATACCTAGTTTACCCTGTGGCAAATCATCTGGAAAATCATAAACCTCCATGATCTTATCAAACCCATTGTAAAAGATATATCCCTTGATATTTCCATAGATCAGTTGCCCCCCGAAATAAAAAGCAGTTGTATACCCCTCTTTCTCAAGAAATTGAGATAGACTGGGCAATTTGGAGTATTTATCAGGCTGAATGGTGATACAGGATAGCGGATGAGCAGGGAAACCGCCCAGGATCGAGGCCATGCCCTGTTCCGAGCGTGCTCCGGATGAATAAACCTCTGAAAACAGAATCCCACCTGCCTGCAATTTCCTGAACTCCGGAGTGATTCCGGGTTTCCCTCCCAGGTCTTCGATCAGGTCTGCCGACCAGCTTTCCAGCATGATTATGACCACATTAGGCCGACTGACGGTTAATATATTCATTGTCGTATCTTTTTCCACAGCGTAGATCTGTTTTACCATCTTTCGGGCTACATGCTCTTCCATAAATACATATGGATTCTGATCGAAATTCTGAAGGTTCTCAAATACACTGATATAGAGATTAAAGACGTTGTTAACAGAGGCAACATTTAACAGATTATGTGTTGAGAAAAATGATTCACTCTGGTTGATCGGGATCTCCTGAGTCCCTCCTCTTAATCCCAGAAACAACAGGATGGGTGTGACCAGGAGAAACCCTATGCTGAACCACAAGTTTCGTCGAAGATGAATAATGTTCGGGTAGAACCAGCGCAAGTAACTAAAAATCCCAGCTCCTGTCATGATTAGCAGAAGGACCAGCAGAATAAAAAAGTCAGAAGTTTCAGCAGAATTATAGATCTCTGAAGGACTCCTCATATAATTGATAACCTTATAACTTAATTTGGTCTTCCATTCACTGTAAATGCCCATCTCCCCGGCAGCTGTCAGAGCGTAAAAGGTGATCATGATCGTTGTATAGATCTTGTTGACCAGGTTCAGCCAGCGTGGGCTATAAACAGATTGAACTACCAGAACCAGGAAAGGAATGAGCATGAAGTAACAGGCTGTAGCCAGGTCAAGAGGAAACGAGTGATAAAAAACCCCAGTCACCTCCCAGAAAGAGATCTGCTCGACTGATATCAACCGGAGGTGATAAAGCACGAAAACCAACCGTGTGAAATTGAAGAAGAGAATCCAGAAAATAAGTTGTCTGAAAAAAGAACCCAGTATCTGCTTCATGATCGTAGAAAAGACAAAATTAGTTGATTGTTTACAACGACCAAATGATTAATTTTGTTATTTATAAAGCGCTGCAAATAATGTACATTGAAGAGAATCTACGGAAAGTAGAACAAGATATCCCCGAAAACGTCAAACTGGTTATCGTCTCTAAAACTCAATCACCTGAAGTGATCCGGAAAGTATATGACGCAGGACATCGGGTTTTCGGTGAGAACAAAGTGCAGGAACTTGTAGCTAAACAACCGGAACTGCCGGAAGATATCGAATGGCATTTCATCGGACACCTGCAACGGAATAAAGTCAGACAGATCGTTCCGGTTACAGCAATGATCCAAAGCATTGACAGCCTCAGGCTTCTCCGGGAAGTGAATAAGGAAGCTGTCAACGCCAACAGAGTTATCGATTGTTTGCTTCAGTTTCATATCGCAACCGAAGAGTCGAAATTCGGACTTGAATTGAAGGAAGCGGAGGAGATCGTGGATTCTCCGATATACGAAGAGATGCAAAATATCCGGCTTTGCGGGGTAATGGGCATGGCAACCTTCACTGATGATAAAAAATTAATCACTCAGGAATTCAGCCATTTACGCTCCATTTTTCAGAAGCTGGAGAATACCTATTTTAGCAATGATCCGGCATTCAGGGAAATTTCTATGGGGATGACCGGGGATTACCGATTGGCTATTGATCAGGGAAGTACAATTGTACGGATCGGCACTGCCATATTCGGGCCACGTAACTATGTATAGTGTAAAAATTATAAGGAGTTGACTATGAAGCGAAATTTTCTTCTTTTGGCACTGTTTGGACTCGTTTGCGGACTTACCCTTAGTGCCCAGATATATCTTCCGAAGAAAGCATACATGCACCTGGTCGGACGAATCAATGATCAGCAGGAGATCACCCTGAATCTGGTTAAAGTCAATGATAGTATGTATGCTGACCTGGTTTACAACAACGAAACGTGTACACATGCTGTCCTTTTCGGAAAGGTCGATCCGGAGAATGGAAGTTTCTGGTTAAAACATCCTTTTTGCGACACGGGAATGGTGTTTAACGGCAATTTTATTACGCGCCAATCTTTATCAGGTAATCTCGAGTCGGAAGATGGAGAAAAGCAATATCCGTTTGTCCTGGTCGAAAGTTATCCTGCAGGATCATTGCCACTACTCGTCTATTTCAAAGAGATGGCTATTAAGCTTACCGAAAAAGAGGAGTCACCGAAGGCAGAAATTCACCAGTGCCTAATCGTTCCGGGGGAGTCGAGTAATCCTATTATTTCTGACTCCTTGAAAAATATAATGATTCAAAGTTATACGACAGATAAACCCGTACAGCGTGATCCGGTTTCTGTTCTGGCATCGGTTCAAAACCAATTTATTGACAACTATCTCTCCAGCAATAAATCGCTCTATGAATCCATGCCTGAATCGGCAAGCATGAACTGGACATTACTTAAATTCATGCATATTTTATACAACGACAATTACCTGTTATCATATTACTTATTGAATTATGCGTTCACCGGAGGTGCTCATGGGATGGAGACCCAGGAGTTTACGGTAATAAATATGCAAAATGGTACTACTCTTTCCCTGACAGAAATTTTCAACAAAGGATTTGAGCCGAATTTAGCAGCCATACTGACCAAGAAACTAAAAAAGATGTACGACTTATCTGCTCAAGACAGGCTTACCGATCATGGGTTTTTTGTTGATGATATCTCTCCAACTTCCAACTTCTATGTAACAGGAAACGGTATCGGATTCTACTACAACCACTATGATGTAGCACCCTATTCAAATGGCCCGACCGATATTCTGATCCCATTTGATGAATTAAAGGGAATGATCAAAGAGACAAGCCCGATCAGCGTTCTGGAATAATGATCTCTGAGAAAGTTTAGTTGACTATCTATATATAAGCCCGAATAAACCGATCCTTACCCTGCATATCTTTCAACACATCGATCTTTTG
>JACNKI010000213.1:3940-6248 GCA_014382125.1 Bacteroidota bacterium | reverse complement strand
TCGTTGCCTTTTTTTGGTGAACCCCTGAAAGGAGTACAGATCATGGGGATGTTGGAGACACGCACGCTCGATTTTGACCGGGTGATACTCCTTTCATGCAACGAAGGGATCCTCCCGTCGGGAAGGAATGTTCAATCTTTTATTCCATATGATGTGCGACGTGAATTCCACCTGCCTCTCTATAGCCAGAAGGACGCTGTTTATGCCTACCATTTTTATCGCCTGCTGCAACGCGCCAAACAGGTCTGGTTGCTTTACAACACCGAACCGGATCAACTTGGTGGAGGAGAGGTGAGCCGGTATGTAAAACAGATCCAGGCCGAGCTTCAGCAGTACAATCCTGATATCACCATTAAAGAAGAGTTCCTCTCAACGCCTCTTGCGATAGGAGAAGGATATCCTGCCATCACCATTGGGAAAAACGAAAAGATCTATGATACGTTGATGAAAAAGGCTTCCCGGGGATTTGCTCCGACAGCGCTCAACGCATACCGCTCCTGTTCGTTGAGATTCTATTTCTCCGAGATAGCCGGTTTGAAAGAGCCGGAAGAGGTAGAGGATACGATTGATCCCCGAGCTCTTGGCTCAGCAGTTCACGATGCGCTGATGAATCTCTATATGCCTTTCAAAGGGAAGGTGCTGAAACAGCAAAACCTGAAATCGATGGAGCCGCTTGTTGATGAGATGATCGACAACGCATTCAGGAAGAAGTTCAGCGGAGAAGGGATCAATGCCGGTAAAAATTTGTTGCTGGTTGAGGCCGCCAGAATTATGGTCCTGAATTTTATCAGGGGGGAGATGAAGCTGGTTGAGAATCTAACGGATAAAGGGGAGACGATGACAGTGGTCATGCTGGAACAACACCTCACAAAAACCATCAATATATCGAATAAAGGAACTGAAATGGATGTCAGGATTAAAGGATTTGTTGATCGTGTCGACCGGATTGGTGGTACAACCCGGATCATCGATTACAAGACCGGAAACGTCAATAAAAAGGATGTGGAAGTGCCGGATTGGGAGGAGTTGATCACAAATCCTCAGCTGGACATAGGATTTCAACTGTTGACTTATGCCTATCTGCTGGCAAATGAACGGTCAAAAACAGCCATAAAAGCGGGGATCTTGTCATTGAAGAAGCGGAGCCAGGGACTGATTACAGTGTCGATCCGGGATGAAGAGAGAGGAAACAAAATAGACTTCATCGATGAGCAGGTGGTTCAGAAAATGGAAGAGGTGTTACGTGCGATCCTGACAGATATTTACAACCCTGATCTCTCATTCCAGCAGACCCCCGACGTGGATCTCTGTGTCTATTGTCCCTATATTAATCTTTGTGGCCGCTAAGGTCAGATTCGGAAAAGACCAGGGCTTCATAAATAAACACATCAGCATCTTTCCAGCCATTCCAGCCGATTCCGGCTTTGTCTTGCGAACAGTGACCGAGGAACTCCTCTTTTGACCACCCCGTTTCCGTAGCAACCTGTGGGAGAAATGTGCCGTTTGAGTACCCCTTTTTTATGTATATCCCGTGTTTGCCCAGCTCAATCTCTTCAATGTTATGGATCTTTTTCATCGGTGAAAGAACAGAGATCTCAATCCCAAGATTGTCGATCTCATTGGGCTGTACCTTGCTGAACCGGTAATCCTTAGTTGAGCTGGAGACAGCCATATCCTGGATCACCTTGTAAAGGGGAGTGGTGGCCTTGAACCGACCGATACATCCTCTCAGACGACCCTGTTTCTTCAGCGTGACAAAGGCACCGGTTTGCATCAATAAGTTATCACTGAATCCGGAAGGATCCACCTTCGGGACTTTTCCGTTGCGGATGTATGAATCGATCGTGTTTCGTGCGATATCCAACAAGGTCTCTTTCTCTGCATCTGAGAATTCGAACTCTTTTTCCTTCGCTGTTTTCCCCTCTTGTTTGCTCACGGCGATCGCCCAGTATCCGACTACCTGGTTTTTATCTCCATATCTCGAGTCTCCCGAATTCTGATAGAAGAGAGGCGAATATGTATAATCTGGTTTCTTTTCCGTCAGGTACATCAGGGTTAAGACTGATGTCCACCCACAGCAGTTGGTAGCGAGATTGGTGACTCGCTTTTTCTTGTAATCCGTAAGGAATTTCAGAAAGGCATCGGGGTTGTTGGTGATGATGGCATCACAGGTGGCTTGATCAGCTTTATTCCCTTCGGCGTAGGTTGGGTAGTGAGAAAAGTCGCTGCTGATGACAAACAGGTTTTTGTCGTTGAAATAGGGCTTGAGAGCGTCAGCGATTTTCTCGCATGATTCAGCGGATTGGGT
>JACNKI010000213.1:0-3572 GCA_014382125.1 Bacteroidota bacterium | reverse complement strand
ACGTACCCGGCATGTGGAGAGATGATAGCGACAACATCTGTGAGTTTTCCAGGTTCGGCTTCCTGAAAAAAGTTGGTTAGCATCGCCCGGAGCTCTTTGGGATTATCTGAATAAAAGCGTCCTGCTGCAGCCGGTTTCCGGTCATTCTTGTGGGAGGCCTCATCCTGATTCTGGGATGAGCATCCAAATTGTGAACCAAACATAAAGCTTATTAACAAAATGAGTGAAAAACGATTTCTTTGCATAACTTTGATGTAAAATCAAGGTAAAGATACGAAATGTATAAAAGATTTGCAATCTTCTCTGCCTTGTTTGGCCTGGGTTTCATCTCTATCTCAACCCAGATTTACCTGCTTCGTGAGTTCCTTTACGTCTTTCAGGGTAATGAACTTGTGTTCGGCGTGGTGCTGGCAAATTGGATGTTGCTTACCGGATTTGGGGCCTACATCGGCCGGTTTTCGCAACAGATAAAAAACCGGGAACCTTTCCTGCTCTTCCTCCTGATTCTGCTTTCGGTAATCCCGATCCTAACAGTATTGAAACTGGATATCTGGCGCTGTGTGGTTTTTCCTACCGGTACTATGGTCGGATTGCGGGATATATTCTACTCATCTCTGTTGCTTCAAACTCCTGTCTGTTTCCTCAGCGGTTTTCTCTTTACAGCTCTGGCTTCTTCACTCTCAAAACCAAAAGGCCGGAACCCACTGGGTGGTGCATATGCAGTTGAGTCATTAGGAAGTATGGTCGCCGGTGCCCTTGTGAATTTTGTTTTTCTGTGGACAATGGGTTCCTTCCCTGGGATGAAGATCATTGCTGTCATTTTTCTGGGGACTGTTGTCATCTACTCTTTTTTTCAACACGCTATCATCCCCAAAATTGCTGTTCCCCTGTTTGCCGGGGGGATTATTTATGCATTGTTCTCTTTCTCCTTAACCGATTTCAGTCTCGCTATGCTCTATGAAGGGCAGGATCTGGTTGTCGATCGGGAGACACCATACGGACGTGTTGTTGTGACAGAGCAGTCGGGCCAGCAAAATGTTTACGAGAACGGGGTTCTGTTATTCAGCTCAGGAAATGTGATCCGGAATGAAGAATCGGTGCATTTTGCCATGATTCAGCATGATGATCCGAAGAAAATATTGCTTCTCTCCGGCGGACTCAGCGGAGCGATTCCGGAGATCATGAAATACAATCCTGTCAGGGTAGATTATGTGGAGCTGAATCCGGCGCTGACCGAAATGTCAGAAGAACTTGGATTGCAGGAAGAAATTCCGGGTGTCAGGTTTATCAATGCAGATGCCAGGAGGCATATAACGCATACAGATTCAATCTATGATGTAGCTTTGATCAAGCTCCCCGAACCTGCCACACTTCAGGTTAATAGGTATTATACGGATGATTTCTTTAGAATCCTGAAGAGAAAACTCGGATCGGATGGCGTGGTATCAATGTCGTTGCCTACAGGCTCAGACTATATCAGTGAAGAGGCAGGAAAGTTGAATTCTTGTCTTTATAACACCATGAAGAAACACTTCGAACATGTCGTTATCCTTCCTTCCGGACAAAACTATTTTCTGGCATCCGATGATTCATTATCGTTGCGGATCCCAACGATGATCATGGATAAGGGGATAGAGACCAACTATGTAAATCGCTGGTATTTTGATGAAAAACTGTTGCAGGATCGAAGCCGGTTTGTGATGAGCCAGCTGGATGAAACTGTGGGTGTTAACTACGATTTTCATCCGGTCGCCTATTTTTTTCAGCAATCCTACTGGCTGAGTTATTTCAGGCAAAATTATGCGTTGATTGGTGGCTTGATCTGTTTTTTGATCGTACTCTCTTTCCTGGCATTGACCCCCGTGAACGCCGGATTATTTGCAGCGGGTTTTACAGCCACTTCTACGGAGATCATCCTGTTGTTGGGATTCCAGATCACATTTGGATATGTCTATCAGGCACTGGGTGTTTTAATCATGGTTTTTATGCTGGGATTAGCTCTGGGAGCAGGATCCAGGCGGTTGATATTCAGGGTAGGACGGAAAAAATACTATCTGCTGTTACAACTTATGCTTGCGGCCCTCGCCATTCTGATCCTGATCATGATCACCCTGATTCCCGTATTCCGGATGGCCGACACGCTCCTGTTCGCTCTCTTTCTGATCCTCTCTTTCAGTGTCGCTTTCCTGACAGGATTGGAGTTCTCTTTTGCTTCACTGCTTTCAAAAGGAGGGCAGGAGAAGGTAGCTGCCAATAACTATTCGGTCGATCTCTATGGTTCGGCTTTAGGGGCATTATTGACGGCAGTATTTTTCCTGCCCCTGGTAGGGATCTCGGGAACACTTCTTTTCCTGGGAATATTGAATACAAGTACAGCTGTGCTGTTCTATATTACAAAACGCAATGAGTAAGAAAATATCAAAACGTGAATTCATTCGTCACTCCCTGATGGGTCTCGGTGGTGTAGCCCTTGGATTGAAATCAGTGGAGTCATTTTCCAAAAAACTATTTTCCATGAACGGTTCAGAAAATCCAGTCGGCGGTCTTGGCCGCTTTAGCAAAGAGTCACCATATTGTATTGTTACACCGAAAGGGGTGAAATGCATGATCTGCCCGAACGAATGCATCCTCACAGAAGGGAAGGAGAGTATCTGCTTCACTAAGGTTACGAAAGATGACAAACTTTACACTACAGCCTATGGGAACCCATGTGCTGTTCATGTCGATCCGATTGAAAAGAAGCCATTATTTCAATTTTATCCGGGCTCCAGGAGCTTCTCGATTGCCACCGCCGGATGCAACCTTGCCTGTCTTAATTGCCAGAACTGGGAGATCTCCCAGAAGAACCCGAGTCAAACGAAAAATTTCGATCTCTTCCCTGCTGAAGTGGTGAAACAGGCTGCCTCCAACGGCTGTCACTCCATTGCATATACCTACTCCGAACCGATTGCATTTTATGAATATACCTTTGATACGGCCCGGTTGGCCCGTGAAAGAGGAATTAAGAATGTTTTTATCTCAAATGGATTTATCAATGAGAAACCGTTACGCGAACTGGCTGTCTATCTCGATGGAGCTAATATTAATCTGAAATCTTTTTCGGAAGAGACATATCTGAAACTGAACGGAGGGAGCCTGAAACCGATTCTCAACACCTTGAAGGTATTGAAAGAGATGGGAGTTTGGTTGGAGATCACCAACCTGATCGTCCCGAACTGGACCGACAATCCTGTCATGATCAAAGAGATGTGTACATGGCTGGTGGATAATGGTTTTGAGGATTCTCCGCTTCATTTCAGCCGGTTTTTCCCACTATATAAACTTACAACCCTTCCATTTACACCCCTTCCTATCCTGGAACAGGCACACGATATCGCTCTCGATGCCGGCATCAAATATGTCTATATCGGCAACGTTCCCAACATCAAAGCCGAAAATACCTACTGCCCTGAATGCAAAAAACTTTTGCTGGAGCGGAAAGGTTTTACTATCCTGGAGAATAATATCCGGGATGGGAAATGCAGGTTTTGTGGAGCCACGATTGCAGGGAGATGGAGCACGTAATATTTAGT
>JACNKI010000239.1 GCA_014382125.1 Bacteroidota bacterium | reverse complement strand
CCGTTTTGCACCGTTGCAGGGCAAAAACCATTGCCTGCTCAATGGTCATGATCTGTTTCCCAGTGTCTCGCTCAACCTTTAACACGTCCCTCTGGCTCATGGTACTCTCGCCGATAGCTACCTGGAATTCGTTGATGTGGCTATAAGCGGAATGGATGTACCGGTAAGTCTCCTCCACCTGGGGGATAAATCCAAGCGTGTCACCATACTGGTCCAAAGGCTGCTGTGGATCCTGGATGCCCGAATAGACCGGAGCCATAGCACCTTTTGGAAACTTCATCCGGGGAATGACACGGATCCGGCAATCGGCACCGGCATCGGAGTGGGATACAATGACCGATCCGTCTGTAGTAGCCTTTTTCCCGGCGACAATTATCGTGCAGGAATAGGAGTAATACGTTGAAAGAAAGAAAAGGATCAGGACTGAGAAAATGTGTTTTCCGATCATGAAACAGATTTTAATGATAAATTATATTCAGGCTTTCCGCAAAATTAAGATTTTTAGATAGCCAAGCCGCAATAAATTGCGGCTGTATGACGGGGAAGTGGGTGAAAAATTAATTTGTATGTATTTTTCTACATTTATGCGTATATTTGTGGAATATTCTCCACATGAAAAAGAGAAAGCTCTTTTATAAAGTTGAAAAATACCTCGACCACAAAAACGCGATCGTGGTTACGGGTATCCGGCAGGTAGGAAAGACCACCCTGTTGAAACAACTCTTCGACCACGTTAAGTCTGATTATAAAGTATGGTTTGATCTCGATAATCCGCTTGACCAACTCCTGTTTGAGAACACCGATTATCATGCGATTTACAGGGAGCTAGTCACCATCGTAAAATCAGGAGAAGAGCGGTTGTTTATTTTCCTGGACGAGATACAGAATCTACCCGCAATCACCAGGGTCATGAAATTCCTGATCGATCATTATCAAGTGAAGTTTGTGGTGACAGGTTCTTCTAGCTTCTACCTCAGGAATCTCTTCCCGGAGTCGTTAAGTGGGCGAAAATTCCTGTTTTACCTGCCGCCACTCTCATTTCAGGAAGCACTGTACTTTCACAACAAAGTTGATCTGGATCAGCTATTGTCAAATGAATTGAACGATGTCCTGAAACAGCAATCCCTCTATCATTACAAAAAGCAATCTGAAGAATATCTACGATACCTTCAGTTTGGCGGTTTTCCTGAAGTGGTGACCACAGTGGATGATGACCTGAAAAAAATGGTATTAAAGAATATTTTCAGTTCATTTTTTGAGAAGGATCTCAGGTTGCTCAGCGATTTCAGAGAGATTCGCGAACTCCGTGACCTGATCCGGCTTTTGGCTCCAAGGGTTGGATCGATGCTGGACATCACCAGAATAGCTTCAGAGTTATCTGTTGATCGAAAAAAGATTTATGCTTTTCTGGATTTTCTGCAAGGGACCTATTTCATCCATCTCCTGCCCAAATATGCCAAAGGCATTGACCGGAGTGTTGCCGGCGGGAAAAAAGTCTATTTCAGCGATAACGGAATATTGAACCTGCTGGGACCAATTACTGAATCTCAATTGCTTGAGAATGCTGTGATTAATCAATTAGCAATTTATGGAGAACTCTCCTTTTATAATTACAGGAATACCTCAGAGATTGATTGTATCCTCGACAAAAAAATAGCTTTCGAAATCAAACAAACAGGGACTGAACATGATTACAAAAAACTTTCCAAATTAACCGACAAACTGGGAATCAGGAAAAAATATATCATTAGTCAGAACTTCCGGGATATGTATGGAATTGTTTATCCTCAATTTCTATGAGAATAAATAAAAGTGAAATTCTGGTTTTCATTCTTCTCTTTTTTTGACTTGAACTACAGATAAAAGTAAGAAAATCCTGATAGGGTGTTTGTGAAAATGCTAATTTTCATGTATATTTCCTCTATAAATCCTATTCTCATTATAACGCTTTGAGTTGAGCGAATTTCCTCTGCAAGTTTGGCCCTTGTCGGGCATTAACTTATGTCTGTGTGCTAAAAAATACTTTGGTAAATTGTACTTTTTTTCCCTTCTTACTTATAACCTTTTATGCATTGTTCTGTTCCTCCGCAGCATACTCTGCCGTCTGCTGTGCTTGGAGTCTCTTCTGGCGTGCAGTTGTAGAAGTGTGCTCCAGCTAATGGCATTCCTTGTTCTACATATTCATACAGCCAAGTCCCATTACCTCCTATCTCTGAGCATCTGCTCGTGGTTCTTGTGCATCTAGAGTTTGCTCATATGAAACTTTTCAAGCCAAAAACCAAGTTCCAGGGATTGGACGGTTGTCGATTGGACGATTTGGCGATTTTCGATTTAAGAAATACTTCAATCGAACATCGAACATCGACAATCGACCATCTTCAGAGCTTCAATACCCATTTGCAATTTTGATGAATGTTGTAGGAGATGATATCCAATGAATAACCGGAATATTGTTCCAGGAACTTTTTGAAGGCGACCGGTTTCACACCCTGGCAGTTCATTTTTACCTCATATGCTTTACCTTTATCAAAGGTGGTTGTAATAACAAAATCAATTTCTTTCTGGTCTGTTGTCCGCCAGAACCGTATGGAATCTGCATTATAAAGATCGCGCAAGCGGCTGAAAACGTAGTTTTCAAGCAATTTACCTCTGTCTTCCCGGTTCTCAAATTTATAGAACCGGTTTAATGCAATATTTCTTAATCCGCTATCATTGAAATAAATTTTAGGCATTTTGGTGAGCTCTTTCCTTAAATTGGTAAAGAAAGGTTTAATCAGATCAATATGAAAACATTTTTGAAGGACATAAAGGTATTTCCCAACGGTCTTGTTATCTGCTTCAATGGTCAGGGCCAGTTCATTTCTGTTCACGAGATTTCCTGTTTGTCCGGCAATTAGCTGTAACAACCTGTAAAACTTATCCGGATTGCTAACACCTGACTCATCAATATCACGTTCTAAAAAAGAGTCCCTGATGTCTCTCAATAAGTTGATCTTTTCCTGTTGATCCTGTTCCAAAACAACTTCAGGATATCCACCAAAAATCAGGTATTCATTGAACCAGGCTATTAATTCCCGGTGCCTTGAGGAGATATAATCCTCCTGGCTGCGGATAAGTTCCAACTCTTCAATAAGCTTATATTGCCTCCTGAAGTTCAGCATTTCCTCAAAATCAAGGGTATGCAATTCAAAAATCCTTTTTCTGCCTGCCAGTGAATCCCTGAACTTAGAGTCTATATAAAAAGCATTGCTTCCTGTAGCAACAAGTTTCAGGTTCTCACGATATTTATCGTACAAATATTTTATAAAATTGGAAGGTTGGTCAGCATACTGGATTTCGTCAATGAACAAATAAATGATCTCTTCGGGACTCCCCTGTTCTAATGCTGTTTTACCTGGTCGTGGCGAATATGCAAAAATATTCTCAGGATGCTCATTGATGGCTGTAAGTATCTCCCTGTCTTCCAATGAAATGTATGTTGCTGTTTTTTCTGTGGTTTCCAATTCATTAAACAATGCCATCAATAAAGATGTTTTACCACTTTGCCGTGCTCCGGTAATAATCGTATATTCCTTTCTCGACAAGTGCTGAATAATGTTTTTATGAATCTTCCTTTGTATGTACATTTAATCCTGCTTTTTTTGCAAATATAACACAATTTCGGATAATAATGGAATCCGATTCCATAAATATCGGATATTTTTGGATTTTGTGTCCGGGAATATTACCGCTAATGCCTTCAGGATCCGCTAAAAAATTTCGCACTTTGCTGCGCTTCTTGCGATTTAATGTTACCCCTGCCGGTAGAAGTCCAAACATCCTCAAGGATTCTGCCCAGAGCTACACCTTGAACTCTACGGATCGTAATATCTTTGCTGTAATGTATCTTTTCCAGCCTGGCACTAAATTCTATAGATTTGACGATTGTCGGTTTTCAATGTTCGATTTTCGATTTGCTTTTGCTGTTATAACCGTTTTGTGGAATATCGCGACCAACTGATTGCTTTCATCAATCAATTTATCCAACAATACCCTTTCCCTAAAGAGCTCTGATTTTGAAATAATTATCAAATTAACATGGGTTTCACGTAATTCTTTTAAAACTATACTTGTTTTATGAATAAAATCATTCTTTGATTCTGCTCCTTGCGCTTCACCATAATTCAAAGCAGCGCTAGAGGACGATCTCATGATCTGATTCGCCATGTGTTGTGAAATAAAATCATTGTGCATATTCTTACATGATTTTATGATTTCAACTGACAAATCAATTAATCTGTTTTCCAATTCTTTTCTCATAATCTATCTTCATTGGGCGATTGTCGATTGGACGACGTTCGATGTTCGATTGGAGTATTAATCAATTGAAAATCGTCAGATCGACCATCGACAACCGACAATCTCATCACCTGATCATCGGCATAAATGCATCCGGAATGTGATTAATCTCCTCTGTCTCTTCATTTATCAGAATTGAGATGATGTCAAACCGTACCTCGATATTCCACTTCCGTATCTTTACAAAAGCATTGGCAGAGCGAATTATTGCACGCTGCTTTTCCCGGTTTACCGCTATCTCAGGCTCTGAAATTGTATTTTTGTGACGGGTCTTTACCTCCACTACAACCAGGGTGTCTCCATCTTTTGCAATGAGATCTAACTCATTCCGGCCAAACCGCCAGTTAGTCTCCAGAATCCTGTATCCTTTCTCTCTTAAATAGTCGGCGGCGAGCTCTTCTCCCCTCTTTCCCAATTCGTTATGTGCTGCCATGTTTATTAATTTGTGGTGAAGGTGGTGATAGTAGTGAAAGTGGTGAGCTGGTGAACTGGTGAATTAGTGAGTTAGTGAAATAATAAAGAGACTTCTTCATCTACAATTAGTTTTGCTTGTCTTCCAAGGAAGAGAGACACGTTCTCTTTTCCATGGCCGGCGGGAAAATCAAAGCAAACAGGATAGTGATATTCACTCACAGCTTCTACGATGATCTCCTCTGCATTTTTCCCAAACGGCACCTCATTGTCTTTCATATCTGTCATCCCTCCAACAATCAATCCTTTGAGATGTTTGAGTTTCCCCGCACGTTTCAGGTTGATCATCATCCTGTCGACATGGTAGAGATACTCATCCACATCTTCCAGGAGGAGGATCTTCCCTTCTGTAACGATATCCGACGGACTTTCCATCAGACTGTTCAGGATAGAAAGATTTCCTCCAACCAGTAATCCTTCGGTTAATCCGGTTCGGTCGTGAAAGGTTATATGTTTAGTGTAAGAAATTTTCTCGCCTGTAAGAGATTTGCGAAGCGATTCTATCGAAACACTCTCTGTATCAGACTCTTTCATGTTCACTGGCATAGTTGCATGAAGTGTTTGAATACCGAAGTTTCGATGAATATGGGAGTGTAACACGGTGACGTCACTATAGCCGATGATCCATTTTGGATGTTGTGAAAATTTAGTGAAATCGAGTTTGTCGATGATCCGAACGGTACCATATCCACCACGTCCCGAAATGACAGCCCGGATCGTGGGGTCATCCAGCATCTGTTGAAGATCCTGCAACCGTTGCTCATCTGTGCCGCTGAATTGATGATTTGTCCCAAATACATGGGTTCCGAGAACAACCTCGAAGCCCCATTTCTCGAACAGCTTCATGGCAGGAAAAACCTCTTCGAATGTAATCTTCCTGGCAGGGGAGACAATGGCGATTTTATCGCCTTTCCTGAGATACGGGGGCTGGACCATAACATAAATCTACTGATAACCATACAAAGTTAAGAAAGCTGCAACGAAGCACCACATTGCCGGCAAAACTTTGATCCTGCAACCGTTTCGATATGATTGCAATTGGGGCAACGGATCATGCGTGCATCTTTTCTTGAACGGGCAATCTCGGCCGTGATGATCCCTGTGGGAACTGCAATAATTGAATAACCGATAATCATAATCATCGCTGAGACCAGTTTGCCAAGGGCCGTAATCGGCACCACATCCCCATAGCCGACCGTGGTAATCGTGATGATCGCCCAGTAGATACTTTGCGGGATGCTCTCAAATCCATTCTGCCCTCCTTCGATCACATACATCAGTGAACCCATGATCAGCACGATCAGAAAGAGGATCATAAAAAAGACTGCAATCCGGTGTGCGCTGGCCCAGAGCGCTTTTGCCAGGTCCTGAGACTCCCTGAAATAACGACCCAGTTTCAGGATCCGGAATATCCGTATGAGCCGGAGGATCCGGATAGCGACCAGAAAATGAACACTGGCAAAGAGGACCCCGATGTAAGTTGGCAAGAATGAGAAGAGGTCGATAATGCCCCAGAAACTGAAAATATATCTCCGGGGATGCTGGGTCGCATAGATCCGTAAAATATATTCTACCGTAAACATGATCGTGAAGACCCACTCCAGTATCATCAGAAATTTTCCAATGGCCATTTCTATGACATCCATACTCTCCAGGATCACTACAGCCACACTCAGGATGATAGCCCAGAGAAGGATCAGATCAAATAATTTTCCGGCTTTGGTATCTGTCCCAAAGATGACAATCAGAAGCTTTTTACGGAAGGGGTTGCGTGTTGGTGACATAAGTAGAGGTTTTTTGGAAATCAGGTTCCCTTGGTTTAACCTTTAAAGGTACGAAAACAGTCACACTTCAATATTTCTTATCTTTGCCCATCTTCATAAAAAACAGGAATGAAAGCAGGAAAAAAGAGTTACAAGCGCTACACGGTTACTTCGGCATTGCCATACGCCAACGGACCACTTCATATCGGACACCTGGCTGGAGTCTATGTGCCCGCGGATATTTATGTGCGTTTCCTGCGAATGAACAACGAAGATGTGATCTTTATCGGGGGGTCGGATGAACACGGCGTTCCCATCACAATTACAGCGCTGCAGCAGGGAATCTCGCCTCAGGCAATCGTTGATAAGTATCATGAGATCATTAAAAAATCATTCGAGGAGTTCGGGATTTCATTTGATATCTACTCGCGCACTTCTGATAAAATCCATCACGAAACAGCTTCTGAATTTTTCAGGAAAATGTATGATGCCGGCCAGTTTATAGAAAAAGTCTCAGAGCAATATTACGATGAAGCCACTGACCATTTCCTGGCCGATCGATATATTACAGGTACCTGTCCTCATTGCGGCTATGAAGAAGCGTTCGGCGATCAGTGTGAAAAATGTGGAACCTCTCTCAACGCCACCGACCTGATCAATCCTAAATCAGTACTGAGTGGGAATGTGCCTGTGATGAAAGAGACCAAACACTGGTTTCTCCCGCTCGACCAATACGAACCCTGGCTGAGAGAGTGGATTCTGGAGGGGCACAAAGAGGATTGGAAAACGAATGTTTACGGCCAGTGCAAATCGTGGATCGACCAGGGATTGCAACCCCG
This sequence comes from Bacteroidota bacterium, assembly GCA_014382125.1. Taxonomy (GTDB): domain Bacteria; phylum Bacteroidota; class Bacteroidia; order Bacteroidales; family FEN-979; genus QYOJ01. The sequence continues at coordinate 23,866 of JACNKI010000239.1, read as the reverse complement.
GGCTGTCACCCGCGACCTTGACTGGGGAGTAAAGGTGCCCATAGAGGGTGCAGACGGGAAGGTGCTCTATGTATGGTTCGATGCCCCGATCGGGTATATCTCTGCCACCAAAGAGCTGACCCCTGATTGGGAGAAATATTGGAAAGACCCGGAATCGCGCCTGATCCATTTCATCGGAAAAGATAACATCGTTTTTCACTGCATCATTTTTCCGGCAATGCTGAAAGGAGAAGGAACCTATATCGTCCCCGAAAATGTCCCTGCTTTTGAGTTCATGAACCTGGAAAATGATAAAATCTCTACATCCCGGAACTGGGCAGTATGGCTCCACGAATACCTGGAGGAGTTCCCTGGGAAACAGGATGTATTGCGGTATGTGCTGACTTCGAATGCTCCGGAAACCAAAGACGCCGACTTCACCTGGAAAGATTTCCAGGCGAAAAACAATAATGAACTGGTAGCGATCTTCGGGAATTTCATCAACAGAACATTGGTCCTGACCGAGAAATATTTCGATCGGAAAGTTCCTCCTCAGGGAAATCTAAGCAACCTGGATAAAGCCACCCTGGAAGAGATGACGCAGTTTCCCGGGAGGATCGCCGATAGTCTCCACAAGTTTCACTTCCGTGAAGGACTAGCAGGGGTGATGAACCTGGCCCGGCTGGGGAATAAATACCTGACCGACAGTGAGCCATGGAAAGTCTTTGCTGTCGATCCCGAACGGGTTGGAACGGCGTTAAACATCTCGCTCCAGATCTGCGCTCAGCTCTCTATCGTGGCGGAACCCTTCCTCCCATTCTCCTGCACGAAAATCAGGCAGATGTTCAACATTCCAGCGTACAAATGGCAGGATGCTACGCTGCTCAACTGGCTCCCGGCTGAACATCAACTGAATAAGCCGGAACTGTTGTTTGAGAAAATCGATGATAAAACCATTGAAGCACAAATCCAGAAACTGATGGATACCCGTAAGGCCAATGAATCTCCGGTAGAGCCTCGATTAATCGAGGCTTTACCGGAAATCACCTATGACGACTTCGTAAAGATGGATATCCGTTCAGCGACGATCCTCGAAGCTGAAAAGGTGCCGAAAACCGATAAATTGTTAAAACTGAAAGTCGATACCGGCCTGGATCAACGAACACTCGTTGCCGGTATCGCTCAATATTTCACCCCTGAAAAGATCGTCGGTAAGCAGGTTTCTATCCTTGTTAACCTGGCTCCCCGTAACATCCGCGGAATCGAATCACAAGGGATGATCCTCATGGCCGAGAATCCGGATGGATCACTCTATTTTGTAGCACCCGGAGAAGGAGCGATAAATGGAGCGACGGTAAAATAAATATTGTTTAAATTTGCGGATACGTTCTCCGAGCTTCCTGTTCTGGAATTGGAACGATAATGAACAGGAGGCCGATGGGTTGGCCTGGAAACGGACTGACCTCCCGACGACCAAAAAGTCTGAATTGGAAAGGAGACATTATGAATGAATTTTACCTTTATCTGGCAATCGGTCTTATTGCCCTTCTTTATTCTTCGGTGGGACATGGTGGAGCCAGTGGTTACCTGGCGATTATGACAATATACGGATTGGCTCCTGTTGAAATGCGCTCCTCTGCCTTGATGTTGAATATCGTTGTTGCCGGCACCGCTTTTCTCAGTTATTTCCTTGCCAAGCCGGTCAACCTGAAAAAACTATTCCCTTTCTTACTCGGTTCTGTTCCAGCCGCATTTCTGGGTGCCCTGATCGAAACCGGTACCCCACTCTACAAAATGCTCCTAAGTGCAGTCTTAATCATCGCAGTTGTCCGTCTGCTTCTTTCAATCCGTAACAACCATTATGAAATCCGGGAGATTCCGTTCCTTCCGGCACTCCTGGCCGGTATAGGGATCGGATTCCTATCAGGGATCATCGGAATTGGTGGCGGGATTCTGCTCTCCCCGTTACTGATCCTGCTGCGGTGGGCATCCATCAAGGAGTCTGCCTGCCTTTCAGCCGCTTTTATTTTTATCAATTCCGCATCCGGACTGATTGGGATAACGGTTACTGGTCTTCACGTCACATCGCTGATGACAATCTGTATTTTGGTTGCGTTTATCGGAGGATTAATTGGATCTTCTATGGGCAGCAGGGTTTTCCCTGTAGCGCTGGTGAAATACACACTGATGATGGTCCTGTTGGTTGCCAGTTATAAACTCCTGCTTGCATAGCCAGATGGAAAATAAAAAGGACACCAACCAGATTATTCGTCCAAGCTTTCCGAACCTGCTGCTGATTAGTGGTTCCGGTAGAGATACCGGCAAGACACGGCTGGGTTGCATGCTGATCCGGAGGTGGAAGAAAAAAGCTTCAATAGCCGCTATCAAAATCTCACCTCATAAACATGATTTCGGTAATTCGATGCTGAAGCTCTTTGCTAATGAGGGGTATACCGTTTGGCAGGAAAGGAATAGATCCTGGAAAGACAGCGGAAAATTCTTTGAAGCCGGAGCAGATCCTGTTTTCTATGTCGAAGCCGGTGATTTGCACATGTATGCTGCTTTTACCTTTACCGCTGCGTTATGTGGGAACAACCGGATGATCATTTGTGAATCTGGGGGTTTAGTAAATTTTGTAAAACCTGGTGTTCTGGTGTTTATTCAATCCTTTGAGGGACTGCCTAGTGCGAAAAAAGAACGGGTTAAAGCCATGGCTGATCTGGTCATCACATCTGAAGAGGTTCACACCCTGTCTGGCAAAATAGAAGTAGATCATGGAAAATGGAAGCTCTAATGCCCGCCTAGCACAAGCTACGTAAAGTGACCTCTCCTGGCCGGTCTATTTTTCTCATCCAAAGGAAAAAACAACAAAGAAAAACTTGCGTATTAAATAAAATTGTGTAAAATCGCACTATCAAAACTATAGGATAAGTAGGATTCTATTTGTTAGAGATGAGATTGAACACAAAAGTACGATACGGATTACGGGCAATGATTGAAATAGCCTCACATTCCGAAGGTATCTTGCAGAAAGATATCTCTGTTAACCAATCCATTTCGACCAAATATCTCGATCAAATTATTGCCAGCTTAAAAGCATCCGGACTCGTAAAAAGGGTTTCTGGAAAAAGAAGCGGATACATATTAGCAAGAACTCCAGAAGAAATTTCAGTGTATGACATTTATAAAGCATTTGAACATGAGTTAAATGTGGGTGATTGTCCGACAAAAACATCTGAATGCATTTTAATTGGGCAATGCGAAATCCAGAACTATTGGTGCGACTTAAACACGACTATCGAGAATCACATGAGAAGTAAAACGTTAGATCATATATTGAAGGATAATTAAATCATCTAAGATGGAATTAAAAGCTACGTTGACATCACACAGAATGCTGTTTTTTAATACACTGGCATTTACTGTGTGTTTTGCAGCATGGATGCTGAATGGGGTATTGGTTACGTTTTTAGCCAGTAATCAGGTTTACGACTGGGGCCCGGTGGAAATCGGCTGGCTGATGGGTATTCCTGTTTTAACAGGTGCTATCTTTCGCTTGCCTGCAGGCATATTAACCGACAAACTCGGCGGGAAATGGGTCTATGGATTGTTGTTGATTTTTTGTGCCATTCCTATGTATCTGTTATCTTATGCTGACAGCTTCTTCTGGTTTGCCGTATGCAGTTTCGGATTCGGGTTAACAGGCGTTAGTTTTGCCATTGGGATTGCTTATACATCGGTATGGTATCCAAAAGAGAGGCAAGGTACGGCTTTAGGTATTTTTGGTGCTGGCAATGCCGGTGCGGCTGTTACAACACTCCTGGCTCCCGGATTATTGAGTAGTTTAACAGACAATGGGGCCAATCTTGATGGGTGGCGATCGTTGCCGGTTATTTATGCCGGAGCTCTATTGGTTATGGGTATTCTCTTTTTACTATTTACCATCAATAAAAAGCCGGCTTCAAGCAATAATAATAATCTAAAGGTCATGCTTCAGCCATTAAAAAACATCCGTGTATGGCGTTTTGGCCTGTATTACTTCCTGGTATTTGGTTGCTTTGTTGCATTTGCTCAGTGGTTGGTTCCTTATTTTGTAAATGTATATTACCTCCCATTGATCACGGCAGGTATTTTTGCTTCGCTATTTAGTTTGCCCAGTGGTGTCATCCGGGCTTTTGGCGGATGGTTGTCAGACAAAATCGGTGCTCGTAGTGTGATGTACTGGGTGCTGGGCGCATCCGTTGCCATCACGTTTATGCTAATTGTTCCTAGAATGGAAATTACTTCTCCAGGAAAAGGGGTGATGGCTAAACGCGCGGGAACCGTAACTGCTGTTACAGAAAATGCGATCACCGTAGGGAATGAAGAATATCCCTTTAAAAAGAATGGGTATGATTTTAAGGATCTTGACGAAAAAGTGATCGTATTGCCTTCTAAATCCAGTTGGCAGGAGGCAGTAGTAAAAGTGGGCGATGTGGTGAAAAGAAAGCAGCTGCTGGCAAAAGGAATCACTGTGATCTATTTCCAGGCCAACGTATGGATTTTTGCTATTTTAGTCATTCTGATTGGCAGTATCTGGGGAATTGGGAAAGCTGCTGTTTATAAACACATCCCTGATTATTTCCCTGATAATGTCGGGGTTGTAGGAGGGATGGTAGGTGTGCTGGGAGGCCTTGGCGGATTCTTCTGTCCCATCATCTTCGGATACCTGCTCGAAGGCACAGGACTCTGGACGAGTTGCTGGATGTTTATGCTGTTCCTCTCGGCCATCTGTTTGGTCTGGATGCATCGTGTAATCGTACGCATGACAAATCGGCATATCCCTGAGATTGCAACAAAATTTGAAACTCAAGGCTAATATAAATACTAGAACTGGCATCATGAAGATCAACATCAAAGACTGGAATGTAGAAGACGAAGGCTATTGGGCATCCAAAGGATCAAGAATAGCTACGAGAAATATTCTCATCTCAATTCCATCATTGCTTCTCGCATTTTCCGTCTGGATTATGTGGGGCATCATCATCACCAAAATGAAAGAATTCGGATATAACTTCGGAATGCTTGAAGGTGTTGCTGAAAGCCTTAAAGCTGCAAAATTAAAAGAGATCAACAGTTTGTACTATACCCTGCCTGCGATTGCAGGTTTAGCCGGTGCAACATTACGTATCCCCAATTCATTCCTGATCGGACTGGCCGGCGGTCGGAATGTTATCTTCATCACCACAGCTTTATTATTAATTCCTGCTATTGGCGTGGGTTTCGCTCTTCAGGATGTGAATACCTCCTATATGACCTTTGCCATATTGGCTCTGTTATCCGGTTTTGGTGGCGGCAACTTTGCCTCTTCGATGAGTAATATCAGCTATTTCTTCCCGAAACGGGTTCAGGGGACATCGCTTGGATTCAATGCCGGTATCGGAAATCTGGGAGTAGGTGTGATGCAAAAGACCATTCCCTGGGTCATTGGTATTTTCCTGTTCAGTGCGATCGATAAAGACGGAACTATTGTATCCGGAGAAGCCCTGGCTGGTATTCAAAATGCCGGCTGGGTCTGGGTGCCCGTATTACTTATCTGTACAGTGGCTGCTTTCTTCGGGATGAATAACGTGGTGACAGGCACACCCAAAATGCCGAATGCCATTAAGGGGATCTCTACAACATTATACATGAATCTGTTAGGACTTATTGCTGCCGGTATCGGAGCGTATCTCCTGGTGAGTGCAGGAATAAATATGTGGATCGTATTACCCATCGTGGTTGTCGTGGCTGTGATGCTGATGAAATTTGCCACACCCGGTGAGATGAAAGAAAATCTGACTAAGCAGTTTGCTATATTCAAAGACAAGCAAAACTGGGTGATGACAGTCATCTATACCATGACCTTCGGATCTTTCATCGGATTCTCAGCCGCTTTCCCTAAACTTTGTCAGGACATTTTTGTTTATACCAGCAGTACCGATCCGACGTATATCAATCCCAATGCCCCGAACTTCTTAATGTGGGTGTTCTTAGGGCCTGTTATCGGTGCGTTGATCCGTCCGTTCGGTGGATGGTTATCCGACAAAATAAACAGTGGATCACGGGTAACTGCCATCAGCACGGTGTTTCAGACAGCTGCTGCCCTGGCTGTTGCTTATTTTATCAAAGAAGCTAAAGGGAGTGCTACACCAGAAGATTACTGGTGGCCTTTTTTTGCCTGTTTTATGCTCCTATTTGCTACAACAGGGATTGGTAACGGGTCAACGTTCCGCTCTATCCCATATATTTTCAGTAAAGAGCAGGCCGGTCCTGTACTGGGATGGACATCAGCCATTGCAGCTTATGGCGCATTTATTATCCCTAAAGTGTTTGGAGCCCAAATCAAAGCTGGAACGCCTGAATTTGCTTTGTATGGTTTTGCTATCTATTACACCGTTTGCCTCGGTCTCAACTGGTACTTCTACGATAGAAAAAAAGGCATCAAATGTTAAACAGCATACAGTGAAGACTCTAGTTAGTTGTTTTCAGGAGGTTTTCCGAAATTCATTTTGTCTGAATTCCGAATCTGATTTCTATCCCAGTTCCATACTACACGCTGATAACCTCTGAAGAAATACCAGATCGGATAGACAAGGAAATGGACAAATCTGGTAAATGGAATGAGTGCAAACATGGAAAATGCCGAAACGACATGAATCTGTACTAGAAGCGGCATGGCCTGAAGCGCTGCTGTATCAGGCGAAAACAAGAAAAGGGATTTTAAGTAAGGAGTCATCGCTGATGCAAACCATGATGAACCCCAGCGGTACAGATAGGCAGAGAGAAGACCGGTAACAACCTCAACCAACAGGATGATATAGACGACCACGTCCATCTTTGATGTTACAATTTGAGTTCTTCTCGATCTCAATCTTCTGATGATGAGTATAATCAACCCCCAGAGAGTGAGGAGCCCGAATCCGAAAGCCCCAATTTCAATGATCAGAAGCCGCAGGACGTCACCGTTCCAGGCCAGCACCGTTCGTGGGAAAAGAAACCCAATCAGGTGTGCGAAAAAAAGAAAGATAATACCCCAGTGAAACGGACGTACTCCTTTGTAGAGGGTTTTGCTTTCAAGAAACTGTGAAGAGAGTGAAGAGTACTCAAATTCAGTAGAGCGATACCTGTATATTGTGCCGATTAGCATGATTACTATTGATGCATATGGCAATCCGATAAAGAAAAAGTTACTCATAATGAACCTCTTTTGACGTGTTACTTCGTTGCTAAATTACCGATCCGGAATCACTTCTGTACCATTCCTGACCGGCAAGCTTTCGGGTTACAGTTGATGTTTTTAAGAAAATCTGTTTTGTCTTTATTGTTGATGATAAATTGCTGATAATCAAGGCCGTTAAAATCTGTTTCCATGATATTAAGCAGTGTGACAAGGTTATTTCTGTACACATTGTTCTCCTCCTTGAAACTCTTCAACATCTCTTTCAGGGCCGGAATCATGATGCTGTAACCCAACTCTTCAGCAAAATCCCGTTCGGCAATTTTCGGTAACAACCTAAGCATATTCGGTAGATGGTCTGCAAGCTCAGAACCGCAGTCGTTGTTTGCCTCTCTGTGCTCTTTGCGTAAATTAACCAGGAACTCGCCTCTCTTATAATCTTCCCCGAAAAGGATATACCCGATATCAAGGTAACACAACGCTTGTACATCAAACGTTTTGATGTAATACTCGGTCTGTTTTTCAACAGGTGTCTCTTTTACAAAAGAGAAAAAAACATCGATGTTTTCCAGGTTCTCAGGATAATGTTTGCTAACAATCTCTCTCACTTCAGCAACATTATTTGCTAACTCGTTGTCGGGATAACTAAAAAGGGATGCTAATGTTGAATAATGCTTCATTGATTGCTGTTTAAAGTCCTCTTTTGGGCTCATTTAAGAAACCAAAACCGGTATCTCCCTTTACATCGCCTGTATTTTCAATCATTTCAATCGCCTCTTCCCTGTGGGCAGCCGGGATAACGAAACGCTCTTCAAATTTTACGAGCGAAGTCAGCCTGAAAATTGCATCGGCAGTCTCTCCGTCAATGTTCGAGCTTTTCATCGCTTCTTCAGCCTCTTTTTTATCCAGATCACCCACTGTAACATCCCTGCGGTGCAGCCTTACAGCCTGAAGTTTTCGGAGCACCTCTTTGATCTTCTCAGTATCACCTGCCGTAAACAAACTTGCTAAATATTTGAGCGGCAACCGGGTGTCTTCTGCTTTTCCCCAGAGGGAATCCGTTGTACTGTCATATACATCGCCACTTGCACTTGCCATTGTCGGCAGTAATGGCGGCACGTAGAATAAATTAGGAATGGTACGGAATTCGGGGTGAAGCGGTAGGGCTATCCCCCAGTTCTTCACGAATTTATATACAGGCGATGCCTGAGCAGATTCAATGGTCGAATCGGCAATGCCGTTCTTTTTGGCGGCGGCAATTACAGCCGGGTCAAACGGATCCAGGTAAATCCCCATTTGCCTTTCAACCAAATCACTGGTATCGCAGGAGGCAACTTCTTCGATTCTGTCTGCATCATAGAGCATCACGCCCAGATAGCGGATTCGTCCAACACACGTATGCATGCATGCAGGTGCCTGTCCTGTTTCCACCCGCGGGAAGCAGAGAATACATTTCTCTGATTTGCCAGTATTCCAGTTGTAGTAGCTTTTTTTGTAGGGACATGCCGTCACGCACATTCTCCAGGCACGACAACGTTCTTGATTGATTAAAACAATACCGTCTTCCCCTCGTTTGTAGATGGCTCCCGAAGGGCACGATGCAACACAAGCCGGATTGAGACAGTGGTTGCATATCCTCGGAAGATAAAACATAACCATTCGTTCCAACTGGAACATCGTCTGTTTTTCTGCTTCCGTGAGCGTTTCCATGTTTTTATCCTGTCGGGCGTAGTCGATGGAACCACTGAGGTCATCGTCCCAGTTGGGCCCTGCTTTAACGTCAATCGGTTCACCGGTAACAAGAGATATTGTTCTTGCAACAGGCTGATCATCCCCTTCAGGGGCATCAAAAAGATAGGAGTACTTGTAGGTCCAGGGTTCATAATAATTATCCATCACAGGAAGGTTCGGGTTGTGGAAGATCCTGCTAATTCCCTTTAACTTACCGGCTCCGATCAAGTCAACCGATTTGCCTTTCTTCTCCCAGCCACCTTTATAAATGTCCTGATCTTCCCATTTTGTCGGATATCCTGTTCCCGGCTTTGTTTCAACATTATTCCACCACATGTATTCGGCCCCTTTTCTGTCGGTCCAGATATTCTTACATGCTATCGAACAGGTATGGCATCCAATGCATTTGTCTAAATGGAATACCATTGATATTTGCGATCTTACATCCATGTTATCTTGTCTTGAATAGTCCCTGATTCATGTTTAATGTTCTTCAATAACAACCTTGCTCATTTTTTGGACGACCACATGCGTATCTCTGTTTACGCCAACAGGTCCCCAATAATTGAAATGGTAAGTAAACTGGCCGTAGCCACCTACCAACAGGTTTGGTTTCAGGTGAATACGGGTCAAGCTATTGTGTCCACCACCCCTTCTGTTACCCCGTACCTGCGATTTTGCAAGCTGGTAGGTACGTTCGGGAGAGTGGTACACGATGCACACTCCTTTGGGGATTCGCGCACTCACGCAAGCCCGTGTGCAGTAAACTCCATTGTCGTTGTGTACTTCAACGTAATCATTGTCTTTTATGCCCATCTCTTCCGCATCTGCCTCACTCAACCAGCAAGGCTCGGTCCCTCTCGACAACGTCAGCATGCGCAACGTATCGCCGTAAGTGGAGTGAATATGCCATTTCCCATGAGGAGTGAGCACATTCAGAACTCTTGCATTCCCTTCAACTACCGTTTTTCTCAGTTCGCCATAAACCTCAGGCTTCGGAGAAGGTTTATATGTCGGCAGATGTTCGCCGAATTTTATGTACCCTTCGTGATCGAGGTAAAAGTGCTGACGACCCGTAAGTGTCCGCCACGGTACAAGGCGCTCTATATTATATGTGTATGCAGAATAGGCTCTTCCATCGTTCATCAACCCCGACCAGAGTGGTGAGTTATTATAACGCCGCGGCTGTGCCTGTAAATCTTTGTATGTGAGCTTCACGTCTTTGCTTCCTTCATTCAGGTCCCTGAGTTCAAGGCCTGTTTTTTTCTCTGCATTTTCGTATGCACGGTCGCTCAGTACTCCGTTTGTAAGTGTTGAAAGGTGTAATACGGCTTCAACGGCTTCTACATCATCTTTAATCGACGGGTAAATTTCTCCGCCTATCTTCTGCGTATGATCCGGATTATTCAACATCATATCATAGTAATCATCACATTGATATGAATTTCCATGGGCTCCCAATCCGTTTTTAATATTTCGGCCCAGGAGGGTGAACTTCTCATAAATTTTTGTGTAATCCCGTTCAACAATCACGAGATTATGCATTGTTTTACCCGGAATCGGTTCACACTCTCCTTTGCTCCAATCTTTGATATCAGGTTGAGAAATTTCTCCGGATGTATCATGCGTAATAGGTACATTTACAATGTCTTTAACTGGAGAAGGAATGTGTTCTTTAGCGAGTTCACTTGTAACCCGGGCAATCTCCCTGAAAATCTGCCAGTCACTCTTTGCTTCCCATACAGGATTGATGGCGGCAGAGAGCGGATGAATGAAGGAATGCATGTCGGTACTGTTCAAATCGCTTTTTTCATACCACGATGCAGCCGGAAGAACGATGTCTGAGTAGAGTGCGGACGTATCCATCCGGAAGTTTAAATCTACAACTAAGTCCATTTTTCCTTCCGGATTATCTTCTGTCCATTCAATGTCTTTGATGAACTTGTTTGCTACTTCATCTGCAATTGCATTATTATGTGTCCCCAGATAGTGCTTTAAGAAAAACTCATGTCCCTTTGCACTTGAGTTAAGAGCATTTCCCCGCCAGATATACCATATTCGCGGGAAGCTCATTTCATGATCAGGCTCTGCTACCGCATGCATGAGCTCTTTGCTTTTTAGTTTGTCAACGACATATTTTTTTATCTCATCATCATTCGTGGCGCCTGCCTCTTCTGCATCCTTTACGATGTCGAAGTTGCTTTTGGTGTATTGAGGAAAAAATGGCATCCATCCGTTTCTTACCGACTTAACGATCAGGTCGGCCGTATGCTGTTCCGACAGTTCGTTTTCCGGAACGGTATTGTAGTCAGCCTGATTGCCGTCGTAACGCCACTGGTTTGAATGGATGTAGTGCCAGATTGGAGCCTGTTGAAGCCTTACAGCTGACTGCCAGTCTTTGCCAGACATAATAGCGGACCAGGAATCCATAGGAGCAAGCTTCTCCTGTCCGACATAGTGGTTCATGCCGCCACCGTTTACGCCGATGCTACCTGTAAGCATAAGCGCCATTGTTCCGGCTCTGTAGATCAAATTATTATGATACCAGTGATTGATGCCGGCACCAATGATGATCATACATTTTCCGTTGGTGACTTCAGCTGTTCTTGCCCATTCCCGTGCAAACTGAAGAATTGTATCCTTGCCTATTCCAGTGAAGATCTCCTGCCATGCAGGTGTATAAGCAGCCTCTTTATCATCGTAGGATGTCGGATAACTGCCGGCCAGACCGCGATCTATCCCGTACTGACCCATGATCAAATCGTATACAGTGGTAACGGGAACTTTTCCTCTGATGGTTTCCACATACTTAACAGGCACCCCACGCTCCACATTTACGCCAAGTCCAAATTCGGTAAACTCCACCTGAAACACTTCATCATTACTGTCGATAAGCGATAAGAGCGGGTCATACGTTGATCCGTCTTCGGCGTCTTCAAATTTCATGTTCCAGTTGCCGGGTTTGCTGTCCCATCGATGTCCCGAGCTCCCGCCAGGACATACAAAATTGCCTGTTTCCGTATCAATATTCAGGAATTTCCAGTCCCCGTTTTCAATCTCTTTATATTTCTCAATCTGGTTGGCTCTCAACAGTTGAACAGGAACGTATTTGCCATCTTTTTCAACTAATTCTACAAGGTATGGACTGTCGGTATACTTCTTTGTATAATCAATAAAATATGGCGTCTTTGTATCCACGTGGAACTCTTTCAGAATCACATGTGTTACGGCCATCCAGTAAGCTCCGTCCTGGCCGGCATGAATCGGAATCCACTGGTCTGAATATTTGGCAACCATGTTAAAGTCGGGCGACATGACGACTGTTTTCGTGCCGTTGTGTCGGGCTTCAGAGAAGAAGTGCACATCCGGTGTTCTTGTCATTCCAAGGTTAGCGCCCATGGCCACAATATATTTCGCATTGTACCAGTCAGCGCTTTCGGCAACATCAGTTTGTTCGCCCCATATTTCAGGAAATGAATTTGGAAGGTCGCAGTACCAGTCGTAAAAGCTGAGGTTGATCCCGCCCATGAGCTGCAGAAATCGTGACCCTGCGGCATAGCTCAGCATAGACATCGCAGGAATCGGAGAGAAGCCGGTGATTCTGTCGGGGCCGTAGCGCTGAACTGTTGAGATATTAGATGCGGCCATCAGCTCAAGGGCAAGATCCCAGGATACTCGCCTGAATCCGCCTTTTCCTCTTGCCTTTTGATACTTTTTCCGTTTCTCAGGGTTGTTTTGGATATTTTCCCATGCTTTCACCGGATCGCCGGTTTTTTCTTTTTCTTCCAGATATAAATCAAGAAGAGCGCCTCTCATCAGGGGATACTTGACACGGATTGGACTGTACAGGTACCAGGAGAATGAGATACCCCGTTGGCAACCTCTCGGCTCGTATGGTGGAAGCGAACTTTCCAATTCGGGATAGTCAATAGCCTGGGTTTCCCATACAACGATTCCGTCTTTCACATGAATATTCCAGCTACATCCTCCCGTGCAGTTAACGCCATGGGTGCTACGCACCACTTTGTCGTGCTGAAATCGGTTTCGGTAAAATTCTTCCCATTTTCTAAAATCCGGTCTGATTAAATCTTGTATCCAGCTCATTATATATAGATATTTATTGGGTTCGCATTTGACGCTTGAAAATTTCATCTTTCACACCCATTTTCCTATTACTTCTCCAAAACAGATGGATGATGATCAACATGAATATGAAGAAAATCGCTCCCAGAAGAAAAAATATTCCGCCGAATTGCCCGGGTGTTTGATAGAGCTGATTTTCTTTCGTTACTTTAAGGAACAGGTCAAGATTCGCACGTTCATCAACAGAAAGAGGCGAATTGCCATATGAATTTATCATCGCCGGCATGCTAGTCTCCATTGCCTCAACGATATTTTCCTTATGGGAAACGGACAAATCCATTGCCATGCTCCCGCCGAACACAACATCGTTATGCCGGACGTTGTGGCAGGAGATACAACTTGGCCCTCCGTTCGTCAGCGCCAGCTCGCCTGTAAACAACTCTCGCCCCTTTTCAGCATCGGGTTCAAATATCAATGATATCTTCTCTTTACCACTCTCTGATTCATCGGGAGAAGCGCCTCCGCTTGCTATAAAATCCAGCATCCCCTGTATTTCTGCCACAGAATTTGAGTGTGAAGGCATTGGCTTTTTATTGAACTTTTCGAAAATGGCAACCGCATCCGGATCTCCGGTTGCAATCAGATTTTTTGACGATTTAACGAACTTCACCAGCCAGTCAAAATCTCTCTTTGAAGTAACCCCTGCCAGATCTGGTCCGACTTTGACACCCCCGCCTATCGTATGGCAGGCTTTGCATTGCTTATTGAAAAGCGCAGCGCCGTCTTGAGCACTTGCAGCGGCTGCCAGGAGCAAAAATGTTGCGATAATCGGAGTTAAAGATTTCATACATAGTAAAATTTAATGTGATTTGTGCATTAGGCTCTCTTCCAAATACGGATGTTTCTCGGGTATCAGATTTACTTTGCTGAGAGTCCTCGATACCGCAAAAATGAATATTCCCAGGAATCCAAGAAACGCGCCTATTTCAACAAAGCCGATGGAGTTCAAACCCACCGGAGCAGCTTCCGACATTGTTGATCCCGGCATAATCTGCACATATAAATCAATCCACATCCCTACCATTAAAACTGCTGCCGTAAAGATTAGCGCATACTTATTTTTTGCTATTTTATTCAGCATCAGGAAAAGAAACGGGAAAAGCCAGTTCAGAACCACATTTCCGTAAAAGAGCACGCTCCACTCGTGACTGATCCTTGTTTGATAATAGACGGTCTCTTCGGGCATGTTTGAGTACCAAATCAATAAATATTGAGCAAACCACATGTACGCCCACATAATTCCGAGGATGAACATATATTTTGAAAAATCATGCAGATGTGCTTTGTTCAGTTTCGGGTAATATCCCTGTTGATGTAGTAGAATTATAATCAGAGCAACTACGGCAGAACCGTGAAGAAATGCCGAAAGAAAGTTCTTAAAAACAAACAGTGTGCTGAACCAGTGAGCATCGATTGACATGATCCAGTCAAACGTTCCGAGACTGAACGTGAGTGCAAGCACAAAAATGAACACTTTTGAGTAAAACTCGCTTTTGTGAAAATAGGTTAACCCGCCTACGATATCTTGCTTTACTGATAACCTGCGCAGAAGAATCATGAAAAAGATCCATGCACAGAAAATGATAACGAACCGGACAATAAAAAACGGCATATTCAGATATGGCGATTTGTGCTGGAGCAGTACATCGGCTTCAACGGCATCGTGATGTGTCCAGTGATAGACAGAATGCGAGCCAAAAATGACGAATATCAGCATCAGTACTCCGGCGTAAGTGATATAGCTCCCCATCGCCTCAGGAACCCTGTTAAACATCGATGACCAGCCTGATTGGGTGATGTACTGAATAGCCAAAAAGAACGAGGCGCCGATGGAAAGCAATATAAAATAGTAGCTGTCTATCAGGTAGTTAGCCCAAGCTCTTTGCGGATCAAACATGAAGCCTGCAACGAATGCTGCAATACCGATCACCACAAGGCAAATTGACAAGATTCGTAATCCCGGTGATACTGTATATGCTTTATCCATGTTCAAGAAGTTTGTGCTCAATGTATTTCCCGTTGCTCTAATCTGTTTTTAATTTATTTTTAATGTAGCAAACGATTCTCCACCTGTCATCAGGTTTTATTTGTGCGCTGTGTGATCCCATAAAACCGGATACAGACCCCATGGTGATTACATGAAAAATCTCTCCATCAGGTTTATTCTGTACAAATTCGTCGACGAGGGGTGTTACTTCCGTCGCAAATTTCCCTGATGTGACTAAACGTCCATCCCCTTTCCCTGTTTCACCATGACACATCGCGCAGTTGATTTCGAAAATTTCTTTTGCCATTTCCAGATCTTCGTTTGATACGGATAACGGATTCTTCAGTTCAGCGCCAGCCTGTTTTTGCCCGGCATCAGTCCGGGGGTATTGATAGGGGATCGCTCCTCTTGGAATCGTTCCTGCCACAGGTGGCTGGGCAGTTTTCCCATCGGCAAAATTTGGGTTGGAGGAATAATACTCGTATGCTTCAGACGGAGTCATATCGTTTAAATAAGTGTAGCCCGGATGATTTCTGTTCTCCCTGCTGCAACCAGAAAAAATCAGAAGGATAAAAAAGGTGGCAAGAGAGATGATATTTCCGGATTTTTTTTGCATAAAAATTCTAGCGTTAAATAGTTTCAACGTTTTCTTTTTCTCCGATCTCAATTGCTCCGTTTTCAAACAGGGCAGAATTTATTCGCTGTGTCTCTTCGTTTGACATCTCTTCAGTTTTTTCGATGACGATCACATATTTATCGTCGGTAATATCTTTGTGTACTACCCGGGCCGGTTTTCCGGGGCCAAGTTTTTGGATGATGAAAAAAGTGAAAAGCGACATAACGATTCCGCCATTTATCGTCATCACAAAAAGAATAACCACAAACGCAAGCGTGTTGGTGGGTTTCCCACCGATGATGACCGGGTAATCAATGACCGAAGTCCAGTACAAAAATGCATATGTGAGCATGACACCGATTGTCGCATAGATAAATGCCGTGTAAGGCATTCTTGTTTTTAGCCCTAATATGTTAAAAACGTCCTCAATCGGATAAGGAGTAAACACATTTTTTATCCTGATTCCGGCCTTCTCCATTTTTTTCATGGCCGCAATGAAAAGGTCTTCATCATCGAAAACCCCGAAAATGTTGTTATTTCTTAAGGTACTGACCATTGCTTGTTGGTTTTAATACTCCTTTAATTTCGCTTATTGCAATCATCGGAAGGAATTTCAGGAACAGAAGCACCCCGCATATAAAAAAACCGAGTGTACCTACGTAGACGCCTATCTCGACAACCGTAGGTGAATAGGTTGACCAGTTAGCCGGCATATAATCTTTTGTTAGCGAAGTAATTACGATTACATATCTTTCAAACCACATTCCGAGATTGACAAACAGCGAGATGATAAACACAAGAATGATATTTTTTCTGATTTTCCTGAACCAGAAAAGCTGAGGAATGATTGCGTTACAGATGATCATTCCGTAGAAAGCGATCGTATAGTCGCCGGAAATACGATTGTTGAAGAAGGTATAATATTCATACTCACCTCCGGAATACCAGGCGATGAAAATTTCGGTACAATAAGCCGTTCCCATGATCAAACTGATAAATACAAGGATTTTGGCAATGGCGTTTATGTGGCTGTCAGTAACGTAGGACTGAAATTTATAAACTGTTCGGATGATAATCATCAGTGTAAGCACCATACTGAACCCGGAAAAGATTGCGCCAATTACGAAGTAGGGCGGGAAAACCGTTGAATGCCAGCCTGGCATAACGGATGTAGCAAAGTCCATTGCTACGATGGAGTGAACGGATATGACAAGTGGTGCGGTAAGTCCGCCGAGTATCATTGCCAACGCTTCAAAACGAAGCCATCCGCGGGCAGAGCCCACCCATCCGAAGCTGAGAAAATCATAGATCGCTTTTCTTACTTTCGACGTAGCTTTATCGCGTATCGTTGCAAAATCAGGAATCATCCCGACATACCAGAATACTGCGGAAGCCATGAGGTATGTGCTGATCGCGACAACGTCCCAGAAAAGCGGTGAGTTAAAGTTGACCCATATCGGACCTCTTGTATTCGGATACGGCATGATAAAAAATCCCATCCAGATGCGTCCCATGTGAATGAGAGGGAACATCCCCGCACACAGAACAGCGACTACGGTCATTGCTTCAGCTGCCCGGTTGATAGAGGTTCTCCATTTTTGACGAACGATAAGCAGGAAGATTGAAAATGCCGTTCCGGCGTGGGCGATACCTATCCACCAGACAAAATTGATAATGCCCCAACCCCACGCAACCGAATTGTTCAGTCCCCAGGTGCCAATGCCTTCAGAAATTGTTATGTAAAAAGCCCAGACGCCATAAATCAGAGCACCGATGCCAATTGCAAAAGCATAGATCCACCACCCCGGAGCTGTATTTTCAATTGGAGCAATAATGTCCCTGCTAACATCGGCATACGATTTATTCCCTTCAACGAGTACTCCCCTTATTTTTGTATTATACATGGATTGCCAAATTGACTGCTTTAGGTCTCATTTTTCTTGCTTTCTGTATTCCTGATTTTTGTCAGGTACCCGACCGATGGTCTGGTATTGACTTCCTCCAGTAAAAAGTAATTTCGTTCATTCGCGAAGGCCTTCGAAACTTCGCTTCCGGGCATGTTTCGATCGCCGAATACGATGGCATCTGCCGGGCATGACTGAAGGCATGCCGGCTTGATTTCTCCGTCCATGAGTTCCCTGTTCTCCATTTTTGCACCGAGTTTCTTCTCCTGGATTCGTTGAACGCAAAAGGAGCATTTTTCAGCTACGCCGCGCGTTCTGACAACGACATCAGGATTCAGCACCATTTTTCCGAGGCTGCTGTTCATATTGTAATCAAATTTATCGTTGTTTGCATATTCGTACCAGTTGAATCTACGCACGCGATACGGGCAGTTGTTCATGCAATAGCGTGTTCCGATACATCTGTTGTAAATCATGTCGTTAAGCCCTTCTTTGCTGTTCTGTGTCGCTGAAACGGGGCAGACGTTCTCGCAAGGTGCATTGTCACATTGCTGGCACATGATCGGCTGGAAATAGACATCAGGGTCTTCGGCTTTTTCGGCATAGTATCTGTCAATTCTGATCCAGTGCATAATCCGCTTTTTCCTCACTTCATCACGACCGATAACGGCTACGTTGTTTTCAGCCTGGCAGGCAATCACGCATGCGCTGCAGCCGGTGCAGAGGTTCAGGTCAATAGCCAGTGCCCAGCGATGCCCTTTAAATTCCCGTTCGCTATACATCGACTGTTTTTTCTCCTCAGCAATAAGGTGTGCTTCGTTTCCGGCAGATGGATTTTCTTTGTAATCCTTCAGCATAGCTGTTCGCACATGGTCGCGCCCATGCAATGTGTGATGTGTCTGAGTCAACGCTAATATATAATTGCTTCCGGTTGGTACGAGCTTAATGTCGTTGCCACTGTATAATCTGGTTCCCTTGCTTTGAACTAGCCTGAACGCATTTTGACCTACTCCGTCTGCTACTTTTCCTGCGCTGCTCCTTCCGTATCCCAGAGCGATTGAAACAGTATTATCTGCTTGCCCGGCCTGAATCAGTACCGGCAATTCAAATATGTCGTTCACAATGACTATATCTCCGAGGCTCAACCTGTTTTTATCGGCAAATGTTTTTGAAATAGCGAGGTAGTTGTCCCAGCATACTTTTGAAACCGGGTCGGGAAGCTCTTGCAGCCAGGGATTATTGGCTTGCCTGCCGTCACCTATTCCGATGCTTTCGTATAATGAAAATTCAATGGCCCTTTCGCCGGCTTTTGGAGATTTAAGTTTCAAAACACAATCAGCAATGTTTGCAGCAGAATAAACAGCAACATATGGATAATTGCTTCTAGTAATCATATCTGCCACACTGCTTACTGTAAATACTCCGGCCTGGAGTGTATGGTTCCAGAATTCAGAGAAAACGGCATATTTTAACTGCTTTGGAAATAGATTCGATCTCCACTGTTTTTTAATATATGCGTAATAAGCATCCTCTTCGACCAGGTTTTCAACTTTATTTTCACCGGCTTCAGTCGTACCACCGGTTGCTGACCATATTAGCAAGCTCTCTTGTGCCTGCCTGGTATCAAAGAGTTTATTTATGGTAGGCTGCGTCAGGCTGTAAACTCCTCTTTTCGGTTGAGCGTCGTTCCAGGATTCCAGGTAATGGCAGTCGGGACATACATAGCCGGCAAGTTTTGCAGTTTCATTCAACGTATCTGAGAATGAAATAGAAAGTTGAGTCTTGGTGAGAGCGTCTGTAAATGCTTCTGCGTTTTGATAGTCGTAAGCCGGGTTTACGTTGTACATTAAAAGAGCTTCAACTTCGCCTTTTTCCATACGCTTAGTGAGGTTGTCCATCTGG
Organism: Bacteroidota bacterium; assembly: GCA_014382125.1. Classification (GTDB taxonomy): domain Bacteria; phylum Bacteroidota; class Bacteroidia; order Bacteroidales; family FEN-979; genus QYOJ01. The sequence goes on along the minus strand of JACNKI010000239.1, from coordinate 4,406 downwards.
CCGTCAATACCCTGTTTTGTATAGACGGGCCTGTTCATATTAATTGTTTTGCCGTAGTTGCCAAGCAAATAGTTCATATCGTTTACGACAAGTTGGATGTTGACGTCGTTTGAGCCGGACACAACCAGCGACTTGCCTTTTGCTGCCCATAATTCATTGGCAAGAGAGTCTACATTAACTGTTGATTCAGGAGCGGTTATTGCTGCTTTTCCGGCTTTTTGAGCGATCCTGTTGTAAAGGTTCAGGATCGTACCGGCTTCTTGCGATGGATTAATCGGTATTCTGTAATCGGCATTGCTTCCAGTGAGCGTAAGCGTTGATTCAAATTGAACATGCCTTGACATATCCGGATTTGTTTTGCTTACTTTCCTATTCTTTGAGTATTGCTTTGTGTATTCAATCGGCGACAGCCAATTTCCTAGAAAATCGGCTCCGAAACTTACGATTAACCTGGCTTTATCAAAATTGTATGAAGGCAGGTAAGGTTGTCCGAAGTTTTTTTTGTTTGCCTCAATTATTCCGGAAGCAGAAACTGAGTCATAATAAATGACTTCCGCGGTAGGATACTTTCTGTTAAAATCCTCAAAGATGCTTTGGGTTGAGGGGCTGATTACAGAGGAGGAAAGAATGACGATCTTGCCTCCTTTTTTTGCAATTTCGTCAAGTTTCCCAATAATATCGGCATCAACTTCTTCCCAGGTTGACTCTTGTTTGTTTTTGAGCGGGGTTTTAATTCTGAAGCTGTCGTATAAACTCAAAACAGATGCTTGTACCCTGGCGTTTGTACCACCTGCCGTAATGGAGCTCAGTTCATTGCCTTCAATTTTTATAGGACGTCCTTCGAGTGTTTTCACAATCACGCTGCAGTAGTCATTCCCGCCAAAAAATGTCGACGCATAGTAGTTCGCATTCCCGGGGATGATATTTTCAGGCTTAATCAGATAAGGGATGGCTTTGTTGATCGGATTTTCGCAACTTGCGGCAAACGTGACAAATCCAATTCCAAACCCGAGCATTTTCAAAAAATCGCGCCGGGAAGTTGTTCCAGACTTATTTATTTCGTACTCGGCAAGGCCTTCTATTGGAAATTCCGGTTCAGGCAACTTTTCGATTTTTGAATCTTCTTCAAACTCCTCTATGCTTCTCCAATATTTCTTCATACCATGCAAAAAGTTTTTCGCATTCTCGTTTTGCTGCTGATTAATAATGGCACTTCTGACAGTTAAGACCGCCGATTTCCTCTACGGTAACTTCGCTGATTTTTCCGGATAAAATATCTTCGTGTTGTTTGTAAGACAAATAGTACTCATTGTCAAACTGCACTTTCTGCGTCCGGTGGCAATCGATGCACCAGCCCATACTCAAGTCACTTACTTGTTGAATTCTACCCATTTTTTCAACTTCGCCATGACACTCTTTGCACTCTACTTTCCCGACATTCACATGTTGTGCGTGGCTGAAAAAAACATAGTCGGGCAAGCTGTGAACTCGTACCCACTCGATAGGTACTCCTGATTCAAAGGCTTCGTGAATCTTATTGATCTCCACTTCGCCTGTATTCGGGCCATTGCGGATTACATTGTGGCAGTTCAGGCAGAGACTTGCCGGTGGAATGGATGAATTCCGGCTTTCCATTGAACCTGTGTGGCAATATTGGCAATCAATTTCATTGTCTCCTGCATGAATTCTGTGCGAAAACTTTATTGGTTGATCCGGTTCAAATCCCTGGCTTCTTCCCATATAAATCGCTTCTTCAGTTACTGCTTTTCCGGAGATGGCTAGGCCGGCAAGAATGAGAATTATATGAATAAACTTAAATCTTATCAGCTTCAAAAATGCCCAATCTATAATCCCAAAAAGAATGAATAAAACTCCAATTATAAAAGGCCAGGTGTTAGACGGGTGCGCAAAGCTGAAATCGTTGTCGAGGAAGTTGGGGTCGGCTTCCAATTTTCTTGTTTCAAAAAAGATATAATCAATCAACGATTTGGCTTCATCGTTTGAATAGTCATGCCGTGGCATCGGTAGTTTTTCATTTTCTTCATAAAGCCGTTTCGCTGCTGTATCGCCGGAGGCAATGAGTGAGTCTGAAGCCTGAATAAATTTTATGAGCCACTCCCCGGAGTGCCTTGCACTGACTCCGGCCAGGTCGGGCCCGATCAGTTTTCCTCTGCCTATTGAATGGCATCGGGCACATGACTTGAAAAGCTCAGCCGGAGAACGCATCGAACGCTTTGCATTTTGCTTTGCCGTGTCGAGTGTCACCTGATTCTCCACCAAAGCTGAAGAATCCCTAGTTAAAACTGTTTCACTTTTTGCTTCAACATAACTAGTTGTAAATAAAAAAAATGCAATCAGCGAAATGATGAATTTCATTAAATATGATTTTACACTCACATTTCTAATTCGCGTCAAAGATATGAGTATATTTTATTAAATATGACGGCTGTCATTATAAATATTTTAGAGATACTCTTATTTATCATCATTCTATATAAACGAATCGGGCTATATGCTTGTTTTTCTGTACATTAAGGATAATGAACGAAAATGAGATTTATTATATCCTAAAAGCAACCTTTATTAAATATATCCGTCATCATATAATATAGGTTTATTTATTTGGCAGTTGTACAAAAAAATCTGTTATTTGTATCATGATAATTCAAAAATTGAGTGATAAAAGGGGAAGGGGATGAGAATAATTGAATCAGGCAGAAGTTGTAATAATTGCAGTCGTAAAAACTGTTTTATAAATAAATATTGCTCAGAAGAGTGGAAGAGTTTTCTTACGGATCACAAGACTTCCTATTTAATTGAACCGGGGGAAAAGATATTCTCAAAAGGGCAGCAAGTAAAAGGAGTTTATACTGTTTTTTCAGGATTTATTAAAGTTTCTGATTTTGACGATAAATCAGAAAGAATTGTTGATTTGGTTACGAAAGAACATATTTTAGGTTATCGGGCACTGGGTGAAAGTGTGAATGTTTATTCGGTTACAGCGGAATCACTTTCGGAAAGTGAAATTACCTTTTTCCCTGCTGATATTTTCAGAATAGCCGTTGAATCAAACAAAGAACTGGTACGCTTTATTATTAATTTATTAGCTATGAAATTAAGAAGGTCCGAAATCAGATATAAGAATTTTCAAAAAATGCATGCATTAGACAAGCTTATTTGTTCCTTAAACGATATTATTGAGACTTTCGGGATGGAAAAGGAAGACGAAACTCGTTTAAATTTCTCCTTGTCAAGAAAAGATATTGCCGGACTGGCAGCGACGACCTATGAAACCGTAATAAGAATATTAGGAGATTTGGATAAGCGAAATTATATAAAAATCGACGGAAAAGAGATCAAGATTCTTGATAGAAAGTATTTTGCGGAAAATGCGAAGAAGCTGATGACACTTTAATTTTCATCCAATTCTGAGCGTTGTCGCACATCTCTTGTACTGATTCACGATCTATACTGTTCCTCCCTTCCTTAGGTACACGGGGATAAATAGGCTCGCCAATAAGGGTCTTTATAGTTAGAATATTGTCAGATATTTTCCTGCCAAAAAAAGTCCGGGGTCTGAACAGATGGACGATGGGTACGACCGGGCAGTTCGCATGATGAGCCAGGTAAAAAGCTCCTTTTTGAAAATAATCAATCTCCTGATGGAGATGCCACAGCTCTTCTTCAGGGAAAAAATGAACAATTTTTCCCTGATTAACAGCTTGAACAACATGCTTCAATATTTTCCTCAAACCAAATACACCGTCGGGAATGGGAAATCCTCGGAGAATGCGAAACATCTTTCGGAAATAGGGCGCTTCAAAATTTCGTTGCATGGAAGCATACCATGGCCGGCGGGGAAGTACAGCCAAACCCACCAGTACGGTATCGAGTATATGACAGTGATTTGCCACGCTGATAAACTCTTGTTTCTTAAGGGATCTGAGATTTTTTCGCCCATGAACACTGTGACTGCCGATAAGTTGAAAAAATCCAATCCCCAGAACCAGATAAAAAGCGGTATACGCAATATTGGAGAAAAAAAGATAAATGAAATTGGTTTTAATATACGTATAATCGGAAGGAATGGTTATAGGGTAAACCGACTCCATAGGAACCTGTTGCCCGCGAACCTGGCTGGATGTCATGATCGGACTGCTTTTTTATATGAACTGAGTTCCTTAACAGAAACAGAAGGCATTCTCTTGACTGAGGGAGGGTCAACCACTCTATTGATGAACTCTTCATAATCGTCCACAGCTTTGTCAATGCGGTAAGTCGCGGCCTCTTCCAGAACCTTTTCCTTCAATGTATCGCTCCTCAATTCATCCAGATGCTCATACCAGTAGTTAAGTCTTTCAGCCAAGTGATCGGGATCATCAGAGGTGAATAAAAACCGGTCATCA
>JACNKI010000242.1:4993-6302 GCA_014382125.1 Bacteroidota bacterium | reverse complement strand
TTTTCTGAATCAAGTTCTTTATATAAAGCAGGCCTGCGGTCTTTCAGATAATAATATTTAGGTGCGGGGTGTGTCATGCCATAATAGGCCGGAATGCAATCTGCAATAAGCAGTGTATTTTGTTCATGGTCTGCTGCAACAATTATGTCGCCATGAGGTCCGCAGATGATACTATTGCCACGGTAGTGCCATTGGTCTTCCCCTCTTTGTTCATAACCACTACGATTCGAATAGGCGAAAAAGATATTATTGGCATACGCATTTGCAGGGATCAATAATTTTGAAATATCGGGATAAGGTACTGCACTTCTTTTTCCGTCGGGAAGACGATAATAGTTATCAGCGGCAGTTGGACCCACAATAAGCTTCGCTCCATTGAGAGCCAGGATTCGCTGAAGTTCAGGAAATTCGCACTCATAACAGTTGAGTACTCCTACAGGAAAGTTGAAGATGTTATAGACCGGGTAATCGCTCACACCACAACTCCAGTTATCTCTTTCCTGCTGACCGTATAAATGAGTTTTTCGATAACTATTAAGAAGTTCTCCTTTTTCATCAATGACAGCAATTGCGTCATAATAGTGTGTCACTCCATTCTTTTCATCCACTTTTTCAGCATATGGGACTAAGAGTGCCATCGTATACTCTTTGGCTAATTTCATGGCTTTTGTGATGCTTGGACCGTCTTTGTATTCAGAGACTTTTCTGGCCATTTCCGGACTCAACGTATAACCTGGAACGTACAATTCAGGAAATGATAAAAGCTGAACATCATACTTGTTAGCAAGCTTTACAGCTTCTTCCAGCAGCTTCATGTTCTTTTCAGTAGCTCCTTCGCCACATGCAGCCTGGATCTGGTAGATGCCCAGGCGAATACCTGAACCCGGTTTTGGAACTTCACCATAGATCGACATCTTGTATTGAAGTTTTCTATAGCTATCTTCAACACATTGTCGATATTGGGGGGTGCCGTCATCAGAACCGCAATGAGATTCGCTTTTGGCTCCGCCGAGCTCCGCTTCGCTTCGGTTCGTTTTTGGCTGATCGTTTTTTCCTGGTGCGGATTTATTTTCCTGGGAAAACGAGAATGTTGTAAAAAACACTACCACAACTAACATGATGAGCTTTTTCATGATCTTATCTTTTTGGTTTGTACTCGCTTGTTAAACTTATATCAATACAAAAATAACTGATTTACAACTCATTTCAAATTGATTTTGGTGTTTTATTTAGTGTGCAATTCTGAGCTCCGTTATCAACATATCTATCAAGAATATCCACATGGGTCAGCCGCAGTTGATTTTTTTTT
>JACNKI010000242.1:0-4929 GCA_014382125.1 Bacteroidota bacterium | reverse complement strand
ATTTTTTTTTTGGATGATATGAAATTTTTTTTATACATTTACAAGCGTTAATGTTTTCACAATAAAATCATGTTCTTTTCAATTCTATAAAATATACTCAAATTTGCTAACTAACTGATTTTTAGAAGATAATGATTGATGTCATCGAGAAGTAGTTCTCATAATATGTATTTTGATAAATAATTCACAATGTGATGATAAAATTTATTATTGGTGCACAAAATAAAGCCACCTGCTAAAAAATATTATTTAACTAACCGTATCTCATTATGGAGGAGAAAAAAACAACTGTCGTCTATTTTTGTAATTCCCTCAATGGAAATACTGACGTTATTAACATTCCGGAAGTTATAGCATATAGTAAAAACCTTACCGGAGTGTATAAGGCCTGGCTTCCTGATGACATTTCATTGTCCGACCCTGAACAAGTTGCCGGGAAGATTGAAAAAGATAGTATACAAAGAATCGTTATAGCAGGTAGTAATCCTGGAATGTATAAAAGCTTATTTGCCAAGTCAATGGTTCTCGCCGGCAATAGTCCTGACGATGTTTTTTTGGCAAGTTTCACAGAATATGGTGCGCTTACCAGAGCGGATACCAACTGGGCTAAAGCAATTGTTGCTTGTGCAGTTTATGGTGTGCCTGTGGAAGATGCTGCTATTCCTGATGAACATCCGGTTAATCACGAAACACTTGTCATTGGAGGTGGAATAGCCGGTATCCAGGCGTCACTTGAGATTGCAGCCAGTGAGAACCAAGTTTATCTGGTTGAAAGATCGGGTACTATTGGCGGACACATGGCGATGTTCGATAAAACATTTCCAACATTGGATTGCGCCGCATGCATTTTAACACCAAAGATGGTTGAAGTGGGTCAGCATAGTCACATTAAACTCATGACCTATTCTGAAGTACAGGAGGTACGGGGAGTCCCGGGCAACTTTACCGTTAAAATTTTAACAAAAGCACGACGAATGAATCTGGCAACTTGTATTGGATGTGGTATTTGCGCTGAAAAATGTCCGGTAAAAACACCCAGTGAATTTGATGCTAATGCATCATTAAGGAAAGCTGCATATATCCCCTTTCCACAAGCAGTTCCCAATAAATATCTGATTGACGAGAGTGTTTGCACATATGTATTGAATGGCAAATGTGGTATATGTGCTAAAGTTTGTCCGGTTCCGGATTGCATCGATTTAGATGAAAAAGATGAGGTAGTTGAAATTACTGTAGGTAATATAATTGTCGCTACCGGTTTTCAGCCCTTTGATGCGAATAAAATTGAACAATTTGGGTATGGAAAATATCCTAACGTGTTAACTTCACTTGAACTTGAAAGATTATTAAATGCTTCCGGACCTACCGGTGGTGCGATTGCAAAACGAGTGCAGGATAAAAAGGGAAACTGGGTTTTCCCCCTGGAAGAGATATATTCCCCCAAAAGCATTGCAATCATTCACTGTATCGGAAGCAGGGATGAGAACCACAATAAATACTGTTCCAAAGTGTGCTGTATGTATTCATTAAAACTTGCACATCTTTTAAAGGAAAAATTTCCAAATGCGATGATCAATGAATATTATATTGATATGCGTGCTTTTGGTAAGGGTTACGAGGAGTTTTATAACCGCATCAATAACGAAGGTGTAAATATTATTCGCGGACGCTCTGCTAAAGTTGAAGAAAACGGAGATGGTCTTATTGTCAGAAGCGAAGATATTGAAGGTGGAGGGTTAATTGAGCAGGAAGCAGATATGGTGGTTCTGGCTGTTGGACTTGAAGCCAATAAAGACGCGGCAAAAATTGCTGAAATGATGGGAATTACTGTTGACGCTGATGGATGGTTTAATGAATACAATTATGTGAGTGATCCTGTTGATACATTTTCAGGGGGTATTGCCGTTGCAGGTGTTTGTCAGGGACCCAAAGACATACCTGATTCAGTTGCACAAGCATCAGCTGCCGCATCAAAGGTGTTGCAACGTATTGCAACGAATAAGATAAAAAACAGCCTTAAAAGCGTCACCCTTAAACAAATAGAAGATAAATCGAAAGAACTTTCTAAACTAATGGAGGAACAGTCATGAGTCAACGTGTAAATCCCGAACTTAAAGAAGATTTATTAAAGTATGGTGTTAAGGACTGGAACGATTGTTTTCATTGCGGTACTTGTACAGCTACCTGTAATTTAACAGATGAGAGTTTTGCTTTCCCAAGAAAAGAGATCAAATATCTACAGATGGGACTTAAAAACAAAGTTGCTCAAAGTGTTGAACCATGGCTATGTTATTATTGCGGCGATTGCAGTGAACAATGTTTACGTGAGGCAGAACCCGGAGAATTAATGATGTCCCTGAGAAGATATCTAATGAGTTTATATGACTGGACAGGAATATCCGGATTGTTTTACAGAAATAAATTAGTTTATATTCTGTCATTTTTTATTGTTGGTATTGCAATTATGTTAGTTGCTTTCTCAACTAAATATGACATTAATGAATGGAAATCAACCTTTGAATTCGGACATCTCCTGGAACAGTTATTCGTAGCAGGTGTTGCCCTATTTATTATCCTGCCAAGTGTTTTCAGGATGTACTGGTTTGCAATCGTTAAAGACAAAACCATAAAGGTTTCTTTTATCGCCTACATTACAAGCCTTTGGGAGCTTTTTTTACATTCTGTCACCCAAAAAAATATTTTAAAATGCAGCAACTCAACGTTTACATGGTTCAGGCACTGGATAGTAGCAGTCAGTTATATTGTCATGTTGGTAATGGTGGTTGTCTTTGATTGGTTTCAATTTGCTGATGGAAGTGGTGCCGGTGCAATTATTGGACAAATAATTGCCTACCTGGTTTTCGGACTTCTTACAATTTTTTCGGGAATCATGATCATAAAACGGATCTCCAAGAAGGAGGAGCAGTACAAATTTTCGGAGCTCAGCGACTGGTTCTTCCCAATATGGTTATTCTTACTTGCATTGACAGCAACACTATCTTTCCTGACAAGGCAGCTTGGAATTGTCAACGTCGCTCAATTAATTTTTATCCTTCATATTATTATCATAGCACAATGGGCGTTACTAATCGTTCCGTTTACAAAATGGGCACATATACTGTACAGGCCTTTTGGAATTTACTTTGCCTGTCTTAAAAAATCGTCGAAACCAGTTAAATAATACGAGTTCATTAAAAAAAGAAAAAATGGAAAATCCGAGATTAGGTGTTTACGTTTGTTGGTGCGGAACCAATATTGCCAAAATGGTTGATGTTGAAAACATTGCCAAAGAGATTCAAGACCTGCCTAATGTTGTTATTTCTAAGGATTATAAATATATGTGTTCTGATCCTGGTCAGGATTTGATTGTCCAGGACATTAAGGAACATAAACTAAATCGAGTGGTTGTAGCAGCTTGTTCGCCCAGAATGCACGAAATTACATTTAGGAAGGCATTGGAGAACGCAGGGTTGAATCCGTATATGTTTGAGATGGCAAATATAAGAGAACAGGCATCCTGGGTTCATACCGACAGAGATGAGGCAACCAGAAAAGCCAAAGATCTTATTGCAGCCGCTATTTCCAAAGTGCAATGGCATGAATCATTAGAACGAAGAACCGTTGAGGTGAATCCAGCCACGCTTATCATTGGTGGCGGAATTTCCGGAATATCCGCTGCTTTGGAAATTGCCAATGCAGATAAACAAGTTTATCTGGTGGAGAAATCAGATAGCCTGGGCGGACATGTTAGTCATATTGATCTAACCTATCCCTTTCTGAACAGTGCCAGGCAGATCATTGATCATAAGGTTAAATCTGTTTTAAATCATCAAAAAATTTCGGTTTTTCTCAACACTGAGGTAACAGAGGTTGTTGGCTATGTAGGGAATTTTGAAACAATAATCATTCCTGATGGGAAGGAAACAGAGCTCAAATTTGGAAGTGTGATTGTGGCAACGGGATTGAAACCTTATGACGTCAGCAAAGTTGCAAGTTACGGATACGGAAAGTTGAATAATGTGATCACTTCCATTGAATTTGAGAAGAAGCTGAAAAGCGGAACTATTCTAACCGTTGAAGGGAAAGAACCTAAAAATATAGCCATTATTCATTGTGTTGGAAGCAGAAATGAAGAATATCACTCCTATTGTTCCCGTACTTGCTGTGTGACTGCCTTAAAATATGCAAACCAGATCAGATCAGCTTTACCGAAGTCACATATTTATGATATCTATGCAGATATGATGTCTTTTGGCAAAGGCTGTGAAGAATTATATACCCTCACATCAAGAAAAAATGTGATGTTCCTGTCATTTGATCAAAAAAACAAGTTACCGAAGATCAAAGAGGCATCACTCGGAGACGAATGCAATTTACTTATTGAATTCGAAGAAAAACTTTCAGGAGAATTGATTGAGGTTCCTGCCGACATGGTAATTCTTATGGTAGCAATGGAAGCTAATGATGATGCTAAGGAAATTGCGCACGCAGTAGGTATAAGTATGTGTAGCAATAACTTTTACATTGAAAAACACCCCAAATTAGACCCTGTTGCCACAACCACTGATGGTGTTTATGTTGTTGGAACTTGCCAGGCACCAAAAGATATTCCGGATTCGATCTCTCAGGCCAATGCGGCGGCAGCACGAATATTGGCAACAATACTGGCGGGGACAGTAAATGTAGAAGTAACAACAGCAGTTGTAAATGAAGATATCTGTTGCGGATGTCAGACTTGTATTAATGTTTGTCCATATACAGCAATCAGTTATGATGAAGAAAAGAACGTGGCTGTTGTAAATGAGATACTTTGCAAAGGTTGTGGAACCTGTGGATCTACCTGCCCGACAGGTGCAATCAAGAGCAAACATTTTACCGATCAACAAATTCTTTCACAAATAGAAGGACTCATGTCATTACAGGAGGTAT
>JACNKI010000133.1 GCA_014382125.1 Bacteroidota bacterium | reverse complement strand
GTTTGTCCAACTGATTCAAGAATATCAACCTGTGAGTAACAAGTGACGACAGATCCAAAAAGAAAAATCAGAAAAAATTTCATAAAACTCATTTTTATCAGGTTATCCAACCATCCAGTCATCCAGCATCCAGCATCCAGTCATCCAGCATCCTATATCATATATTACTGACCCCAAAACACTAATAAAGGTTGTCCCCGCATATGATTAAAGTCGCGTTAAATGCATTTTCATCTTTCTAAACCATGAATACAAGGTTTGATAGTTATTTGCAATCCGGCCTAAGAATCCTTATTTTTGATTTCGTCTAACATAAAATAATGAACTATGAAAAAGCAACTGGTTGCATCATCGGTCCTTTTTGGAATATTTCTGGTTTCAGGTACTTATTACTCCTGTAGCAACAAGGAATCAGGCGGCGATCCCGAGAATATGGCCTGGATCATCTGCACAGACAACAGCCTGGATACAACGACCTACTATGTCTCTGTCAACGGGAATGATGGGAATAGCGGCATGAGTCCTGCCACAGCATTCAAGTCTCTCGTAAGGGCTTTTACGGTCATCAGACCTGGGGGAACAATACGCATTCTTCCCGGAACTTACAATACCGGAATCGGTTTACAATTATGTGGCGATCCTGCCGCTCCGATTACCGTTGAAGGATATCAGGGAGTACCGGTACTCGATGGACAGAACAGTATCGCAATCGGGATTTTCTGCGAAGGATGTAAGAATATGATCTTCAGAAACTTGAAAATACAATACTACACTGACATTGGAATCGGTGTAGAAAATGGCAATACTTTCCTCTTCAGTAACCTGGAAGTCCTCGAAAACGGGCATGCCGTTCAGCTAACAGACTGGGAGCTAGAAGGATATGGAATCCATGTCGATTACTCGGAGAATATTGAAATCAGGAACAATACCGTCTACCGCAATGGACCGGAACCACAAATTTTCCCAAACTACCTGATGGGTACCGGAATCAACACATTTGGAAATAAGAATGTTGTGATAGCAGACAATGAATCCTACCGAAATATTGGAGGGGGAATCCTTGTTGAGGATAGTTATGATGTGATTGTCGAACGAAATAATATTTATGAGAATGACCTGGACGCCACTGTAGATGAGTGGTGGGATGGAGGAATCTGGCTCGATGGAGGCGAAAACGTAACCATAAGGGATAACAACATTCATGATAACATCGGCCCTGGAATGGAAGTTAGTAACGAAGATAACCAGTGGATTCAGGGGTATATTCTGGAGAATAATAAATGCAATAACAACTACTACGGAATCTATATCTGGGGATTTGGAACAACCACCTGGCCTGATACTGCAATAATCCAAAACATCAACAACGACTTTACCGGGAATTCAGTCCAGGATGTTTGGATACATCCTTAACAAGCATCAAATCATCAATCGAAAATTGTCAATCGGAAATCGAAAATCAAAATGTTCCCTTCAGGGGATTTAGGGGTATTATCCAGTATTCTGATACGACACCCGGAAGTTGAAATATTTTAACAACACCTGATCGGAAAAGAATGTAAAGAGAACCAGCAGGCATATTCCGGTTACCAGTTGCCAGTTGTCGAGAAGAAGTGTGAGAAACGGGTTGGATGTATCGCGGGACGGAAGAATCAGGATCACCAGCAGGATAGCCAGGGTTCCTACAACAATAGCAGTCTTCATAGCAAAAGCCTGAATTACCTCTCTCCACCATAGCCGCTTTTCGACTTTCTCAAGCAGGGTATCTGTAAAGGTTAAGGAGAGTTCCCACTCGGGCTTCTCTTTCAACGCTTCCCGGATCAATCTGTCCAGTTCATTCATCTGTTCATTTTCACGTCCCATGGCTGTAAATTTACTAAGTTATTTGGTTACCTGCAACTCAGGTTGCATATCAGGAACCAATTTAATGATGCCTTCTCGAATAGCCTGACGGCCTCTGTTCAGGTAACTTTTAATTGTTCCATCCGGCATTCCTGTGATCTCCTCAATCTCTTTGTAAGAGAGCTCCTCCAGGTAGAAGAGTGTAATCACAGTCCGGTACTGGACAGGCAACGACTCAATGATCTGGTGAACAATCTTCTTCATGTTATTTTTATCAAAAGCCTTATCAGCAGAATCTTCTGATGGCATGCCTGCTGTCACCGGCGTGTAATCCTCTACCGGCACCACTAAATTCTTCCCCTTTTTACGGAGATAAGTAATGCACATGTTATAGGCGATGGCTCCGATCCATGTGGAGAGTTTTGACTCTCCGCGAAACTTTCCGATATCCTTGAACACGCGCAAAAACACCTCCTGGCATAAATCTTCCACATCTTCCTGCTGACTGACCATCCTGAGCACCATATGCCATACCAGGTTCTTATATTTTTCGATTAAAAACCGGTTTGCATGTGTGTTCCCTGCTAATACCTGCTCAATCAGCGTTGCATCATCCATTTTTGTATGAGTCGATCAACACCGGAAAATGTTGCATCAATGGAAAAAAAGAACTTTTCTGCAACCTTTTTATCTCCGGGTCGACATATTGAACAAATTTAACCAAATAATAAAATAAATTATGGAAACTCTAGGAACAATTGTTATCGTAGGTACCATCTTTTACGGTGTATACAGTTTAATAAAGGTCTTTACCGATTATCTCTTGAAAAGAAAGATTGTGAAAGCCGGTCATATAGAAAAGGCTGGCATTCTGGATACTCCTGCTGCCTCATCTTCAGAGAGCAAAAGTTATCCCAGCCTGAAATGGGGACTGGTCGCACTAATGGCAGGGCTTGGATTGATCCTGATCGAAATTTTGGACCGGACCAGTGCTATTACCTGGCAAGATGGTTCAGACTCTTTCCTCCCTTTCGGTATAGAACTGGTAGCGATCTCACTTGGTTTTCTCATTTACTTCTTCATTGTCAATGCGAAAAACATGAAGAGCAGGTAAAGAGAAACCAACCTGCTATTATTCAATAATCTTGGTTACGAGGGTTTCTGCCGATGAAGCAAAGCCTTCACTAACTGAAAACAGATAGTCCCCGAGTTGATCGGGGGCTTTTTTTATAAGTTCCTCTGCTTTACCAAGGATAACTGATTGATTTTCAATCTCCTCCAGCTCCAATCTCTCTCGTTGAAGTCCCCACTTGTTAATCGAAGTGATCTCCCTCAATTTGATCTGATCAGACCGACTCTTGTATATCCAGAATACCGATTTGTCATCGTAATCCGGAGGAGCCATATTATATCCATCCGGGATAGACGAGACTCCAAAATAGACCGGCACATAGATGGCTGAAAAAGGAGTACTCAACCCTGTCCAGATCACAGCGCCATATGATACCGGTTTTCCGGGTGCTAGTGTAATCACATCTGTATGGACACAATTCCAGCTGGCAATAGCACGCTCCGGCTTATCTTTATTTTGAGGAAGTAGCGGATCAAAAGGAGTTCCTTGATAATGATCGCGCAGGATGGTAAAGCAGGTTTGCAGATCAATCGGGTTGGTCGGTTTTAGAAACAAGGGAAAGAACTCTGCATCTGCCGGTGTTGTTAACTCCGGATTCAACAGATCTATTCCCCGCCAGACTCTCCGAGTGTTATAGAGGTTGTTCCCGTGTTTCTCTCTCCTCCCGTTTCCAAAGATCTTCCCGAAATGAAAATCCCCATCACCCTCTTTCCATAATTTCCTCTTTTGACAGAACTTCCTTAAACCAGGTGATGTAATATAGTTTAAGGTATCGTCAAAGTCTATCTTTCCGATCCGGTAGCTGTTTGCTGCAATGAAATAACAGCTATCAGGCACTCTGACTGCTGCCCAGCACCTCCCGCCTCCGGCCTCCAGATACCACATCTCATTTGTATCAGCTACTCCAACCCCACTCGGGTATTTTATTCCATATTGATTGTATAGTTCTCCGATAAGTTGTATACACTGCCGGGCTGTGCGGGCATGTTGAAGCGCCATGTAGCGGACACCCCCACCCAATCCTGTGTCAACCATCGGATCAGCAACCCGGGCTTTCCTGTTTCTGTCCTGACTCAGGGCAAGTCCACCGGCAATTGCCACTCCATGCTCGTTGATTGCTACCGCATCTCCTTCTGCAAAACCTTTGTATATCTGCAGGATCAACATCTCATAACCCCGCTCCTCAGGCCACTTGAATTCGGGAAGTTTTTTCGGTGCCTGGTCTCCCGGAACTTTGACTAGCATAGATGCTTCAATTCCGGACAGATCATTATTGTGAGCCAGGTAAACCTGCCCGTTAATGGTCGCCCCTTTTCCGGCCATCAGCAGATAGCACTCCTGTGGTTGGGCAGGAGTTAGGATAGGAAAAAGAACCTCAAGTAGAAAGATAAGACGAATAAACCAGAAAACCTTATGCATGAATTGGATAAAAGATTTGATAATATGTGCTCCTGACAGATAAAGTTAAAAATTATTTTTAGCTTTATCCCCCCAATCGAAAAAACCAACCTGAATATTTATTAAACAAACTAAACCATGAAAAAAACTTTCTTCCCTATTCTGGCAATGACATTGCTGGTATTACTGGGATGCAAATCACAGAAAGACGACCTGAACATCGTCTATGAGAAGTACACCTTGCCCAATGGTCTGGATGTAATCCTTCATGTCGACCGTTCCGACCCGATTGTGGCCTTAGCCATACGATTCCATGTAGGGTCCAACCGGGAGGTAGAAGGCCGCACGGGTTTCGCCCACCTTTTTGAACACATGATGTTTCAAAAATCAGAAAATGTACCTGAAGATCAGTTTTTTAAGATCATCCAGGATGCCGGAGGAACCCTCAACGGTGGAACCGGTAACGATGCCACCACCTATTTTGAGGTGGTACCCAAAAATGCGCTGGAGAAGATCCTCTGGCTCGAATCCGACAGGATGGGATACATGATCAATACAGTGACCGAAAACGCATTCAATATTCAGCAGAATGTAGTCCAGAATGAGAAAAGACAGTATGTCGATAACCGGGCATACGGATTCACATCCTGGGTAATTGCTACAAACCTTTATCCCAAAGGCCATCCATATAGCTGGACGGTCATTGGCGAGATGGAAGATCTGACTAACGCTACCGTCGATGATGTGAAGGCATTCCATGGACAGTGGTATGTGCCAAACAATGCTACACTTGTACTGGCTGGCGACTTCGATGTGAAAGAAGCAAAAGAGCTGATTGAAAAATATTTTGGAGAAATCCCTAGGGGCGGAGAGATCACCGATCCCGAGCCGATACCTGTCACCCTGGATGAGACTATCAAAGTCTATCACGAAGACAACTTCGCCAAAGCGCCCCAGTTCAGGATGATATGGCCTACTGTGGAAGGCTATCAGGATGATGCATACGCCTTGGATTACCTGGCTGAACTGCTCTCCCAGGGCAAGAAAGCTCCATTATACGTGGTACTCGAAAAAGAGAAGAAACTCTCCTCAAGACAGTATGCTTATAACAGTGCTCAGGAGATCGCCGGGGCATTCAATATTGTGGTCACAGCCAACGATGGCGTAGACCTGAAAGAGGTGGAGAAAGCTATTAATGAAGCGTTTGTCATGTTTGAGGATGAGAGTTTTACAGATGAGGATGTGGAGCGGATCAAAGCCGGTTTGGAGACAAGCTTCTACAACGGCATCAGTAGCATCTTATATAAATCGTTTCAACTGGCCTACTATAATGAAGCGGTAAACGATCCTTCCTATTACAAAGTAGACCTGGAACGCACCAAAGCGGTCACAAAAGAGGATATCCTCCGGGTATACAATAAGTACATCAAAGACAAGCCCTTCCTGGCAACAAGTTTTGTTCCTAAAGGGCAGCTTGATCTGATCGCAGAAGAGTCAGTGAAATCGGGTGTGGTTGAAGAGAGTATTACGGAAGCCTCCCAGGTGGAAATAGCTGATGTTGAAGAGGAAGAGATCGTGAAAACCGAGACCACCTTCGATCGTTCGGTGATGCCTGCCGATGGTCCTGATCCACTCCTAAACCTTCCTGTAATATGGCAGGCTGGCCTTGCCAACAAACTGAAGGTGTATGGCATTGAGCATAACGAATTGCCACTGGTGCAGCTTAGCATTGTTCTGAGTGGAGGCCATTACCTGGATCAACCGGAGAAGTCAGGTGTTGCTTACCTGGTCGCAGAGTTGCTGATGGAAGGTACACAAAAGAGAACGCCACAGGAGTTGGAGGAGGATATTGAGAAACTGGGCGCAAGCATTTATATGAGCGCATCTAATACCGCCATCACCATAAGTGCCAACACGTTGGTCAGAAATTACGACAGTGTTCTTTTCCTGATACAGGAGATCCTGCTGGAGCCCCGATGGGATGAAGA
>JACNKI010000175.1 GCA_014382125.1 Bacteroidota bacterium | reverse complement strand
CATATGAATCCAGGGCCTCCTGAAACTCCAGGATCACACGCGGCGCGTAATCCTGGTCAAATGGCATGAGATGGGTATACTTTGTCATGATACATTACGTAAGGTTGCTAATTTTTTAAAGAGGGATCGCTCTTCATCCGACAGTTTCTGCGGGATCTCAACGATGATATGGATATAGAGGTCCCCGTATTCATCTTTTTTACCGAACACCGGCATTCCCAGCTTTTTCAGTCGCAGAACCCTCCCGTTCTGACTCTCTTTCGGGATGGTGATATTCATGGTCCCTTTCATCGATTTAATCGCTCTCTTTCCACCCAGAACAGCAGTATAAAGAGGCACGTTGACATCGCAGTGGAGGTCGTTTTTTTTACGTGTGAATATCGGATCCTTCCTGATCTCGATTTTCATATAGAGATGGCCGCTTTGCTGGCCACCTGTCCCCTGGCCGCCTTTCCCTTTTACACGCAATACCTGCCCGTTACGAACACCGGCCGGAATGGTGACCTTGATCTTGTCATCACCAATAGATAACATCGCTTCACTTCCACGATATGCATCAGCCAGTGAGATGGTTAGGTCGGCCTGGTAATCCTGTCCCTTCCGGGGAATATCGCGCATATCAGCATAGTGAGCGCCTCCACCGAATCCACCGCCAAAGAAGGCATTAAAGAAGTCGGAGAAGTCGGTGCCCTCAAAGTCAGCTCCCGAATATTGCTTGTAACTCCTTCTTTCGCCTCCCTGTTGCTGAGCCCATTGATTGTAGTCGAATCCTCCTTCAGCCCCCGCTTGTTCATATTGTTTCCAGTTTGCTCCCAGCTTATCATACTTCTTCCGTGTTTCAGGATCTTTCAATACCTCATAGGCTTCACCGATCTCTTTAAATCGTTCTTCCGATGCTTTGTCACCCTGGTTTTTATCAGGATGATACTTTATCGCAAGCTTCCTGTAGCTTTTTTTGATCTCATCCTGGGTGGCATTTTTGGAGACCCCGAGTACTTTATAGTAGTCTTTGTATTCCATGCTGGATTGTCGAATATTCAGTCGCTTTCAAAGATACAAAAAGGTTGAAAAAGTACCGCAACAGTTGCGTATTTTCCAAAATCTACGTAGGTTTGCGGCGCATTATCAAGACCTCGTTCTATGCAGAAATTATTGCTGTTGGGAGACGAAGCCATTGCACAGGGTGCGCTGGATGCAGGTCTCTCAGGAATCTATGCCTACCCGGGTACTCCATCTACTGAAATCACCGAGTTCGTTCAAAAATCCAAATTTGCCAGGGAGAATAATATTCACTGCCAATGGTCGAGTAATGAAAAGACAGCTATGGAAACTGCCCTGGGGATGTCTTATGCCGGAAAAAGAGCAATGGTTTGCATGAAACATGTGGGATTGAACGTGGCTGCAGACCCTTTTATTAACTCTGCCATCACAGGGGCAAACGGTGGATTGATCGTTGTGGCAGCAGATGATCCCTCCATGCATTCATCACAGAATGAGCAGGACTCCCGCTTCTTTGGAAAGTTTGCCTTAATTCCGATTCTCGAACCTTCCAATCAACAGGAAGCCTATGATATGGTTCATTACGGCTTTGATCTTTCTGAGAAATATCTGGTCCCGGTTTTGATGAGGATCACAACCCGGATGGCACACTCACGGGCCGGTGTTGTCACGAGAGAGGTCAGGAACCAGAATGAGATGCATCTGCCCTCCGACTTACAACAGTTTGTATTACTACCGAGTATAGCAAGAAAGAGATACAAGAAGTTACTGAACAACCAACCACGGTTTATCGAGGCGTCTGAGAACTCACCCTTCAATACCTATTTTGATGGATCAGACAAATCGATGGGATTGATTGTTTGCGGACTGGCGCAGAATTATCTTAGGGAAAATTATCCGGAAGGGGAGATTCCACATCCGGTGCTGAAGATCGGACAGTACCCCCTGCCACGGAAGTTAATTGAGAAGATGGCTGATGTGTGCGATGAGATCCTGGTGATCGAAGATGGATACCCGTTGATCGAAGAGCTGATTAAAGGATACCTGGGTCGTGGATTGAAGGTGAAAGGGCGCCTGGACGGAACCATTCCTCGTGAAGGGGAGCTGAATCCGAATATCGTGGCGGTCGCACTGGGTTTAGAAGATACCTGCGGATTGCCTGTTCCAGACCTGATGGTTAGCCGTCCCCCGTCGCTCTGTGCAGGATGTCCACATATCGACTCTTACAATGCGTTGCAGGAAACGCTCGATATCCTGCCTGAAGGTCGGGTATTCTCAGATATCGGATGCTATACGCTGGGTGCGTTGAAACCCTATGAAGCGATCAACTCCTGTGTAGATATGGGCGCTTCGATCACCATGGCCAAAGGTGCTGCAGATGCCGGAATGATCCCCTCCGCTGCAGTGATCGGAGATTCCACGTTTACCCATTCCGGCATGACCGGCCTGCTGGATGCCGTCCATGAAAAATCTCCGATCACTGTACTGATTCTTGACAATGCAACCACTGCCATGACCGGTGGCCAGGAATCTCACGCCGCTGGCCGGTTGGAAGACATCTGCAAAGGATTGGGTGTGGAAGAGGAGCACGTCAGGGTGCTGCGTCCTTTGAGGAAGTATCATGAAGAAAATGTCAGGATCATCAAAGAGGAACTTGCCTATCATGGAGTTTCTGTGATCATCCCGCGAAGAGAGTGTATCGTCACTATCGACAAGCGGATGAGAGAGAAATTTAAGAAGAAAAAAGCATAACCGATGAAGAAAGACATTATTTTAGCAGGCGTAGGCGGACAGGGGATCCTGTCAATCGCAGCTGTGATCGGATATGCCGCCCTGGAGGAGGGGATGTACCTGAAACAGTCTGAAGTTCATGGAATGAGCCAACGGGGTGGTGACGTGATGTCGAATCTTCGTATTTCACATGAGGAGATCGCATCCGACCTGATCCCGTTTGGAAAGGCGGACCTGATTATTGCTGTCGAACCATTGGAATCATTACGTTACTTACCATATCTATCCAACGAAGGGTGGCTGATATCCGCCAGTAAACCCCTGGAGAATATTCCAAACTACCCTGAAATAGAAGTAGTACTGGATGCCATCAGGGGGATCCCTCACCATATCATTCTGGATGCAGATGTAATGGCGAAAGATGCCGGATCAGCTAAAGCATCTAACATTGTTGTCCTCGGAGCTGCCTCTCTATTCCTGGGAATGGAATTTAGCAAACTGGAAGCAGCAGTAAACTACATTTTCAATGGCAAAGGCGAAGATATCGTCAACCTGAACCTTCGCGCTCTCCGTGCCGGGAAAGAGTTCGTCGATCATAACCAGGAATAGTTCATCTCTCATTTTATTTGGACTACAAACACAACAGATTTAAATCTATAACCATGAAATTATTACGTCAAAAGACATCCCAATATAAGGAACCGCAGAAGGTTGCGAAGCTGGGGCTTTATCCCTTTTTTCGTGTCATCGATTCTGATCAGGATACAACGGTGACGATGAATGGCAAATCCGTGCTGATGTTTGGTTCCAACAGTTACCTGGGATTGACAACCCATCCGCTGGTCAAAGAGGCTGCGATAAAAGCCACAAAAAAATACGGAACCGGTTGTGCCGGGTCCCGGTTTCTGAACGGAACACTGGATATTCATATCGAACTTGAAGAAGGGCTTGCCGATTATGTCGGAAAGGAAGCATCTCTTGTATACAGTACCGGTTTCCAGGTTAATATAGGGGTCATTCCGACTGTGACATCCAGGAATGAGTATATTCTGATCGATGAATTAAATCATGCCTCCATTATTGAGGCGGCACGTCTCTCTTTTGCCAAGCTATTGAAGTTTCGCCACAACAATATGGATTCACTCGAAAAGATGCTGAAAAGGTGCCGCCCCGGCATGATCAAATTGATCGTTGTCGATGGTGTTTTCAGTATGGATGGCGACATTGCAGATCTCCCCGGGATTGTGAAACTGGCAGAGAAATACAACGCAACCATAATGGTTGACGATGCGCACTCAATTGGAATTCTTGGGAAACATGGCGCCGGAACCGCCTCGCATTTTGGGCTGACCGATCAGGTTGACATTATCATGGGAACCTTCTCAAAATCGCTGGCTTCGCTTGGAGGGTTTGTTGCCAGTGACAAGGATACAATCAATTATATCAAACATCATTCACGTACACTGATATTTTCAGCCAGTATTACACCGGCATCTGCGGCGGCTGTTTTGGCTACGCTAAAGATCATGAAGCAGGAGCCGGAGCGAATGGACAAACTCTGGGAGGTGACCCGGTATGCCATTGAAGGATTCAGCAACCTGGGTTTCGATATAGGTAACACAGTCACTCCAATCATCCCAATCTATATCAGAGACTATATGAAAACCTTGCAACTAACCCGCATGCTACTGGATGAGGGAGTATTTGTCAACCCGGTTGTTCCTCCGGCTGTTGCTAAAGATGATACCCTTATCCGTTTTTCATTGATGGCAACACATTCAAAGGAGCAGATCGATGTTGCTCTTGGCCTGTTTGAAAAGCTTGCAAAAAAAATTGACGTCATCCGGTAGTTATTCATCAGATTGCGTATGGAAGTAGAACTAAAAAAGGTCAAAACCAGCAGGGAAATCGCTGCCTTTATCGATTTTCAGTTCAGGTTATATAAAAACAATCCTTGCTGGTGCCCACCGTTGAGGATGGATGAGCGGAAAACCCTGAGACGGGATAAAAATCCTGCTTTTGCTCATTGCGAAGCTGAATATTGGATCGCATATCGGAGCGGGAAACCTGTCGGACGTATCGCTGGCTTGATCAACCACAAAGCCAACGAGCGATGGAACAGGAAACTGGTTCGTTTTGGATGGATTGATTTCATTGATGATCAGGAGGTTTCCAACGCAATGATAAACATTGTTTCAGAGTGGGGGAGGTCCAAAGGGATGTCAGGAATTCATGGGCCACTTGGTTTTTCGGATATGGATAATGAAGGGATGCTGATCGAAGGATTTGACCAGCTTGCTATCATGACATCAATTTACAACTATCCCTATTACAAGACTCATATCGAGCAAATGGGATTTGTTAAAGCGGTTGATTGGGTCCAGTATGAGTTCGATATTGTTCCTACCCCCGAGAAATTTACAAGAATGATGCCTCTGGTAGAAAAAAGATACAATGTGAGTGTAGTTCGTGCAAAGAAAGCGAAAGAGCTACGTCCCTATGCCTTAAAGATGTTTCGTTTGCTGAATCTTGCCTTCCGTGATCTCTATGGATTTGTCGCACTGACAGAAGAACAGATGGAGGCTTATACCAAGCAATATTTTGGATTCATCAGACCCGAATTTGTTTCGATTGTGGTTGACAAAGAGGATGACGTAGTTGGGTTTGGAATTTCCCTGCCGAATCTGACATATGCGCTTCAAAAATCGAGCGGCAGACTATTTCCCTTTGGCTGGTATCATTTGATGAAAGCCATGAAGAAAAACAAGATCATCGATATGTATCTGCTTGGTGTTCATCCCGATTATCAAAAGAAAGGGATTGCGGGTCTATTCTATTACGAGATGCATCAGGCATATGTCAAAAACGGCATTCAGAAGGCCATCTCAAGCCCGCAGCTGGAAGATAATACAACTGCTCTCTCTATCTGGAAAAGTTTTCCGGGAAAGAAAAACGTACGGAGAAGAGTTTGGTTAAAACATTTTGATTAGCGAAAAGCGAAATGCGAAAAGCGAAAAGCGAAATGCGAAAAGCGAAAAGCGAAATGCGAACAGCGAACAGCGAACAGCGAAAAGCGAATAGCGTACTGATAACCGGAGCTAGTGGTTTCATTGGCAGTCATCTTGTAGAAGAAGGCCTGGCCAGAGGATACCAGGTATATGCAGCCGTCCGCAAATCGAGCTCGCTGGAATACCTTCAGGATCCCCGAATCAACATCATCACCCTGGATTTCTCATCCATCGGCCGTCTGAAAGCTAATTTGATAAGGTGCCGGGAAAAGGGGTTTCGATTCGACTACATTATCCACAATGCAGGGATTACAAAAGCTGGCCGGGAAGAGGATTACAAACGGATTAACGTTCACTTTACGGAAGATTTTGTTGAAGCACTGATGGAGATGAACATGATTCCAGAAAAGTTCATCTTTATGAGCAGTCTGGCTGCTTGCGGCCCGGGAGATCCGCAAACAATGGATCCAATATCCCCTGATGATGAGCCAAGCCCGATAGACGCTTATGGCAAGAGTAAACGTGAAGCAGAACTGATTCTCAGTTCCCCATCCGGGTTTCCTTACCTGATATTCAGATCTACAGGTGTTTACGGTCCCAGGGAGAGAGATTACTTTCAGTATATGAGGAGTTTGAAAAGAGGATTGGAACTCTATATCGGAAGCAAAGAGCAACGACTGAGTTTTATCTACATCAAAG
>JACNKI010000212.1 GCA_014382125.1 Bacteroidota bacterium | reverse complement strand
TGCTTCCACGGGGCGGACATCAACGATTACCGTTCCCGGATTGAAAATATGTTGAGAAAGCTGGTCTGTTCCTATGGATCTCATCTGAAACTTCTACATATTTATATATGAAGTTCCAAAGATCGATATTATCTATTATGATACCAAAGTTACATACAAACAATTGTTGAACTGTATCTCTGGGACTTAATACAATCCCTGAAAAGTTTGTACTTTTATTGGACGAAAAATTAAATTCCAAATAACAAGCTCCAAATAACAAACAATAACCAAATCCCAATGTTCAAAGTTCCAAATAGTTAATAAAAATTGTTTTTAAGTAATTGGAATCTGGAATCTGAAATTTATTTGAGATTTGATGGTTGTTATTTGGATTTTGAGTCTTAAATCTTGAACCTTGAACTATCGTTATTTCATAAAATTAGCTTTTGACGGAACCAACTATCACGGCTGGCAGATTCAGGAGAATGCCCATACAGTACAACAGGTAGTGAATGAGGCTTTGTCGATGATGTTGCGTGAAACGGTTTCCGCTACCGGATGTGGACGAACCGATAGCGGGGTTCATGCCAAGGAGTTCTTTGCTCATTTTGAGATCGATCAGGAGATATCGGTTAAAGCATGCAAGGATCTTGTATTCAGGCTAAATAACTACCTTGATGTGGATCTTGTGATCTATAACATTTTTCATGTGAAGCCAAGGATTCATGCCCGCTTCAGTGCACAGGCGCGGACCTACCAGTATGTGATCACTCGGATCAAGAATCCGTTTATCTCACGTTATTCACATTTTCATTACGGCCCGGTTGATCTCGAGTTGATGAATAAAGGAGCCGAGTTTTTATTGTCTGAAAGTGATTTTACTTCGTTCTCGAAGGTTCATACCGAAACAAAAACCAATATCTGCCGTGTAACTTATGCTAAATGGGAAGAAGATGGAGATAACCTTGTTTTCACCATCCGGGCCGACCGTTTCTTACGAAACATGGTACGAGCTATTGTTGGAACGTTACTCGATCTGGGAATGAAGAAGATTACGTTCGACGATTTTCGAACAATCATTGCCAGCAAGAATCGCTGTGACGCCGGTGAATCAGTTCCGGCTTACGGATTATTCCTTATTCGGGTTGATTACCCTGATTTTAATTAGAATTTTATTCCCTTATTTCGAGAAGCTCCGGATTTTATCAAACTGATAAGGGATGACGATTTTTCCGGTTTTATCAATAAATCCCCAAAGGTTTCCGTTGTAAACAGCAGCCAGTCCACAATGGAAAGGTTCAACCTTGACCCATTGATAGGGGATGATTAGCTTACCGAAGTGATTCATAAATCCCCACTGTTTCTCGGGAGAAGTAGCCGCAATCATAAATTCTGATGCGTACCTGTCGTTGCTCCATTCAGCCATCCCTGAAACCTTCTGGATGGTCGGTTCGATGATCCACTCTCCCTGTTTGTTAATATACCCCCAGTTGCCATCAGATTTTACACAAGCCAGACCTTCCGAGAAATCTCCGACATTCTTAAAAGTTGCAGGGATGACTAAGGCTCCGGTTTTATCGATAAAACCCCAATCTTCGTCAACTTTCACCCGGGCCAGCCCTTCTGAAAAATCGCGGGCATTGTCAAATTGGGGCTCGATGACCATCTCTCCGTTTTGGTTGATAAATCCAACAAGTTCGTCAACCTTAACCCTGGCCAATCCATCGTGGAAAGGTTCTGCCCCCTCGTATTTCGGCTTAATGAGCCATTTCCCATACTGATCGATATAACCCCAGAGTACGTTAGTTCGTACAGCGGCTACTCCTTCACTAAAGTTCTGTGCTCTTTTAAACTGGGAAGGGATTACAAAATGACCGGTCTTGTCAATGTATCCCCACTTGTCGTTCTTCTTATCGTCCGGTCGAACCCGGGCTAACCCTTCACTGAACTTTTCAGCCCGGATAAAACCTTCCGGAATGACCCTCTCGCCTTTATTATTAATGTATCCGTATAATTTATTTGTTCGTACACTCGCCAGGCCTTCTGAGAATTGCCATGCCTGAGCATATTGAAACTGGGCAACAAACGTCCCGCTTTTATTGATGAATCCCCATTGTTTTTTTGATTTTACCGGAGCCAGACACTCCTGGGCCTGAAGAAGATAAACAGAAAAAACAACAATAAAACTTAATACAAAAAACTTTTTCATTTGCTTGCTATTTAATTGGTTAATGGTTAAATGGAATATTTTTTCGTTGTAACAAAGATAGAACAGCTTTCTCAATCGTGTGAGCTGTCATACCAAATTTTTGCATCAATTCTCGGGGATTGCCTGATTCACCAAATCGGTCGGGCATTCCAATGAAGTTCATGGGAACCGGGTATTCCCGTGCAACTACTTCAGCGACAGCACTTCCCATTCCGCCTGCAACCTGGTGCTCTTCAGCAGTTACGATGGCGCCTGTCTCCCTGGCAGCCCGGATAATGGTCTCCCGGTCTATGGGTTTGATTGTGTGCATGTTGATCACACGGACATGGATCTTTTCTTTTTTTAGCTGGTATGCAGCCTGAAGTGCTTCCCATACGAGGTGACCTGTGGCGATGATGGTGATATCGTTGCCACCATGCAGTTGCTGGGCTTTGCCTACCTCAAACGACTGGTTTTCACTGGTAAAATCGGGCATTGCCTCCCGGCCGAACCGGATATAAACAGGACCATTTACCTTATTTATTGCATGTTGTGTAGCAATTTTTGTTTGAGTGGCATCACAGGGAGAGAGGACTGTCATGTTGGGTAATACCCGCATGACAGCCAGGTCTTCCAATGCCTGATGTGTCGCTCCGTCGGGGCCAACCGATACGCCTGCATGGGCGCCGCCAATTACCACGTGAAGGTTGTTATAGCAAACAGAAACGCGAATCTGGTCTGTTGTGCGAAGAGCGGCAAAGACACCATAGGTGGCAAAAACAGGAGTCTTTCCTTCAAGAGCCAGTCCGGCCGCGACCCCAATGCAATTTTGTTCAGCGATCCCAAGAGAGAGAAACCGTTCAGGAAAACGATTGGCAAAAAGATTGACGCCAACAGATGCGGTGATATCAGCTCCCAATGCCACCACTTCCGGTATCCGGCATCCGGCATCAAGCAATCCTTCTCCAAATCCTGCCTTAGTAGGCTTATCTCCTTTGTTGCTGAATCGTATCCTCATCACTTTTCCTCCTCCAGCTCCCGGATGAATTCTTCAACCTCCTGTTTTGATGGTGCTTTGCCATGCCAGCGATAGTCACCTTCAATGGTTTTAACACCATAACCCATTCTGGTTTGGGCAAGGATCATGGCTGGTTTATCAGAGACCTGCTGTGCCAGATTCATAGCCGAAAGGATCTCTTCATGATTGTTTCCGTTACACTCAAATACAGTCCAGCCGAACGACTGCCATTTTTCTTTCAACGGCTCCAGTGCCATTACCTCCTCGGTCTTTCCATCAATCTGGACTCCATTCCTGTCAACAATGGCAATCAGGTTATCCAGTTTATAAAAGGATGCTGACATGGCTGCTTCCCAGACGGAACCTTCCTGCAACTCTCCGTCACCAAGGATACAGTAAACCCGCCAACGTTGTTGATCCATCTTGCCGGCAATCGCTCTCCCCACAGCAACAGAAAGGCCCTGGCCCAAAGATCCTGCAGATAGTTCCAGACCGGGGAGCCCATGTTCACGCCCGGGATGGCCTTGCAGACGACTACCCAGTTTTCGTAGCGTAGATAACTCCTTCTCAGGAAAGTAACCCCGATGTGCTAACGTTGCATATAGAGCTGGTGCAACGTGGCCGATAGAGAGGATCAACCGATCACGGTCAGCCCAATCCGGGTCTTTCGGGTCGTGATTCAGAACTGAGAAATAGAGTGCAGTGAACACATCTGTAATACCCAGAGATCCGCCCAGGTGACCTGAGCCGGCTTCACAAAGACTCAAAAGAATTGACCTTCGAATCCTGCAGGAGATCTCTTGCAATCGTTTCGGATCGGTCAACTTGGTCCGCATCATGCTCTACCGCATATCGATCACCTCAACATCAGGGTAGTCGGCTTCAACAAACGTGAAGTCATTAGCTTTGATGGGGACATCTGTTTGAAATTTCGTCACATTGTAGGTGAAGATGTTGCCGTTTTTGTCGAAGATCTTAAAGGCCTTCACCTGTTTCAATGTCTTGTTGATGATCAGAATGGCTTTAACAAAATTCTTGGTCGTAATAGGAATCAACTCAATCGCTTCATAGTCGGGACCAACCGCGTCTTTATCCCTGATAATCCGTGAAAGGTAATTTGCATTGTATGAGGTTAGTAATTTCGAGGGGGTGATAGCACCTTCACGGGTATCGATATCATTGATCTGCACCTCATTGGATTCGCTAATATATGTCCATACTGTTTTGCCGTCACAAAAGATTGTCTGACCCGCCGCTTTTAACTGGTATTCGTCGTCCGCTACCAGCAGTATGCCGGTTTTTGTTTCATGGATATTAGCTGCTTTGTTATCCATGGTGTAAGTGAAACTGGCTTTGATCGATTTATACGATTTTGCCTTGTTACTGACTTCTTCGAGTAACGTTGAAGCTTTATCATCTTTTTGGGCAACACCCGGTAAACAGAATGCGACCAGGATAATTCCGATAATTACTCTCATTTTTCTAAGATTCAATAGTTTATAATATACAGTCATACGGTCATACAGTTATACGGTAATAAAATGTCATTCCTCCGCTTCTGGGTTTAAACATCCTCAATCGTGTTCAGGTACTCTTGCAGCGCTCCCAGGTCATTGAATTTCACTTCTCTCGCTTTACTGCCTTCAAATGTTCCAACAATCCCGGCGGCTTCGAGTTGGTCAATGATTCGCCCAGCCCGGTTATAGCCCAGTTTCAGTTTCCTCTGTATGAGTGAGGTGGACCCATGCTGATGCTGGATGACCAGTCTGGCTGCCTCGGCAAAGAGTTCATCCCGTTCATTAGGGTCAAACTCTTTTCCGGAACTGCTATCCTCATCGTAATATTCCGGCAGGTCAAAAGCATCGGGATAGCCCCGTTGTGAACCAATGTATTCCGTAACCTTATCTACTTCGGGTGTATCTACAAAAGCGCACTGTAACCTGATCAGATCGCTTCCGGTAGAGAGCAGCATGTCGCCCCGTCCGATAAGTTGATCAGCACCGCTGCCGTCGAGAATGGTTCTGCTGTCGATCTTGGAGATCACCCTGAATGCGATTCGGGCCGGGAAGTTGGCTTTGATCGTTCCGGTGATGATATTCACTGAAGGTCTCTGGGTGGCAATGATCAGGTGGATCCCGGTAGCTCTTGCCAATTGTGCCAGTCGTGTCAGGGGAGTCTCAATTTCTCGTCCGGCTGTCATAATCAGGTCTGAAAACTCATCGATGACCAGAACGATGTATGGCAGGAACTTATGCCCGTCGTTGGGATTCAGCTTCCGTTTGAGAAATTTGTCGTTGTACTCTTTTACATTCCGGACCTGTGCATCACGAAGTAAGTCATACCGGGCATCCATCTCCAGGTTAAGGGAATTGAGGGTCCGGATCACCTTCCTTGTATCGGTGATGATTGCCTCTTCCGAATCAGGAAGTTTAGCCAGGTAGTGCCGTTCAATCTTCGAGTAGAGTGTGAGCTCGACTTTCTTCGGGTCGATCAGTACAAATTTTACCGTTGCCGGATGTTTTTTATAGAGGAAGGAGGTGATAATGGCGTTTAGTCCGACCGACTTTCCCTGTCCGGTTGCCCCAGCCAATAAAAGGTGAGGCATACTGGTGAGGTCAGCCATGTAGGTCTCGTTAGAGATGGTTTTTCCCAGTACAAACGGAAGTTCAAAAGAGGTATTTTTGAATTTATCTGAAGCCAGAAGCGACTTGATGGAGACGATCTCCGGGTGTTGGTTGGGCACTTCGATGCCAATGGTTCCCCGGCCGGGAATCGGGGCGATGATACGGATACCCAGGGCTGCCAGTCCAAGAGCAATGTCATCTTCCAGGTTCTTGATTCTGGAGATCCGGATGCCGGCTTCAGGGACGATTTCGTAGAGTGTAACAGCGGGTCCGATAGTGGCTTTGATTTTCTGGATCCGGATATCGTAATTGTTCAGGGTCTCTACAATCCGGTTTTTGTTGGCCTCAAGCTCCTCCTTGTTGACACTCAGCGCTTCGCTACCGTAATCATTCAAAAGCTTCAGGGGAGGAAGTTTGTAGTTTCTTAACTCCAGGGTGGGGTCATACTGGGAGTCAATACCATGATGTTCCGCGTCGCCGGAAACATCATCAGGCGACTCTCCGGTAGGATGTTCAATCTGGAGTTCAATATCTGTGTGTGGTGCAGGGGGGAGGAATGTATCGTCTTTGGGAGTTGGTAACTCTTCATTATCAGGTTCAACCGGCATCGCAATGGAATCATCGAAGGGCTCTTTAACAGGTCTCATTCTCTCTTTTTTCCTTTCAGGACCTGAACTCATCCATCGGAATGGGATGTTGAATGCCAGGATGACAAAACTCAACCCGGTGAAGATCAGCAGAAGGA
>JACNKI010000085.1 GCA_014382125.1 Bacteroidota bacterium | reverse complement strand
CGCGAATTGGTAAGCTGCTCTTTAGTCTGTTGTCCAAAAGCATGAATGACAATACACTGAAAAACACACAAAATGAAGATCTTTAATGTCCACCGGACTGTGTATGTGTTATGAGGACATATCATAATCTGACCCGGGCATAAGATGAGGGAATTCGAAACGGAAAGGTCAGGGCTTTATCTATGTTTATCCGGGAGAATGCGACATCGATAAAAATTCTGTTCTCTGTGTTGATCTGATAGGTCATCTCTCTGGGGAAAAGCTGGTTTTTTATCTCTTCAAACGAAGAGTATGTTGCATCAAGCTTGATGTTCTGCTTCCTGGTCTCCTTTACATCAGCACGAGTGATTTTGAAGGTTTCGGGATTGAGCCAGATGTTCTGGATAAATACTTTCAATGCATCTTTGTGATTGCGGATATATTTCTTCATCTTGCTTCTGGCTACCGCGATCAGTTTATACTCATTCTTGTCGATCGTCGCTTTGAACTTCCCCTCTTCATAAAAAGAGATGTCGTTTCCAATCAGAAATGATTGCAAAATATCGTAATCGATATTGGTGTTTAAAAACCTGTTCAGGTCAAACCAGTCCCCGATCACGTATGTTTTATTTAGCCGGTTAATATAGTTAATCGAATCCTGTGATATCATGATTCGCAACCCTTCTATCCCCATCACCGATAGGGAGAGCCAGATGATGCTGTCCTTATTGATGCGTATCTGTCCCGAGAATGAGCTCTCCTGGTTTCCATTTTTGTAATCTGCTGAGAACCTGGCACTTAACCAGTCAAACTTCAGTTCATGTTCCTTTAACTTCTTAAACAGGTAATCGGCACCTTCTTCCCTGATCGGTTTCTTGATAATACTCCGCTGAGTCTTACAGGAAGCTAACAGCAATATAGCTGACATCGCTATCAGGATCAGGTTCCATGAAATAAGTTTAAGAAGGTTCATTCTTCAATCAATTTTTGTTGCTCAATCTTTTCAATCAAAAAATCAGATCCGTCGCCTTTTTCCTCAGCCTCTCTCCAATATCTCATGGCTTTTTCCTTTTTTCCGAGTTTAAATAGAATATCCCCATAATGCTCCAACACCTCCCCTGTAAGATTATCACGATCTGTCATGGATTTTTCTACCCATTCCTTTGCCTGTTCATACCGGCCAAGCTTATACAGAACCCATCCATATGTGTCCTGAAAGGATGAGTTTTCAGGTTCCATAGTGACGGCTTTTTTCGCCATTTGCTCTGCTTTCTCAAGCTCAACTCCCCTCAAAGATAGGTAGTAGCTATAATTGTTCAACAAATAGGGATTATTATCCTTGATCTTCAACGATTTCTCATACATTTCATCTGAGTTGCCAATCTGATCCAACGCATGATAGGTATCACCCAGGTACATATAGTATTGTGCCAGTAATTCGTTGTTGTTCCCAACCAGCTTTAAGCCCCGGTTCAGAAGCATCTCCGCTTGCTCATAATTCTTTAGCTGTAATTCTGCCAAGGCAGTAAACAAACAGGTTACAGGTTGTTCCGGGTAAAGTTCAACCGCCAAGTGTCCATATTGCCGGAGATGTTCGTAATCGTTCATTAGCAGATCCATACGCAGCAATTCTTCCCATATGATATACTTGCTGCTGTCGATTGAGATCACATGAAGGAATGCATCCCTGGCTTTGTCAAATTGTTGGTCCTGTGAAAGGAGATCGCCATAGATAGAGTAAACCTTCGGATCTTCCGGATGTGTTTCAACCAAAAGCTCAGCCAGTTCAAAGGCCTCACCCTTCATATCTGAAATGATCTCATTGATGGTGTAAAAAGAGAGCAGGATATTTACCTTGGTATCTACATCCAGGTTAGGGTTAGAGAAGCCAAGTTTGAGTTCCTCAAACGACTTCTGCCGGTCACCCTCCTTACGGTAATAATCAGCAAGGGTCATATGGATATATGCATTATCGGGGTCTATCTCAAGGACTTTTTCGTAAAGCTCCAATGCTTTCTTTTTCATCTCCCGCGACATATAAAACTCTGCCAGGATGCCATAGTATCGGCTTTCGCGGGGATTAGCTTCGACCAGCTTTCTCAGTTCATGTTCC
This sequence comes from Bacteroidota bacterium, assembly GCA_014382125.1. Lineage (GTDB taxonomy): Bacteria > Bacteroidota > Bacteroidia > Bacteroidales > FEN-979 > QYOJ01. The sequence continues at coordinate 4,544 of JACNKI010000085.1, read as the reverse complement.
GCTTTCGAAAAATCTTTCAGATGAATATAGATTTTCTGCTTCTGCAGAGTGATCTCTTCGGAGATTCCGATCCGGGTTTCAATCTTATCATAAATCTTGATGGCCTGCTGGTGTTTTCCCAGGCCAAGGGATAACGCAGCCAGCTGATAATAGTAATCCAGGTTATCGGGATTAGTCGCCACGATCTCTTCATAGATCTTCAATGCCCCTTCATAATCATGTGTCAATTTATATGTCTCGGCAAGGAAAAGCTGGTACCAGATGTTGGTCTTATCCAGTTCATATGCTTTCTCAGCATAAATCAATGATTCCTCAAATGATTGTTGTGATGCCAGAATCTTGGAAAGTTCAAAAAAGCCAACCGGGTCTTCGTTGTATCGGTCAATATACTCCCTCAGCAATCCTTCCGCATCCTTAATACTTCCACTGATGATCAACTTTTTGGCATCGATCAATAGAGATGGATTGGTCTTGAGTTCCGTTTGTTGTGGATATCCTGCTTTTGACAGAAAGATGCCCGTTAGTATCAGTATCGCAAGAAACAGATTCAATGAGATCTTCATCATGTAATAGAATTAGTTGGTGCCAGTATGACCAAATCCGCCGCCTCCCCGTTTAGTCTCTTTCAACTCTTCCACCTGCACCCATTCGGCCTGAGTATGCGATGAAACGATCATCTGGGCTATACGCTCTCCATCCTGCACAATATACTCATCTGATGAGAGGTTGATCAGGATCACTTTCACCTCTCCCCGGTAATCAGCGTCAATGGTTCCGGGTGTATTGAGTACAGTAATCCCTTTCTTGATAGCTAACCCGCTTCGGGGTCGAACCTGAGCTTCGTATCCAACGGGTAGCTCAATAAAAATTCCTGTTGGAACCAACGCTCTTTCAAGGGGTTTCAAATAAATATCCTCCTCCAAAAAAGCACGTAAATCCATGCCGGCAGAGGCGTTTGTCTCGTAACCAGGCAATGGGTGGTGTGATCTGTTGACTATCTTAACCTTCATAATCAGCTGAAAAGAGCAAAGTTAATAAAAAGCAGGGTGACTCTATCCGGTTTTTCCTCGGAATGAAGTGATCAATGACACAATATCTTTTCGTTCTACTAACGCGACAACCACCAGGTATAGTATGAGCAGAGATGTGTTGATGAGAATTCCTAAAAACAGGTTTTCAACTGCCAGGAACCTGCTGGTGATATAGATCAGTGCAGTAAGCCCCAGCAGTCCAATGATCTTTTTCAGGTTATAGGGGATAGGAAAGTATCGTTGTCCGATCAGATATCCCAGTATCATCATCGCAGAGTAACAGAAAAACGTTGCCCAGGCTGAACCGATATATCCGTAAATCAGATGGTCTGGAGAACGGGGAATCCAGTAGATGTTGAGGCCAACCGAGACGATTGCTCCAATGATAGTGATCAGCGCACCCCACATCGTTTTTCCGGTTAGCTTATACCAGATGGAGATGTTGAAATAGATGCCCAGGAAGAGTTTTGCCATCATCAGGATCGGGATCACGCCCCGTGCACTGCGGAATTCAGGGCCGATGAAGTAGATGAAGATGTAATCGAGATAGAGCATGGTGACCAGAAAGATCAATGAAACTGTAATAATGAAATAGTCCATCACCCGTGCGTAGACCACTTTCGCATCTTTGTCCTTCATCAGGGCAAAGAAGAAGGGCTCAGCGGCAAAACGATAAGCTTGCACAAAAAGGACCATCAAGACGGCGATCTTGTAACAGGCACTATAGATCCCAACCCGGGCCTCTGCAATATCAGGAGGGAGTAGATAACGCAACAGAAGTCTGTCGAATGTTTCATTAACAATCCCGGCCATTCCGGCAATCAGCAAGGGTAATCCATAGAGCAGCATCTTGCGCCAGAGGGTGAAATCGAAGGCCCAGTTCACTTTCATAATCTGCGGAAGAAGCATGACCAGGGTAATACTACTGGCCAGCAAGTTGGAGATGAAGATATACTCTATAGCCCAGTCAGGTCTGTAGATGAGGTTGATAAACTCTCCTGCCACCGAGTTTCCGTGGTTGTTGGAGATCCATGGACAAAGAACCAGGAAAAAGAGATTGAAAAACACGTTCGAAAGAATACTTACCGACTTGATCGTGGCAAACCGTCCCGACCGGTTGTCGGCTCGTAATTTGGCAAATGGGATTGCTGCAATCGCATCCAGAGCAAGAATCCAGGCAAACCAAACTACGAATACGGTGTATTGAGAATAATCGATCCAGCCGGCGATTGTTTTTGGGAAACTATTTGTCAGGAGCAAGAAAATAACACTGGTAAACATAATGGAGGAGAGGCCTGTACTGAAAACCATTTTCCGGTTGGAATGGGTTTCACTGAATCGGAAAAATGCCGTCTCCATTCCGTAGGTAAGGATCACCATCAGCAGTGCCGAATAGGAGTAAAAGACATTCACCACCCCGTACTCCGCCTGGGTGAGAATCCCATAGGTATAGAGCGGTACCAGGAGATAGTTCAGGAACCGTGTCAGGATACTTGGAATACCGTAAATAGCTGTTTGCCCGGCCAGACGTTTGATGGGGTTCATACTACTAAAGTAATGAAAAACTTATAACGATTTTTTATTGTATTTTTACCCCGATGCCGAAGAACAAATTTTATGTCGTTTGGGTAGGGAAGCAACCCGGTATTTATACCGGATGGGGTGACTGTAAAACACAGGTAGAAGGATATAATGGTGCCAAATACAAAGGATTCCCAACTCTTGAGCTGGCCCGGGCAGCATTTCATGACAATCATGAAAAGTACCTGACCAGGGATCTGAATGCGCCGAAAAAGATTGTATGTGACAACCCTCTTGTTGGTGAACCTCTTGCTGACAGCATTTGCGTGGATGCCGCTTGCAGTGGAAATCCGGGCATTTTAGAATATCGTGGAGTAGATACCAAATCAGGAGCACAGTTGTTCCAACAAGGCCCTTTTGCGGAAGGCACCATCAACATCGGTGAATTTCTGGCTATTGTTCATGCTCTCGCCTACCTCCAGCAACGGAATTCAGACTGGCCTATCTATTCCGATTCGCGCACCGCTATCGCGTGGGTGCGTAAAAGATCAGCCAACACAAAACTGGAACGAACAGTGAAAAACAAAGAGCTTTTCAACTTAGTTGACCGTGCCGAAAAATGGCTTCACAACAACTCTTGTCCCAATAAAATACTCAAATGGGAGACCGAATACTGGGGGGAAATTCCGGCTGATTTTGGAAGAAAATAATTCGAAAATCAAAAATCGCAGTTCGTAAATCGAGTTAAATTCCCTGCTTATTATTTGAATATTTCTCAATCAGTGTGATGCGCAGATCCTGAAATAATTTTAGTACGTCGTTCATCCTGTCTATAGTAATTTCGGTAAGATATTTCCGCCCTTTCTCAGGATTTTTCTTTAGTAATTTCACCGCTTTGGCATCGATCTCAGCCTGATCATCAAAAAACTTCTGTTCAAAGGGATCTCTGACAGCATGCAGATCCTTCACAGCATCCTGCCATCGCAGGTACATCAAATTATCGACGAAGTCGACACACCACCGGATGGAATTGTTGTCGAAATGCTCTTTGTCCCATATTTTGTAGCACTCAGCAACATCTATCACCCCGGCATAGATGGGGACATAGGCGCTCGTATAAGCATTATCCACGTAGACATAATAGATTCCTCCTACTTCATCCGGAAGCCAGGAACGGAGCTGGGCTACCATTCCGTATTCACCCCGGGCACGGGCTACATTACGACGCCTATTGATATTCAACAACTTGCGTGATTCAATCGTTGGAAATGGTGTTGTCAATACACTTCGGATCAGGGTGCCACTGTCGGAAGGGATATACCACCCGGGAGCCATCTCCTTGTCGTAGATCGTACCTGTGAATGTTGAACGCTGGAAGTCCATGACATCCCGGACTGAAATTTTCTTAGTTGGTTTGATGGAGAATGGGTACAGCGACAACGGCTCCACAAACTGGGTGTATTGATCATCTCCTTTAAAAGGATCGGTTGTCCAGCGATCCGGTAAACCAGGAAGATCGGGTGCATAGAGAGCATGAAAGAGCCAGAACCGGCTGGTGGCCCATTCACGGGGAACAGGAGTATATGCATCCTGCCAGATAAACACGGTGCCGCTTTTCGGATCGTACCAGCCACTGTCGATTGCCACCTGCATATAATTGGAGGAAGCCCTGAAATTATTCGTATCAGCAATGTCAATCTTTTTGATAATGCTCCAGTTGGGAACCATTGTAATATGGTCATCCGGCACCCGTTGTGCTGCCCATAAAGCGCCAGGTCTGTCACTACCCGGTTCCCAGTCGGGGCCTACCGAAAAGACCTCCAGTATCCAGGCTTCGTTTTTGTCGGCGACAGCCAGAACCTCAGATTCCACTGCACAGGAGGGTAGAAAGCCATAGGTATCGATCAGGTGGGTAATCATAGTCAACGCCTCCCGGGCCGTTTTGCACCGTTGCAGGGCAAAAACCATTGCCTGCTCAATGGTCATGATCTG
>JACNKI010000081.1:22372-32912 GCA_014382125.1 Bacteroidota bacterium | reverse complement strand
AACTGGAAGATGAATAAAACATTCCAGGAAGCAGAAGATCTGACTGAACATATCACCGAAGCGGTGGAAAAACTGAACCTTGGAAACGTAGAGCCTGTACTGTGTCCACCTGCCCCTTACCTGGAGATGGTTCTTGATCTCACCGACGAAACACATGTTGCTGTAGGTGCTCAAAATGCAAGCGAGCATGAATTCGGTGCCTACACGGGGGAGATTTCCGCACCCATGCTTCACTCTATGGAGGTTGAATACTGTATCATTGGCCACTCTGAGCGACGGAACTATTTTCATGAATCCAATGATCTGGTAGCCGGGAAAGTGGATGCTGTTTTGAAGCAGAGTATCTCACCGATATTCTGTTGTGGAGAGCTGTTGCCCGAACGGGAAGCCGGTAATTATTTTGAGGTTGTTAAAACTCAATTGGAGGCGTCACTCTTTCATCTGGAAGAGAGAAAATTTCGCCAGGTGGTTATCGCCTACGAACCCGTGTGGGCTATTGGTACCGGTGTAACTGCTACACCTGAGCAGGCACAGGAGATGCATGCATTTATCCGGCAGCTGATTCTGAGTAAATATGGGGAACGGGTGTCTCAGGAGGCCATTATCCTCTATGGTGGCAGCTGCAATGCCAATAATGCGTTTATTCTTTTTTCCCAACCCGATGTGGATGGTGGCCTGATTGGAGGTGCATCACTGAAAGCTGATGAGTTTGTTGCAATCATTAAGATTGCCATCGATTGCCAGTAAACCAATCCAATTCCCGGCTCTGCATTATTCAGCGGGTGGTGTAAATACCCGTTGCTTAGCTTCTCTGTCTAAAATAAATAGTCCGGAACCTTTCCCTTCCACAAGTTTCAGTTGGTCAAGTAGATCTGAAACAGTTGCTTCTTCTTCCACCTGTTCTGTAACAAACCACTGAAGGATACTGACAGTTGCATGGTCTTTCTCTTCCATTGAAACATTCACGAGTTCGTTGATTAAGCCAGTCACTTTTTCTTCATGAGCAAGCACATCTTCAAACACATCCAGGATATCGTTCCACTCCGTTTTTGGTGCTTCAATTGCTGTCAGTGTTACTTTACCTCCTCTGTCAATAATGTAGTTGTAAAGTTTCAGGGCATGGAATTGCTCTTCTTCAAATTGCACTTTCATCCAGTTTGAGAATCCTGACAAGTTTTTTGAGGCCAGGTATGCCGACATGGATAAATAAAGATAGGCAGAGTATAACTCTGCGTTCAATTGCTTGTTTAATTCTACTTCTAATCTTGTGTTTAGCATTGTGATTCCTTTAAATGGTTTGTTATAACTTTACCTCTACCATCGCTTCGTCGCTTTGCCACAAGCCGTGTTTGGTGCAAAAAGATTGGGCTATTAGTTTGAGATTTTTTTGTGGAATAATGTAAAAGTCAACCTCCAGGTTCCCGGGAATATTACCCTGGGCGCCTTCTGTGAAGTTCGCCTGTGCAAGCATCTTCTCACCACTCCATAACTGAATCCAGGAGATGAAATGATCGGGATCATCAGGGTGCTGATATTGATCGCCAATTTTTACGTTGACTTTGAACTTCTCTCCTTTTTTCGCATTGCTCTCACAATGGATAAATGCAGAGTGCCTGTCGATAAAATCTTTTTTTGCCTCGCGTTCAATTTGCGAGATGTTTTCATACTTATTTATTTTCATGATGGAACTGTTTTAATAATAAATGCAAGTTAATAATTCAATTTGGAAATTAATATTAATGTTTACTTAAATAGTCTGATACTCCTTCCTGAGTTGCTTTCATCGCATCCTCACCCTCTTTCCAGTTAGCAGGACAAACTTCTCCATATTCTTCGAAATGCTGAAGAGCATCAACCATTCGTAACGCTTCATCAACGCTTCTTCCTAATGGAAGATCGTTTACAACGGAATGTCGAATTACACCGTCTTTGTCAATTAAAAATAATCCTCTGTAAGCAACCGGTGCTCCGGTAAATATCGCAGAGCCATCGTCGGTATAGTCATATTCACCTGCCAGCACACCGTAGTTTTCAGCAATTGTTTTCGATAAATCTGCTACGATAGGATAGTTGACACCTTTAATGCCGCCGTTATTTAATTCTGTTTGTAACCACGCGAGGTGTGAAAATTCGGAATCTACTGAACACCCCACTATTGCTACGTTTCTTTTGTTAAATTCTTCAATTTTCCGTTGAAATGCCAGCAATTCCGTTGGACATACAAAAGTAAAATCCAGTGGATAGAAGAAAAATACTACATGTTTCTTCCCTTTGTACTGATCTAAAGAAAATCCTTCAACGATCTCGTTTCCGTTGATTACGGCATTCGCTTTAAATTCAGGCGCTTTTTTCCCAATTAGTGTTTCCATTTTTGTTTTTGTTAAATGATTTTTTATTACATGATTTTTTATTACATCTTCCTTTAAAATTAACATGATGTTCGAAAATTGTATAGCCCGGTAATTCATCTCTATTCATATTCTTGAGATCCAGGTTGATATCTGTAATTATTCCACAGTTGATGCATTTAAAGTGTCCGTGTATTTTAGTATCAGCATCATACCTCAACATGTTATCTTCAATCGTTAATGGACTAACAAGATTTCGTTTAATAAATAGTTTCAATGTATTGTAAATAGTTGTTTTCGAAAGCTTTGGCATCTCTTTCTTCAAGTTATTAAATATCATATCAATATTGGGATGGTTCTTCTTGCGAAGAAGGTATTCCATGATCTTGACCCGTTGATACGAGGGATTTACATTGTTTTCTAAAAGATATGTATCTGCTTTGGTTGTCATAGTATTTTCTTCTGTGTAATCATTATAAAAAATGTAATCGTTGCAAATATACAACATATTACATAACAAGTCAAGAAAAATCTCAACATTCTGTACCTTTGTTTGGAATTGAGTCTCAACTATGGACGAAGCCGCAAAACATTATCGATATATGGAGGTTGCATTTACTTCGGTTCCGGAAGTCATGAAAGAGATCGTTATAGCTGAACTGGCTGAGATCGGCTTCGATAGTTTCAATGAAGAGGAGTATAAACTGCTTGCATATATTCCAGAGGAATTTTTTGTTGAGCCTGCTATCCAAAAAGTAATCCTGAAGTACAGGGAGTTGAAGGAGGTTTTCTGGAGCGTAATCCCACTACCGGACAAGAACTGGAACGAACTATGGGAAAGCCAGTACGATCCGGTATTTATCGCTGGAAAATGCTACATCCGCGCCCCTTTTCATGAGTCGTTTGAAGATTATAAGAAAGCACCGGCTCATAAACTCACCAGTTCACCAATTCATCAGTTCACCAGTTGTTATGACATCATTATCGAACCCAAAATGTCTTTTGGAACCGCTCATCACGAGACAACCGCACTGATGATCGAATGGCTCCTTGAAGAGGATGTTTCCGGGAAAACGGTGCTTGATATGGGGTGTGGAACCGGTGTGCTTGCCATCCTGGCTCTTCAGTTGGGGGCGGCTGAGGTTTTTGCTATAGATAACGATAAACGGGCGTTCGAAAATACGACCGAGAATGTGCATAAAAATAAAGCGCGAGATATTCACGTTATTCATGGAGACGTAAATGAAATCCCGGAGAAGAAAGTTAATCTGCTCCTGGCAAACATAAACAAGAATGTGCTTCTGGAACAAATTCCTGTTTATGCAAATGCTCTGTATGAAGGAGGAACCCTGTTGCTGAGTGGTTTCTATTCGGAAGATCTTCCGGTGATCAGGGAGAAAGGAGAGGAGCAGCATCTAAAATTTGCTGGAGTGCGGAAAAAAAACAACTGGATGGTTGTAAAATTCAACCGATGAAGAGATTTACCTGGTTATGTTATTTCCTTACCATATGCTTTGTTGCGTCTGTTTTGACGCTTCAAGCCCAGCAGTTCCATAGATTCTCGGGCGATTCCACAAAGTTTATCAGTGAGCTGAGTCAACTCTTCTCATTTTTGAGTAAAAACGATCAGAAGATCGTTGAGAAAGTGATGATCCCCTTCCTGCAGAAATGGGAATCCGAGCAATACAGCCCGTCAAAAAAACAGATCATCTATTCAGTCTGTAACAAGATGCTCAAAAAACGTATGCGGGTGTTTCCCGATTTCTACAACTACATCTATGCGCTAAATGTGTTTGTCGATTCCCATCAACCCGACCAGTACTTTTATGATTGGTCGGAAATCATGGAGTCGCTGGCAGAGACGAAATATAACCGCCATTACCTTAAATTCCTGGAGTTCAGCATTCACCTTTTCGAAGAGAATATGATCTATCACTCCGCCTCAACGGAATGGAAGCTGATGAAACCAAACTACCGGTTTCACTATGATTCGGTTCCCATGGTAGAGGTAATGCCTACCGACATTATCTGTTACTCCAACCGCGACAGCCTGACAATCTATCAGACACAAGGATTGTATTATCCGCTGGAAACCCGGTGGTATGGTCGCAGTGGGCGTATCGACTGGCAGCGGGCTGGACTAGATCCTTCCATGGTCTATGCTGTTCTCTCGGCATATCAGATTCAGATGAAATTTTCTAAGTATGAGGCTGATTCCATACTTTTCTTCAATAAAGACTATTTTTCAGCACCACTCCCCGGCAGGTTGATTGATAAAGTGCAGGCAGAAGTGGTGGAAGAGAAAGCCACCTACCCAAGGTTCTATTCATACGAAAGTTTAATTGGTATCCGGGATGTTTTTAGTAACGTTGACTATATCGGTGGATTCTCTATGGAGGGAAGAAAAGTTATCGGATTCGGCTTGAAAAACCGGGATGCAGAGGTGATCTTCAAAAGAGATAACATGGAGTTCTTAACGGCACGTTCCCGAAGGTTCATCATACGCCCCGACAGGATCAACTCCGGTAAGGCGTCAATAACGATCCATCACGACAAGGATTCCATCTACCATCCCGGATTAATGATGAAATACTTTGATCAGACCAAGGAACTCTCTCTCCTCAAAGATGAACGGGTGGCTATCATCAGTCCCTGGTTCGACACCTGGCACAACATTGAGATCTACTGTGAGGCGCTCTACTGGAAACTCAATGAGCCAAAAATCAATTTTGAAGCGATGCGGGGACCCGGTTCAACAAGCAAAGCGATGTTCGAATCAAGCAACTACTACTCCCTGGGCAGGTATGAGCGTTTACAGGGAATCGACGTTTTCAATCCACTGCATGTCATCAAAAAGTTTACAGAGCGACATAACTCCAGGGAGTTTACCCTGAATGAATTGATTGAATACTGGCAGATGCCTCCTGCCCAGGTAGAGTCGCAGTTGATTCTCCTGAGTGCGCGGGGGTTTCTGATCTACGATACGGATGATAAAAAAGCTGTGGTCAAGGATAAACTGATTCATTATGTAGATGCCAGTCATGGAAAAACTGACTATGATGAAATTATCTTCAGCTCAGAAATGGACGGGGAGTCCAATGCCGTTCTCGACCTGGATAATTTCGATTTGAAGCTAAAAGGAGTACCTGGTATCTATCTATCTGATTCACAGCATGTATACATTGAGCCTCGGAATCATGAAATCATCCTGAAGCAGAACCGTGATTTTGTATTTTCAGGCAAGATCGAGGCCGGCCTCTTTGATTTTTACGCACGTGATTGCTCGTTTGAGTATGATAAATTCAGGATCAACCTGCCTGCCATCGACCTCTTAGAGTTTTATGCAGTAAGCAGAAAGATAGACCCTAAAACAGGAAGGTATCCGATGAAGAAGGTTCAGACAGCTTTGAATAACCTAAGCGGATTTCTTCTAATAGACGATCCGCAAAACAAAGCCGGGTTGAAGAATTATCCTGATTATCCGATCTTTACTAACAAAGATACAGCTCATGTAAACTGGGATAAACCCTATATCCATCAAGAAGTATATGATAGTGAGAATTTCTATTTCGACGTGCTTCCATTTACCATGAATAGCCTGGACTACATTGATACGGATAGCCTACAGTTTAATGGTCAACTTGTTTCTGCCGGAATCTTCCCGGATATCACTGAGCCGTTGAAAATCAGGCCCGATTTCTCTCTCGGATTTGAAAAACAATCAGATGCCACCGGATTCCCGATCTATGGAGGTAAAGGTGTCTTCGTCGCCAAGATTGACTTGAGTAACAAGGGATTGATGGGGGAGGGACAACTCAACTATCTCAACTCCACATCAGTATCTGACAATTTCATCTTCTACCCAGATAGCATGAAGACTGTTGCTCAGGGATTTGTGATGAGGGAACAAATGACGGGGATACAGTATCCGGCTGTGATTGCAGATAGCGTAACCGAGTTTTGGATGCCATATCAGGATTCGATGAGTATTACATCTACAACCAGGGATATAGCAATGTTCAACTATCAATCGTTGTTTGCAGGAACTCTTGGCCTAACACCTTCCGGAGTACGTGGCGCCGGGACAATGTACATTGAAGATGCTGAAATGGATTCGAAAGGTTTTAATTTTCAGCAACATACTTTCGATGCATACATCGCTAATTTCCGGATCAAATCATATGACATCAATGAACTGGCTATCTCCACAAAGAATTACCGGACCCATTTTGATTTTGAAGAGCGACGGGGAGAGTTCAGGTCAAATCTCGGGATTTCTACGATGGAATTTCCGGTTAACAGATACATTTGTTCTATGGACAGGTTCGACTGGATGATTGATAACGATGAGATCATGCTGACCAATGAAGAGAATTCTAAATATACTATCCCAGACAACCTCAGCCTCTCTCAGCTAATTGATGTGGGATATACGGGAACAGAGTTTATCTCCATTCATCCACAACAAGATTCACTCAGGTTTTTTGCGTTGAGAGCACGATACAACATTCGGTCAAATGTGATCAATGCTGAAGAGGTGAAAATTATCAAGGTTGCAGATGCAGCAATCTACCCTGATAGCGGAATCGTTCAAATCCAAAAGAACGCTGTGATGAGAGAGCTGACAAATGCCAATATTATTGCCAATACCTCCTCAAGGCATCATAATTTTTATGATGCAAAAGTGAATGTGCTGGGAAGAAAAAAATATATAGGATCCGGAACGTATGATTATTCAGATCGAAAAGGCGATCATCAGAAGATCTTCTTCGGCCGGATTTCGGTTGATACGACAGGCAATTCAGTGGGTAAAGGAACGATCTCAGGCACTTCCGATTTCATGTTGAACCCAGAGTTTGCTTTTGCAGGAAATGTGGAGATGAATGCTCCAGTCAGGGATCTGACCTTTACAGGGGCTTTCAAGCCACAGACCGATTGCATGAACCTCGGAACCAACTGGGTGAAGTTTTCGGCCATCATCGATCCGAACAATGTTATATTGCCTGTTAGTGACCCAATCAAAAACCGTAACTCTGAGAAGTTACTTCTCGGCATGGCTTACTCCAATACTGAAAACATGATCTATCCGGCCTTCTTCACCCCTCGAAGGAGTTTCAGTGATACAGTGATGATCTCCACAACCGGTAAGATGACTTACCAGGTACCGTTAACGTCTTTCAGGACAGCTCCGGAAATAGATCCTGCTGCTCCTGGCAAGTTTGGAGCCGTTGTCACATTGAATAAATTCAATTGTCAGATGCATTCCGAGGGCAAGATAAATTTAAGCCTGAACTCCGGACCTCTTTTTATGGAGACATTTGGCAGTATGGACTATTATATTATTCCTGGCTCCACAAACTTCCGTTTGGGTATGATCCTTGATTTTCCTTTTGAAGAGCAGGTGATGGAAAAGATTCGTGACCAGATGACAGCCACCAATCTGCCTGGGATTCAGCTCTTCAACACAGGTTTCAATTTCATCTTGTCGGAACTGATCGAAGAGGATGAGCTGGAGAATCTGAAGTCGGAGCTTGAACTGGTAGGAAAATTCCGTAGGTTCCCCGATGAATTGGACAAGACTATGATCATTGCCGATGTGAGGATGAGTTATGATACGATCAGACGGTCATTTATCTCAACCGGATCTATCGGGATCGCCACCATCAAAGATGAGATTGTGAACCGGTATCTGAAAGGGAAGATTGAGCTGACGAAGAAACGAAACGGAGATGAATTCACCTTCTACCTGGAGATCACTCCGAACGACTGGTTTTTCTTCAATTACCGGAATAATATCATGCAGTTTCTCTCGTCCGACCTGGATCTCAACGACAAGATTAAAGAAGCTCAGCTCAATCGTAAGGAATTTAAACGTTTAAATAAAATATGGAGAGGTTACAGGTATACCCTCTCTACCGGAAGAAAGAAGCGAGATTTTATAAGGCGTTACGGGTTGGGAGAAGAATGAAGAGATTGCACAAAAATTGCGCAGTATTGCACAGTATTGAAAACATTATACAGCATTAAGTAATCATGGAAATCATGGCAATAATAATTCTAATCCTGACTGCTTATCTGATCGGATCAATACCGACTGCTGTGTGGGTAGGAAAGATTTTTTATGGCATTGATATAAGGGAGCACGGAAGCGGCAATGCCGGCGCAACCAATACCGTGCGCATACTTGGATACAAAGCAGGGATCCCTGTCATGCTTTTCGATGTCTTCAAAGGGTGGTTTGTTGTTCAGGTAGTCGCCTGGATCTCAATTCCGGGCTTAACCCCTGACAGAGTCATCTATGTCATGATCGGTTGTGCAATCGCAGCTGTCCTGGGTCATATCTTTCCTCTATACGCTGGTTTCCGGGGAGGTAAAGGGGTTGGCACCCTGGCAGGTGTTGGATTGGCTCTCTATCCGTTAGCGTTGTTGATCGTATTGGGTGTTTTTGTTGTCATCCTGGCAATTACACATTATGTCTCCCTCTCTTCAATCCTCGGCTCGATCTCATTTCCTTTTATCGTATATTTCATAACGGGGGAGAGGCATATAGCGCTTCTGGTACTGGCTATCCTGGTCGCTATTTTTGTTCCTCTTACGCATCGACAAAATATCAAACGCTTATTGAAGGGGAAGGAAAGTAAGTTTCAATTCCGCCGGAAAAAAGTTAATAAAGAGTAAAAACACCTCCTTTGCAGCTCTTGCTTATCCAAATTGAATATTGTATATTTGACCCGATTTTAAAACTGTAAGACCATGAAGTTTATCATCTCGAGCTCACTTCTGCTGAAGAATCTGCAGGCCATCATAGGTGTTATCAATACCAACAATACGCTGCCCATTCTGGATGATTTTCTAGTTGAATTGAAAGAGGGGGAATTAAAGGTGACATCTTCAGATCTCGAGACTACGATGAGTGTAACGATCAAACCGGATCGGGCTGAAGAACCGGGTAGCGTGGCCATACCTGCCAAGATCCTGGTTGACACCCTGAAAACCTTTCCGGACATTCCACTCTCTTTTATCATTAACGAAACCAATCAGTTGGTTGAGATCTCTGCCGGTGAGGGGAAATATAAGCTATCAGGACACAAGAGTGATGAGTATCCCAGAACACCCCTGCTTGAAGAGACAACATCGATCGAACTCCAATCGGAGATGCTGGCAGAAGCGATCAACAAAACACTGTTTGCCACAGGTAATGATGAATTGAGATTGGTCCTCTCGGGTATATTTTGCGAGCTCTCTCCGGATGATATCACCTTTGTAGCAACCGATGCTCATAAACTTGTACGATATAAGCGTACAGATGCCAAATCGACCGATTCAGCTAACTTCATCCTGCCAAAAAAGCCACTGAACCTGCTGAAGAACATATTGGTTACCGAGGAGGTACCTGTAAAACTCAAATACAACAAAGCCAATGCTTTTTTCTCATTTAGTAACGTAGAACTGGTTTGCCGGTTGATTGATGGGAAGTATCCCAACTATGAGGCGGTGATCCCAACCAATAATCCGAATAAGTTAACAATCGACAGGCTCTCTTTATTGACGTCAATCCGGCGGGTTTCAATTTTTGCAAACCAATCTACTCATCAGATCCGTTTCAAGATCTCTGGTAAAGAACTGGTGCTTTCTGCAGAGGATATCGACTTCTCAAATGAGGCCAAGGAGCGTCTTACCTGTGCATATGAGGGAGATGACATGGAAATAGGGTTCAACTCCAAATTTATGGTGGAGATGCTGAATAACACAGAAACAGCAGAGGTATTGATCGAGATGTCTGCATCTAACAGGGCTGGCATCCTCCTGCCCGTGGGTAATGAAAATAAAGATGAAGAAATATTGATGCTGGTAATGCCTGTCATGCTGGCGAAGTAGGAACAATCCATGTAAGGGCGACCGGTTCGGTCGCCCCCCCCCCCCCCAAAAAAAAAGGCAACCGAAACGGTTGCCCTTACTTTTTTTGCATCAATCGTAGTAAATACTATGCTTTCTTTACATTGATTGCTTTTTTGCCGCGTTGGTCCTCTGTAATATCAAACACAACATCGTCATTTTCTTGAATTTTGTCGATAACCCCGCTGACATGAACAAAGAGGTCCTTTTGACTTTCGTCATCAATGATGAAACCAAAACCTTTTCTCTCATTGAAAAATTTAACTTTACCTGTTGACATAATAGTATTTAATTAA